>JBJYWZ010000487.1:0-33669 GCA_046259725.1 Promineifilaceae bacterium (SeqCode) | reverse complement strand
GAAGGTATGCGAAGCACCGGGGGCGATATTAGCGGCGTATGGTCCGTAGGTTCCCTTGTCGGAATTAAACGTAAACTGGACATTTACTGCAGCGCCGCCCACGTTCTGGACCTGGGCGCCGGTCGTCTGGCCTTTCGCTGTGTGGTTCTTGCGATACAGCGGGCAGTAGACTTCGCTCGCGCCGTCAGCAGCGGTAAAGGCCTTCGAAGCCTGCAGGTTCTCACCAACCGGGGCGCTTGTCTCGTGCTCCAGCGATGAACCAGCCAGAGGCTGCGTGCCCGTTACGACGAGGCTGCCTACCTGGTTATCACCGGCAGGTACACCGGCATCTCCAGGGCCAATAACAACCATTGCATTGGCCGGAACGCCGGTCTTATTGAAATTGTAAGTCATACCGTTGACTGAAAATACGGCCGAAATGTCGTTCGGGCTTTGGCTTGCGTTCTGGATGTAGAACGTGGTCGTGCGGCCGAAGTGATTGGCCTTTACCAGCGGGAAGTTAATCTCCGTGGCTACATCCGCACCGTCGGTGCCCTGGTACTGACCGGCGGCCAGACCTGTGCCGCGGTTGTTCACGTTGACGATTGCCGCAATTGGCTGGTCAGCGCTAACAACAGCCGAGCCGAGGAAGCCTGCCGGTACCGGGCAGTCAACATCGGTCAGGTAAGTGACCGACGCACCGGGAGCAACGGTCTCCGTGCCGCAGTCAAAGCTGGTGCCGGACTGATCATAAGCGGTCAACACGATCTGCCCGCTCGAGCCGCCAACATTCTGAACCTGCTGGCCTGATTTCCAGCCCGATCCGGGAAGGGCGAAGACCCCACCGGCCACTACTAACAAAACTAATGCTAGTACAAGAATTGGAAGTACTTTCTTCATGAAATTCTCCTTTCACAAACTAAGTGAATACAACAAACTAATTTTCTAGTCTCATTATATCGACTAAAAAGGGCTTAATTCAATAACCCATATGGGTTATTACAGGGAGTAACTTTGCCGGATCAGCCCAGATAACCGAGCTTTTTCAAGCGCTCAGTGATTTCAGCCTCCGCGGCGGCATTCCAGTCCGCCGGATGATCATCCCGGTATGAAATCGGCCGTTCCTCATACTGCGGCGGCCGTTCTTTGAGAAGCTCGGGCCGCAGCATCGCTTCAATAATGTGGCCGTCCATATAATTTGGGACAGGTGAGTCCAGCAAATACAGGATTGATGGCGCCAGATCGGGAAGCTCGCTTTCTGCGAGATCGGGCTGGCGTTTGATGTCCGGCCCTGCGGCGATCAGGATGCCTTCCAGGCGGTGGCTGCCCGTCTCTGCCGTGTAAGGCGCGCGAAATAATTCGCCGCGCCGCGCCGCAAATTCATACCCCTTTCGGGTCATGTATGTGAAACCGCGCATAACCGTCAGCAGATCCGGCGCGTCGCTGAAGAATTCCCCGCTGTACAACTCTTCTTTGAAATACACCTCGTCAACTACCTTTTTCCCATCCTCAGGATCGCGCAGTTCCTGCAAGCCCTCCGCGATCTCTTTACGCAGCGTTTCATATTCTTCGCCCGCTTCGACAATACCCTTGGGTTCTCTTCCCTTCAGATTAATAAATATCTGCCCGTAATATCCGAAGCTGTATGCCCGCGTCTTCGCCCAATCAATGGCTTGCAGAAATTCCGGCCGTTCATCACGCGGCAGCACATAGATGCGGTCGCCCAGAACGCGCTTAATTAATACCTCCAGGCGGTGTAAATCGAGGCGCGTCAACGTATTGCTGATATTTTCACGCGTCAGCCCGATTCGGCGTACCAGGCCAAACCAACCGCTCCGCGCCGCGGGCGCTTCGTTCAGCACCAACAGCCCTCGCTCAATAAGCCATTCATTCAGGAAAACGTCTTTGTAAAGAGGTCCCGCACCGTGATCCGACATCACGACCACATTGCAGTCTGGGCCGGCAAGGTCCACGATTTTGCCGATCCAGCTGTCAATATTGCGGTAGAGGTCCATGATCGCCGTCCGGTAGCGCAGGGGGGCGTTCGCATCATGGCGCGGATCTGTTTCATCCATATGGTGCCAGTAAAAATGGCAAATCTCGTCGCTGTTACGGAAGACGACCATAAAGAAATCCCACGGCCGTTCCCGCATCAGGCGCAAAGCCGCTTTTCCCCGAATGTCCGTAATCTCATGGATATCATCGAGCCATTCATCCTGCATATCGGGCCTGAAGAAAAACTTCTTGTTGACGCGGTACCCCTGCTCGTTCAGCTCATCGCTCAACTCCGCGGGAAAGCTGTAATTAACGAAGTCAGGCGTGCCCAGGCCGCTCAACAGAAAACCATTGACCGCCTCCGGCGGGTAAGTCATAGGCACGTTCATGACGCCCACCTGACGGCCGTGTTCGCTCAATAATCGCCACAACGAAGCCCCGGCAATTTGATCGGCCCGCACAACCTTCAATTCATAACTATCTTGCTCCCGCCGCACAAAATCAAAAACCCCATGCTGGCCGGGATTTAGCCCGGTCAAGAATGACGCCCATGCCGTGGGCGAATGCACCGGCATCGTCGAACGCAGCACACCGAAACTGCCACGTTCAATCAGCCGCGCCAGGTTTGGCAAATCGCCCGACGCCGCCCACTTCTTTATCAATGGGTACGGCGCGCCATCCATTCCAATTACGAGAGTCTTCTTCATCCTGCTGCTTACTTCTTTCGCCCGCGCAGCTTCAGCGCCAGCGGGCTTTGCCTTCTCAAGAAACATACATCGATCTGCGCCAGCGCACCATCTCCCCGGTATTTGAAATCCAGCAGATCATAAACGGCATAACCATACGCTTCCATGAGTTCTAATACGCGGTAGAAGCTCGGGCGGTTATTCAGGGGATGAAACAAGGATGTTTCCACAACAAACATATCGGTTTTCCCAAAACAGCGCATACACCCTTGAAGCACTTCCATTTCATACCCCTGAACATCGATTTTTATCAGATCGGGGATTGGCAGCTCGCCGCTGCCTATTAAGTGATCCAGCGTATATACAGGTACCTTGCGCTGCCTCAATTCAGGCACCATGGCCTCTACGTCCGGGGAAAGAAAAGCGGAACCCTGGTAATCATCCCATACCGTTAGATCCATGTGCCCGACTTCCGACCCGGCGCCGCCCGCAAACCATCTGGATCCCTCTATTTGCGAACAGAAATGATCGAGAAAAGGCCGCATCTCTTCCTGCGGCTCGATTAAGAAGAATCGGGCCGAATCATAAACTGAAGCAACCTCCTGGCTCCAGCCCCCGTGATTCGCGCCCACATCGACCACGACCTGCGGATAAAAACCTTGCTGAGCCAGCTTTTTAAAATACTTTCTCAGCGATCGCGTAGAACGATCAAGCCCGGAAACACGCAGGAAATCATACCCCAGACGGCCGAAAGCCGGGTATCTGATGAACAGCTGGTTTATATATGCCCTGATCGACGCTCTCACAACTTCACTCAATCAATAAAAACTATGTTTCAGGTTTGAAGACCCACAACTGCCGGAAATACGCTCTATCTTCCTCGGTAACCCCGCCCAGCACAACAATAAGGATCCCATAGACAACGATGCCTGCCATTGTCGAAATGATCAGAGAACCGTCCCGCAGCCACCAGACCGCGATCGCCATACCAACCGTAGCCAGAAGCGGCCGAATGACCAACGGCAGCAGCGAATCCTTCAACAGGTTTCGCTGCACGTAAAAATAAATAGCCAGGGAGAAGATAGCTGTGGCCAGCACGCGGGCGAGCGCCGCGCCGTTGATACCGAATCTGGGAATCAGCAGCAAATTCAGCCCCACGCTTGCCACGGTACCGATCCCGCGCAGCCAACTCGCGGGTGTTTGCCTCCCCTTAATAAGCATCAATCTGGCATTGGGTACTGTCGCTAGATCGAAAACAATGGACCAGACGCTTATCTGCAGCGCTGGAATCGCTGGACCAAAATCCAGCCCGAAAAGAAGTTCGACCATCGGCGCGGCCAGAATAGTCACCCCGGCCGCCATGGGAATCCCGATCATAAGCGCATATTGGCCGGCTTTATGGTAGAGGTAACGCAGCTTGCTCCCATTCTCGCTGCTGACGCGCGCCATCAGCGGGTACAGCGCCATTCGTATCGCCATCGGTATCATTAAAACGCCGGCCAGGATAGTTTGTGACGCGCCGTAGTAACCGATATCGGCTTCCGTCATCATAATCGAGAGGATAAACGTGTCCGCCTGAAAGTTGAGTGTTTGAAACAGTTCCAGCAGGACAAAACCGGACGTCATGTGCAGCTGCTGCAAGCTGAAACGATAGTCAAAACGCGCCGCTTCGCTCTGCGGCGCGCGTCTTGCCAGACTGATGAGCGCCGGCGGGAAGACCAGCAGGCCGATCGTTGTGCTGATCGGCATCACCCAGGCCACGGTCACTGCTCCTGCGCCCTGCTGCAGCAAGTATAGACCGAGGCCCAGGCGAACCGCTGCATTAAGCAGCGCTGATACAGTAGGCGCCGCCTGGCGTTCGTGCGCGATAAAGAGCGCCTGGCATAAACTAAAAATCGCCTCCGGGAAAATGGCCAGCGACATGATGCGCAGGACGCTTTCAGTCTCCGCGCTGTACGGCAAGCTGAGCTGCAGAAAGAGTAGCAGACCAAGATAAAGCGCCGTGGAACTGACCAGGCGCATAATGATGTAGTTAGTGAGGTAACGGCCGCTCTTTTCCCGCTGCGGCGCGACTTCGCGCACCAACAGTTCATGCAGCCCTAGAGTGGAAAGTGCCAGCAGGATCGCGTAATAAGTGACGCCGAGATTGAAAATACCCGCTTCTTCCGGACCGATCACCCGGCCGATGAAGATAAAGAGAATGCTGCTGCTGACCTTGGCAATCGTGTTGGCGATGAAAGCCAGGATCGTATTACTCAGCAGCCTCTGCAGCGTGTTCATCTATCTCCTGGGATAGGTCGCCCCCGACCTTCTCGGCAATGCAAACCCAGCCCATTGTATGGTCTTTGACAGTGTCGATATCGTCTAGGTAATAGAGCAAGAGCGGAAGCAAAGCGAAAAATACCGCCTGTACAACGATCTGGTAAGGAAGCTGTACCCACCATTCCCAGCGCTTTGTAACTCGCGGGAAGATCCAGAAATGAAGCATCTGCAGGTTGAACGAAAGAAACCAGAAATACCCGCCCATCGGCCGTATCTCCAGCAGTCTCATCCCGCTTTGCTCCAACAGGTGATTAAAGCCGAAGGACGTATAGCGAAAAAAGTCATGCGGCTTCTGGTGCTGGTGCCAGGCCTGCGGCGCCGACAGGTAAAAACGGCCGCCCGGCTTCAGCACGCGGCCGATTTCGCCGATCACCTGGAACGGATCATTCACATGCTCCAATGTTTGCACGCACACGGCCGCATCAAAGCTGTCATCTGGGAAAGGGATTTCACGTAAATCGCCGACCGTATCCAACCCGCTGTAGTCCCAGGTCTCATCGCCGACAGCCAGATCCAGACCGATGTAGCGTGTGTGATCGAAATAATCCCTGTAGCGCCCCTGGCCACTGCCAGCGTCCAGGACAAGCGCGCCGGCTGGAATCTCCCGCCGCGCCTGCTCCAGCAAGCGCTGCGATTCACGCCAATTGACCTCGATGCGGTCGCGCCACCATTTTGGCAGCATTTTTAGTTTGCGTTCTCGAGTAAAGCGATTCAAAGAATTCATCAGATAATGATGCTCACTTCTTTTTGGCAGATGAAGCGCCGGCTTCACCGCCGGCGCCCCAACACCAGGCTATTTTTGTAAGGAAAACAGCCGGTATCGTCGATATATGCTGCAGCATTGTCTCCGGCCGTTTGCCCACGATCCGCGCCGTCACTCCCAGCGCAATAAATGGAGACAGAAGGCGTATGAGGTTCGGGGAACGAAAAATAGCCGGCGTTCCCAGTTCCTCAGTATGCTCAACACGTACCTGCCGCGCATAATGTCCATTTATAGCGCAATCGTCCCAAACCTGCCGCATGGTGTGCCGGTTGTGAACATGTTCCACAGCCGCCTGCGGGCAGAACCACGGCTGAAAACCGGCCGCATGCATACGCGTGGTCCAGTCAAGATCGTGACTATACTTCAAACTTTCATCCAGACCGCCCACAGTGTCTATCACCACGCGCTCAACCGAAAGATTGAGCGTCGGCAAAAACGGCCGTGATCGGGCAGGCGCCGTGCTGAAAACCTCATGAAACATCGAAAGATTATAAGTGAGATGCCAATAGTCGGAGCCAGCAGGCAAAACCCCGCCGCCCACAACACGATGTCCTGCCTCATGAGCCGCGATATGCCACGCCAGCCACTCCGGCTGGGGGATGCAGTCGCTGTCCAGGAAGATTATCAAATCTCCCGTTGTCGCCTTGGTACCCAGGTTCCGCGCGGTAGAAGCGTCTACCGGCCGGCCTGTGTCGATGAGTCGCACGACGGGCGCCTCAGGCACCAACCCTGCATCGTCCTTGCCAACTACAACCACCTCGTTTATTGCGCTCGCCATATCCTGGTCAAGAATCGCGTTGATGACCCGGTCAAGTATCGGCGAATTGAGACTGGGAATGATGATGCTTATTGTCTGCACACCGGAAATCGTGCGCTCCAGATCGCGGTTCATGAACGCCTGATTCTATCACAAGGATCGCTGGCAGTTCGACTATTGTCCGCTGTCTAGACCACGATATTCACCAGGCGATCGGGCACAACGACGATGTTGCGAATTTCCTTGCCATCTAGGTGGCGCTGAACCTTTCTGCTGCCCAGTGCCAGCTCGCGCAGCGAATCTTCTGCAGCGCCGCTTGCCGCCTCTACTCTATCGCGCACACGGCCGTTCACCTGAACCGCGATTGTCACCCTGCGTTGCGCCGCCAGGGCCTCGCTGTAGGACGGCCATTCCTGCCGGTGCACCGACTCCCTGTGGCCCAGCACGTTCTGCCACACCTCTTCCGCAATGAACGGCGCCATCGGGCACAACAACAGCGTCAGCGTCTCCACGGCCGACCGCCACTGCCCGTGCGTCATCACCTCCATCCACTCATACAGAACGTTCAGATATCCCATCAGCGCCGCCACGGCCGTATTGTACCGGTAGCGCCCCATATCTTCAGTGACCTGCTTGATAATCTGCTGCCGGCGCTGCTCAAAGACTGCCTCTTCCACCCATGGCTGCGCCGTTTCACCGACATCCCGCGTCGCCAGCCGCCAGAAGCGATCCAGAAATCGTGTCACGCCAACAATGCCGCGATCGTCCCATATTACATCCGCATCAAATGGCCCCAGGAATAGGATATAGACCCGCAGCGCGTCCGTGCCGTATGCAGCCACAACTTCGTCCGGCGTGACCACATTCCCCTTTGACTTGGACATCCGCTGCCCGTCAACGGCCGAATGCATCACGCCCTGGTTCAGCAGCTGCTTGAAAGGCTCAACAAATGGAACCAGGCCAGCGTCGTACATCACTTTCGTCCAGAATCGTGCATACAGCAGGTGCATCACCGCGTGCTCCGTGCCGCCTACGTACGTATCGACCGGCAGCCAGCGTTCCATCTCCTGAGGATCGAACGGCCCCGCTTCATAATTTGGGCTTGCGAAACGCAAATAATACCAGGACGAACAGGCGAAGCCGTCCATCGTATCCGTCTCTCGCTGCGCCGGTCCGCCGCATTCGGGGCACGTTGTCTGGGTCCATGCGCTCATCCTCGCCAGGGGAGATCGGCCGTCTCCCGACGGCGCGAAGTCCACTGTATCGGGCAGCAGAACCGGCAGATCCTCCTCCGGTACAGGCACGGTGCCGCATCTGTCGCAGTGAATCATCGGGATCGGCGCGCCCCAATATCGCTGGCGCGAGATCAGCCAATCGCGCATCTTGTAGTTAACTTTTTCTTCGCCCACGCCGCGTCTGACCATTTCTGCCGTGATCCGTTCGCCGCCGGTCTCAGAGTCCAGCCCGTCATACGGTCCGGAGTTCACCATGACCCCATTCCCACAGTAACATGCGTTGCCAGTCCCCACAGCGCCGGCATCCCTGCCGGCCTCCGAATCCACAACATCCTTTACCACTTCTGCAACCGGCAGGCCATATGCCATCGCAAACGCGTAATCCCGCTCATCATGCGCCGGCACAGCCATGATCGCCCCGGTTCCATAACCCGGCAGCACGTAATCCGCCACCCAAACCGGGATTGGCTCGGCCGTCAATGGATGCACCGCGTAACGACCCGAAAACACGCCCTTCATATCTCCTGCCGACCGCTCCCGCTCGCTGCGTCCGTTCACCTCGGCGATCAGTGCCTTCACACTTTCCACGCGATCGGCCGTGGCCATCGCCGCCGCCTGGGGATCTTCGGGCGCCAGGGCCAGGAATGTCACCCCATACAGCGTATCCGGCCGCGTCGTAAATACCCGCAACACACTATCCTCTGTGCCTTTCCCCTGACCTTCTTCCGGCAGCAGCTTAAACTCGATTTCCACGCCCTCCGATCGCCCGATCCAGTTCCGCTGCATCTGTTTTACTGGCTCCGGCCAATCGATCACTGCCAGGTCCGCCAGCAGGCGATCCGCATACGCCGTGATGCGAAAATGCCACTGCTCCAGCTCCTTCTTAACAACCGATGTATCATGGCGCCAACATCGGCCGTTCAGCACCTGTTCATTTGCCAGGATCGTCTGGCACTGCTCACACCACCACTGGCTGCTTTTGGCACGGTACGCCAGACCCCGTTTGTACAGCAGCAGGAAAAACCACTGTGTCCAGCGATAAAAATCCGGGTCCGATGAACTGAATTCCCGTGACCAATCATAGGAGCAGGCGATCAGCTTCATCTGCCGCCGGTATGTCGCGCTGAATCGGGCGCTGCTCTCGCGCGGGTGGATGCCATGCTCAATCGCGTAGTTCTCCGCCGGCAGCCCGAACGCATCCCATCCCATTGGGTGCAGCACATTGTAGCCGCGCATACGGTGATACCGCGCGCTGACGCATGTTGGAACATAATTGCGGCAGTGCCCTACCGACAGTCCGGCCCCAGATGGATATGGGAAAAAGTCCAGGATATACATATCCGGCTTTTCACTATTATCTCCGGTGCGGTACAGGTCAATCTCCTCCCAATACTCGCGCCAGCGCTTCTCCACGCCGCGGAAATCATATCTAACATTGCTGTCTTTCTTTACTATTTGTTTCATTTTTCAATCACCTCACCTTCACTGTCGCTGTCGTTTTTCAAATCAAAATCGTCGATCATTTCAAAAACCGGTGCCGGGAAAGCAAGCAGCATCAACCCGCCGCCAATCCTTCCTGGGACCGGCCCGCTAAAGCGAGGCAAAAACAAAACCTAACCATCACCCTGTTCCTCATCACCCTGCATCTTTCATCCTGCATCCTGCATCCTACCCGATCAAAAAAGGCCACAGGCGCCGGAGCGCCTGTGGCCTAAAAATCTCAAATTTGCGATCTATCGCATCAAATCAAACAGGCAGCCTCCAACGACACACAATTCTGTGCGTGAGTAAAAGACCCTCTAAAAATCTTGCCTGTATTGCTCTCAACATGATCCTCAACTATTCTTCAAGTCAGATAGTATCATATTTGCACAACAGGATCAACCACCGATTGGTAAAAATTGGTGGTTGACAATCCCCCCAACTCCCCTTACACTTCTCTCCAACAATTGCATAGTTGTCACTTTTATCCAGAGAGGTGGAGGGACCGGCCCTAAGAAACCTCGGCAACCCGGTGTCAGATCACGGCAGGGTGCCAATTCCGGCAGAGTAAATCTGGAAGATGAGAGGAGACTTCGAGCTGTCTTACTCCAAAGTATGCCGAGTGCACCGGCACAACAAGAAAATTCCAGATTTAATTCTCCACTCTCTGTCAAAACTGACAGAGATTTTTTGTTTTTACCACCCCCTCTGCCCTGGATCTGACGAGCAAAGCGATCGCGACGCTGCGCCGGAGGGTTCACCGGATAAAGTTTCACCGTGCACGAATTTTTGAAGATTGTGTGGGTCACAACCCACCGACATGAAAGAAAAAGCGGGCATCACGGTCAAGCGGTAGCAATCATACTGCATTCCGAATTCCAAATTCCGCATTTTCTGAAGGAGATTTTGATAATGACGAGCTTAGGTGAGAATGGCCACAAATTTGGATTTGCAACGCGACAGCTTCACGCCGGCCAGGTCCCTGATCCGGCGACAGGCAGCCGCGCGGTGCCCATCTTCCAGACAACCAGCTACCAGTTCAACGATACGCAGCACGCCGCCAACCTGTTTGCGCTGCAGGAGTTCGGCAACATCTACACGCGTATCATGAATCCAACGACGGATGTGTTGGAGCAGCGTATTGCCGATCTGGAAGGAGGCGTCGGCGCGTTGGCCGCAAGCAGCGGCCACGGCGCGCAGACAATGGCCATCTTAACGTTGTGCGGGGCGGGAGACCATATTGTCAGCAGCAGTAGACTTTATGGCGGGACGTATAACCAGTTCAGCTACACCTTTCCTCGTTTGGGCATTGACGTCACATTCGTGGATCCTACCGATCCCGACGCCTTCGCTGCCGCCATACGGCCGAATACAAAAATTATCTATGGCGAAACGCTGGGCAACCCCGACATCACCGTCTTCCGCTTCCAGGAGGTAGCGGACATCGCCCGGGCGCATGATATTCCCCTCTTCATCGATAATACCTTCGCCACGCCCTACCTCTGCCGCCCCTTTGAGTGGGGCGCCAACATTGTCACCCACAGCACGACCAAGTTCATCGGCGGTCATGGCACGACCATCGGCGGGGTGATCGTCGACGGGGGCAATTTCGATTGGACCAGCGGCCGTTTCGACAATTTCACCGAACCCGATCCCTCCTATCATGGTCTGGTCTACGCCGGCCTCGGCCCGCCCGCCTTCATCCTCAAGGCGCGTGTGCAAATACTTCGCGACATCGGCGCCTGCCAGGCGCCGATCAACAGTTGGAACACGCTGCAGGGCTTGGAAACCCTCAGCCTTCGCATGGAGCGCCACGTAAGCAATGCGCAAACCGTCGCCGAATACCTCGACGACCATCCGGCCGTTTCCTGGGTTGCCTATCCTGGCCTCAAAAGCCACCCCGACTTCGAGCGCGCCAGGGAGATTCTGCCCAAAGGCGCGGGATCCATATTTGGCTTCGGTATCAACGGCGGGCGGGAAGCAGGCGAGTCTTTCATAAACAACCTGCAGTTGATCAGCCACGTTGCTAATGTAGGAGATGCCAAAACGCTGGCCATTCACCCGGCCAGCACGACCCACAGCCAGCTCAATGAGGAGCAGCTGTCCACCGCCGGCGTCACACCCGACTTCGTGCGCCTGAGTATTGGCATTGAAGATATTGATGATATCCTTTGGGACCTCGATCAGGCTCTGGCCAAATCGGGAACCCTTTAGTACGAAGGCGCTCCCGTCTGGACGTTTCGCCCGCGGGAGCGCCTTATAAAGTTGGTACCATGTTACCTGAAGATTCAGTTGGCTTTGTAGAGACACAGACATTTCAATTCGCCTGGGAGAAGCCTTTCCCCTTAGAGAGCGGCGAAACCCTCCAACCGGTCACCATTGCCTATGAAACATACGGCACGCTAAACGCCGACCGCTCCAACGCCATCCTCATCCTGCACGCGCTCAGTGGCGGCGGCCATGCCGCCGGCTATCACTCCCCTGACGACGAGAAACCCGGCTGGTGGGATCAATGCATCGGTCCCGGAAAGGCATTTGATACAAACAAGTTTTTTGTAATCTGCAGCAATGTCCTCGGAAGCTGCTATGGATCGAGCGGTCCGATGACTATCGATCCTGCAAACGGTAAGCCCTATGGCCTTCATTTTCCGCTTGTCACCATCGGCGATATGGTCCGCGCCCAGGTCAAACTGATCGATCACCTGGGCATCGACAAACTTCTCACCGTCGCCGGAGGATCAATGGGCGGCATGCAAGCTCTGGAATGGGCCGCGCACCACCCCGAACGCGTCAGGTCGGCGATTCCCCTGGCCACGACCGCCCGTCACAGCCCCATGCTTATCGCCTTCAGCGAAGTCGGCCGTCAGGCCATCTACGCCGATCCAGCTTGGAACAACGGCGATTATTACGACCAGGATAGCAAACCGGATGCCGGACTGGCCGTGGCGCGCATGGTCGGCCACATCACTTACCTCAGTGAAGAAGCCATGCAGCAGAAATTCGGCCGCCGCTTGCAGGATATCGAGCGCTATGGCTACGAATTCCAGACCGAGTTCGCCATCGAAAGTTACCTGAAACACAATGGCAACAACTTCACGAGGCGCTTCGATGCCAACAGCTACCTCTACGTGACCAAGGCCCTGGACTATTTCGACCTCAGTGCGGAAACAGGATCACTGGCCGCCGCGTTCGCTCGCTCCGCCGGCATCAAATATCTCGTTGTCAGCTTCACCAGCGATTGGCTCTATCCCAGCTACCACAGCAAAGAACTCGTCAGCGCCCTGACGGCCGCCGGCGCCGATGTAACCTACCTCGACATTCAGAGCACCTGGGGGCATGATGCATTCCTGCTTGAAGTCGATACGATGACTGGACTGATTGGCAGCTTCCTCGAACGCCTTGTGCATGAAGAAGGGCTGGACCTTATTCCTGAGCTAACAACTATCACTCCATGATCCAGGTCCTTATTCCAACTGAGGCCGACTTGCGGCCTGATCTCCTGGCCATCGCCGAACTGGTTCCTCCCGGCACCCGCGTCCTGGACCTGGGCTGCGGTGACGGAGCTCTATTAGCCTACTTAAAACATGCAAAAGAAACAGAAAGCCGCGGTGTGGAAATTAGCGAAGATGGTGTACTGGCCTGCGTGCGCCGCGGCCTGAGCGTACGCCAGGGTAATCTTCAGGAAGGTCTGGCCGATTACCCGGATAAGAGCTTTGACATTGTAATCTTGAGCCAGACGCTGCGCTACCTAAATGATCCTGAAATGATCGTGGGCGAAATGCTGCGCGTCGGCCAGCAGGCGATTGTCAGCTTCTCAAACTGGGGATATTGGCGATCACGCCTGAGGCTGCTGGTCAGCGGCCGTATCCCTCAGGCGCCCGATCACAACCAACCATGGGACGAGCCGCCCCGTTGGCAGGCCTTCACCGTCTCCGACTTCGTTGACTTTTGCCACAAACACGAATTTCTGATCAGTAATCAGGTCTTTATATCCGGAGATCGACGCGGCCGCCACTTCAGCAACCTGATGGCCAAATCGGCCGTCTTCACCCTCGAAAAACCCTGATCCTACCCACAGTCCACAGCGCGCTGTTCACCGATAACTGGCCACTCCATCAAGCAAAACACGCGCCTGCGGCACCCAATCCGCAAGCTCCCCTGACAGAAGCCCTGCTTGGCCATATTCACCTGACGCCAACTGTGCCGCTGCCCCGTGCATATATCCACCTAACACGGCCGCTTCATAAGGCGCCGCCCCCTGTGCAAGGTAGGCTGTGATGATGCCCGACAGAACGTCACCACTTCCCCCCACAGCCATCAGCGGATTGGCAAACGGCAGCAAGGTCCGTCGCCCGTCAGGAGCGGCCACAATCGTATATGCCCCCTTTAGTAACACAACCTGACCCCATTCCTCGGCTGCCTGGGCTGCCACCTTAACCCTGTCTATCGTTTTCAACTCTGTCGGCGCACGCTGCAGTAGGCGCGCCATCTCTCCCGGATGCGGCGTGAGGATGCAGTTTCGTGGCAGTTTGTCATACCATGCCTCCTGTCGCGATAGGATGTTCAGGCCATCCGCGTCAACAAGCAGCGGAGGTAGTTCACGCCCATTCGCCAGCAGGAAATCCATAAAACTATCAGCCGGCCCCATCCCTGGCCCAACAAGCATCGCCTGGAAAGTGAAGCTGCCAGACAACAAGAATTCCGCGCTTTCGGCGTCAAGGACACGCGACGCCGGAACCGGCGGGTACGTCGCCTCCGGCAGCCGGCCAGCCACTGTCGCCCTGATGACCTCGGGAACCGCCAGCGCAACCAATCCCGCTCCGGCGCGGTAAGCGCCGCTTCCCGAAAGAATTGGTGCCCCCCAATAATGTTCGGACCCGGCCGCCGCCAGCACCGTGCCGAACGTTCCCTTGTGCCCCTGCAGCGGCCGTTCGGGAAGCAGCGATCGCGCCAGTTCTGGCGTGGCCAGTTCAAGCTGCACCGCGGCCACCTCCGGCAGCGTATCCTCAATATTGATATCGGCTACAACCAATTCGCCGCAGGCGCCCGCCCCTGGGAAACGGAAATGTCCCCGTTTTGGACCAGCAAAAGTTACCGTCAGGTCGGCGGCAATCGCCAGCTCATCGAGCGCACCGCTGTCACAGTTCAGGCCGCTTGGGCAGTCAACGGCCGTGATGAATGGCTCCAGAACGACGTCAAAATCGTAGTTGGGCTGCGGAAGCTCGGCAATACTGTTTAACGATTGCGCCTGCGTCGCTTTCTTCCGGCGGTTAGCTATCGCCGGCTTCGCCACCTGCATCAAGCCGGCCAGGTTCCCGCCGATCGGCCGTGCCACGCCGGTACCCAGCAGCGCATCAACCAAAATATCACATCGGTCCAGCAGGCGCCGCAGTTCGCTGTAATCTTGATCCCGGTCCGCTTCGACTACGGGCAACTCTATTTCTTTAATAAATCGGAAGTTGATGTCCGTCTGCGGATCGCGTGCTTTGTAAAGGTAAAACGAGACTTCCGCCCCTGCTTCAGCCAGATAGCGACCGGCCACCAGCCCATCACCCCCGTTATTCCCCGGCCCAACCAGAACAAGTACAAAACGGCCATCGACGGTCGAGCGTTCGCTGATCGCCTCGGCGACACGCATTCCAGCCGTCTCCATCATCTTTTCGTACGAGACGCCGGACGCGTCAGCAGCGCGTTCGGCCGCCACCATTTCAGCAACAGTGAAAATCTTCGTGGTCATAATGGCCTCTTTGCTTCCCCAATAGAACTATCCATTACAAATCTTGACGAGATAATTTTGTTGGAAATTTGTTGGATGGCTCAGTAAGGTCTCATTTGGTAGAAACCTGGTACCTGACAATATTCAGGTGCTGCAAAAGAAAAATACCCCAGGCACGACTCGAACGTGCAACCTACGGATTAGAAGTCCGGCGCTCTATCCTTTGAGCTACTGGGGCATGACTGGAATTCCTCAAAAAGCAATTCTAATCGGCATCAAGGGGGGCGTCAACCACCTCACGGCGGTTCATTATTTCGCTCAGGTGGCCTTGTGCGATCAGGCCCAACAGCGTATCCAGGTCAGGGAGGATTTCATCGGCCGTAAATCGAATGGCCCAATGATGAACGTGCGGCGTAACGGCGATGATATAGGCATGCGACCGGTATGCTTCCCACATCTCCATCGCCGTGCCCATGCTCACGATCGGCAGGTAAGCGATCAGCACGTCCGCCTCGCCGGCCTTGGACGTCATCGTCAAGAAGGTATTCCGCGCCTGCTCCTCGTCATATCTGACGCTGTGCGGATTGAGGGCCCAGGGATCAGTAATTTGCGCGTCCGGCTCGTGCTCCTGAATGGAGCGCACAATAGTCAGGCGATAATTCTGCTCGTCAATTTGATCATCCAGGCGCGAGCCCTGCATGACGCCGGCAATAAAAATATGCATTAGTCCTCAAAAACCGGTCTGATACCCTGGTAGATTTTTGGCCCGCCCAATGTGCGAACAACAACATCCGGCTGGCGGCCGATACCCTTGGCGATTTCTGCGGCCGTCATCGGCTGGTTGGCATTGGCCAAAAGGATGCAGAATACGGCATCAACAAGTGAGGCGTTTGTCAGGAAGTCGTCCGGTACCTGGTGGAAATAAGCTTGCACGATATATTGGAAGCCATCTACTTGATGGACCTCGCCCGTCCGTGGATCGATGAGATCGACTTTATCAAACTCAGCATCCAATGACACGTCCTCGCCCAGTTCCAGACGCGTCATCAGGTACGTCCTCATATCCAGATTGGATTCGTCCCACCAGTCAAAATCAATATAAAACGGGGTATCCGCCGTGGCACGTTTGACCTTATTTAGCTTAATCTTGGGACGAGGATTACCTGACAAGTTCCATTCTCTCCTTACCTGCTGCCCGGTAGGCGCGATGCGTCAAACATCCAGTAATGATCGCCAACCGTTGCAAACGCAGGATTGTTTATCAATTCGGCAAAAATCGGTCCAGGTGGTGTACGCCGCAGCATATTGAGTGCGCTGTACAATGTTTTGGCGTGAACCGTATTCTGCGGTGTCAGTTCAGCGAGCGTGGGAAACAACTCAATTAGCATCGAGACGATTGATCGCTGGTTGGCCTCCGCGCGTCGCCACAGCGCATCAATCGCCGCGACGACATCTGTTCCAACAATCATAAGATCATCATATTCGGACCCGATTGACCGCCGCTTCAGCTCGAAATGGATGCGGTTATCCACGGCCGTCGCCAATCGCACCCACTCACGCTGCTGTCGGCGGCTTTCATGACTGAGCATCAACATGCCCGGCTTTTCAGTTGGCGATATATGGATGAACCCCCCCACCGGGATCTCGTTCTTAGCGTACCAATCACCCAATCCAAAAATGTAGCGTCCTTCAGGCACAACCCAGGCGAAGATTTCTTCCCCGGTCTCTCCATCTATAAACTCAACACGCTGTCGCGGCGCCTCGCCTGAAGCGAACAAAGGCCGCAGTCGCGAACTCAAAGGAAGCGTGCCTGCCCAGCGATGAGGAAACGTCAGCGTTAAGACGGCCGGCTGAACTTCCCTCGCGGGTTCAATACCCGACCATTCGTCATCCAGCTCCCGCTCCAGTTCGCGCAGGTCACGGCTTAAGACCCCTCGATCGTATTCTATTGGCCTGTAGACGAGCCGGCCGGGCGTTTCCTGAACTTCTTTTGGTTCCAGACGGCGCAGGAACCAGGCCACCTCATCTTTTCCGCCCACATCGTCAAACCGGTTGTCATTCCGCAGTGCGTGATTCAATGAAAAACTTTGCACTGAGCGGTCGATACTGGGGTCCAGATCAAGATTAGGTAGAATCTCATCCACCGTCATTGGCCCCCCTTCGTTTATTTCCAGAACAGCTTCCGAAAGATGTAAATGACCGACATTTACCTCCGCCATCAACGATTCAACGAACCACAAGCGCCCCAATTTGATGAAGTCCGACTTTTCGGTAAGTGCCTTGCCAAGCCTGACTGCCACGGAATTGCCATAAAGATCGTAAAGTTCATCTGTATCCAGGTCCAGTAGATCGATTAGATTTTGCCCTTCGTCGCTGTTCAGCGTGTGAGGGTTGGCATAGTCCGCCGCGAATTCCCGCACTTTGCCGTCCATGTCTACCGCGATAACCTGAAAATTGCCCTCTTGAGGGTTGAACCCATCACGCAAGTTTGTAACCGTACCTTGCGCGAACTCAAGCGCCGGGAATACCAGTTCATCACCCACGACGTAGGACTCCAGTGGCTTATACATCTTACGACCCTTAACGGTGCGCTCAAGCTGGCGCAGCTCCTCAGCCACTCGATGTTTGATCAGGACCGCCGTCAATTGTTCTATCGTCTGTGGTTTTTCGGTTTCGAGAAAGTGGTTATAAAGCTGCTCAATATCAGAGTCGGTGAGCTTGAACTTTTTCTCCCAATACTCTGGCGTCTGCGTTTGAGCTTGTATCACATTACACTCCTAAAAGGAAGGGTCCAAATCGAGTTGGGGGCACTATTCACCCAAACTAAAATTATATCCAATCCAGGCCATCGTTGCCAGTGGGCCCGCTGCGCATTCTGGCGGTGTCTAAGGGAACAGCTCCGTTGTCCAGCGCATGCCGTCGACAGCCACATCCATGATTCTCAATTCCCAGTGTAAGTGAGGTCCGGTAGAAAGTCCGGTTGAGCCGCCGAGGCCAACAGGCTGGCCCCTTTCTACCATCTGCCCCAATTCAACAAAGGTCTCGGACAGATGATAATACCCCGTCATAACACCCCACCCATGATCGAGAATAACTGTATTGCCGCGCAGCTCGAGCTCATCGTTAAACACAACGGTGCCCCTGGCCGCGGCCAGGATTGGTGTTCCCTCGTCTCCGTTGAAATCTGTACCTGTGTGGAATATCGTGACTGGCCCATCGTTGTAAGAACGGCCGCCTCCATAGGGCGCCGTAACCACGGTGTCCGTTACCGGAACCTGGAACACATCATCCCACTGTTTTTCTTCGCTGTAGTTGCCGTATATCGTGCTCAGGAATGCGTCTTCGTCTGATCGAATCGAAGGTTCGAGCAGGTATTCAAGGTCTTCAGTCACCGTTATTGATTGAGAGGGATAATTGGAATCGCCGATGGCGACATCCTGCTCAAAAGGATACCACGGCCGTTCGCCCGATCCACCCAACGCCAGGCGGTATCGCCCCGCCTCGGTAAACGCATCCACGCCGGCCAGAGCAACAAACCCATCTCCATCTGCTGCAAAGTGCAGCTCCTGATCGCCAAACTGACCGAACGGTTCTCCCGGCAGCAAATTTTCCACGTAAACCGAGACAGTATCCCCCTGGCTGATGACTTGAGGATTTACCTCGATCTTGGTCCACTCGCCAGGAAGATTTAAAAACGGCCGTTCATCGGGAATGCGCAGCTTCTGTCCGGGATAAAGCCGCACAGGATACTGCAAATCATTGATGTAAAGCAGATGCGACACCGGTACATTATAGTGCGCGGCCAGCTCCAGCAGCGTCTCCCCTTCTTGGACAATATGCGGAATGCCGCTCAACACCTCGGGCGCCTGCTGGCTCTCATCAACCAGGAGCGCCAGGGGCTGCCCCACGGCCGGAATGGTCTCTCGGTTCAAAGTGCGGTTTGTCCGCAGCACATCGTCAATATTGAGAGCAAAACTACTGGCGACGTTCTGTAGCGAATTGCCGGGGAGCGTCGTATAAATGATCACAGACGGAGATACATCACCACCTGGAATCACCAGTTCACTACCTACACTCAGGATATCGTCATCTTGCAGGTGGTTTACAAGTTTTAACTGCGCGATAGTCACGTCGTACTGCTCGGCAATGCCCGTCAACGTGTCCCCTGCCACAACAATATGGATTCGCGGTCCGCTGGTTGGCGGGTCCGGCTCGCTTGTTTGCGCGTGCACAAGCGGCGCCATCATCCCCGGGCTGAGCATCGCCAGGGCAAGGCAAAGCCCTATGGCGCTTGCAAGCATCTGTTTAAATCGTCCAAAAATCATCAATCCAGAAGTATAGTACAAGCACTCCCGCGCGAAAATGAAACAGGAGCAAAGGCCTTGATTTATTCTTTTTGTCTTAGGTTGGCCAGCTCGTCGTACAGTTCCTGCGTCTCCACAAACGTGAACGCCGTTTCATTTTCCCAGAACTCCGCCAGTTGCCGGTTCCCGGTTTGCTTTTCATACATGAGTGCCTGCATGTACATGTCCAGCTTATCACACTCGTGAACCAGCCGCGCTTCGGCCGTTTCGTTCTCTTCCAGCTGTTCCCAATAGCCCAGAAGACGCTCCTTGAAAGGAAGGCCGCCCAACATCAATTGCATAATTGACGCTTCCACGTCAGGCTTCACGTTATCCGGCAGCAGCTTCCAGGTGGGTGTCGGGATATCAGTTGTCAGCGCCTCCGGCAGATCGTGCAGGATCGCCATGATCAACACGGCCTGGACATCCAGCGGCTCATCAATAGCTTCGGCTAAGACGAAGGCGATGAAGGCCATCCCATAACTATGCGCAGCGACACTTTCGGCGTTGACGATCCCTCGTTGCATCCAACCGGTACGCTTAGTACGCTTCAACTGATTGCCATACAGCAGCAAAGGTAATAAATCAGAACTGTTCATTTAAGCGCTCCAAATTTTGATCTGTCACTATTTTAGCTGTTGCGTGTTCACTCTTATAGACATTATTCACCCGCCGGTCGACGAACTGAATCAATGGAAAGATAAAATAATGAGATTCGATTATCCATGAACGTATCGCTCATTTCTACGGTAATAAATGAAGGAGAGAACCTTCGCAATTTGCTGGATTCTATTCTCGATCAAACGATGCTTCCTGACGAAGTAGTAATCTGCGATGGCGGATCGACCGATAACACAGTTGAAATATTGCAGGAATACCAGCAGTGGCTGCCATTGAAAATTGTTGTCGCACCCGGAAGCAACATCAGCCAGGGACGTAATCGCGCGATTGAAGCTGCTTCAGGTCCGATTATCGCGGCGACCGATGCCGGCGTAGTTCTGTCGCCGCGATGGTTAGAGAACCTTGTTTTTCCCCTGCAATCCGGCGATAGACAGGTCGTGGCTGGTTGGTTCGAAGCGGACCCTTATACCGACTTCGAAGTCGTCATGGGAGCTACGGTACTGCCTGCGCGTGAAGATATTAATCCTGAAACCTTCTTGCCGTCAAGTCGCTCGGTGGCTTTCCTGAAAAGCGCCTGGGAAGCAGTGGAAGGGTATCCCGAATGGCTCGACTATGGTGAAGACCTCGTATATGACCGTGCTCTACGTGCACGCTACGGGACATTCTCTTTCAGCGATCATTCAGTCGCCTACTTCAGACCTCGCGGCAGCCTGAAATCATACTTTCGCCAATATTACAACTATGCCAATGGCGATGGCAAAGCAAACCTGTGGCCCTTGCGCCATATCGTTCGCTACGCTACCTATCTGGTTGCCCTCCCCTTGATTCTGCGCATGATCTGGCGAGAAAAATTCGTCGGCTGGCTGCTGCTTCTCCTTGGCGTCGGCGCCTACACGCGGCGTCCCGCCGAAAGACTTTGGGAAAGCACGTGGGGCTGGCCTCCTCCAGCGCGCCTGCGTGCATTTGCCCTTATTCCTATCATCCGCATAGTGGGTGACGTCGCCAAGATGCTGGGCTATCCCGCCGGCTGGTTCTGGCGCCTGCGAAATAGAGGGAAATTGCCCAAACGTCCGGATGTCTGTAACTAAAACCAGAATAAGAAAATGACTCCGGCACATACTCGCGGCTTGACGGGTAAATGACCGAATGCTATGATCCGCTTATCAAACGCCGACCTTTGTTGTCGGCGTTTTGTGATAAGTAAGGTTATTACCCAATGGTAATTGAGCGCAAACCACCGCGCCATCCTCGACGCGGACCATCGTGTCTGCTTGTCCTCTTTGTCCTGTTTGGTATCGCCGTCAGCTTCTACGTAATTCAGAACCGGGACGAAGTGCGCGAAATCATACTTCCAACTGCGACGCCGGAGCCGACCCGCTCCGCTACTGAATTCGCGGTCCTCGCCGAACTCAGTAAAGAAGACGGAGAGAACGAGGAAGCGGTCGCCTATTACGAGAAGGCAATTGGTCTGGATGGCACGCGGCCCGAATTCTATATCCGCCTGATTGACCTGCTGGTGAAACAGGATCAGGCCGAAAAAGCTGTAGAGAAAGCTGAGCAGGCGACCGTCTTAGCGCCCGACAACGACGACGTCTGGACGGCCGCTGCCAAAGCATATCTGGCTAACGGGGATAGGCTGAGCGATCGCGGCGATTTTGGCGGAGCAAACATCCAGTACGCCACCGCTTTCCAGGCAGCCAGCAAAGCAATCGGCATTAATTCGGAAAACGCCACGGCGCACGCTCTTGCTGCTGCCGGACTGGTGCTGCAAGGGAACGCCGATCTCTATGCTCAGGCGCAGGAGCTCGCCGATACGGCTATTTTCCTCGAACCTGATAATCCTATTGCCCGTCTCTATATGGCCACTGTTTTTACATACCAGGGCCTCTATCCAGCTGCCCTGGAACAGTATCAGTTGGGCTTACAGGCTGAGCCCACGAATGCTAATTTGCACATCGGCCTCGCCTACAATTACTACGGCGACGGCCGTATTTCTGACGCCATCATCAGTTTCGAGGATGCTCTGGCCGCCGATCCCAACAATGCCAATGCCTACGATGGCCTGGCCCATATGTACATCCAGCTGGGCGACGCCCCGCTGGCAGAACAAAACGCCCTGCAAGCTGTAGAGCTCAATCCAAATATCGCGCGTGCCCAGGGCCGCCTTGGCGAAGCCTACTTTCGCCAGAATAACTACCTCAACGCCATCCCGCCGTTGGAAAAATCCGTCGAACTATATGGCAAGGCATCCGAACTCAATGCCCGCTTTTTCAACATGCTGGCAACCGCCTATATTCGCAATTCTCTGACCGATTGTTCCAAAGCTGTGCCCCTTTTCCAGCAGGTCCTGAATGCCACGCTTAACCCCCTCATCCTGGAAAGCGCTCAAGAAGGACTTGAGGAATGCCGCCTCGCAGAACTCCAGCGCAGCCCCTGATTCTGCCCAGCTCCCATAGAGTATATGAACTGCATAAGAATGCTGGCACTCACTATGGCGGAGTGCCAAAAACGCTTGACAAGCAGTTATTCTATGTTACAATTTTTTCAATTAGAGTTAGCACTCTTAGATAGAGAGTGCTAATCCGCACTATTAACACCAGAAAGTACAAAAACTGGAAATTTGTTTTATTAAGGAGACCTGTAACTATGTCTGGAAATCTCAAGCCGCTTGGTGACCGTGTTGTTGTTAAGCCGCAGGAGCAAATTCAAATGACGGCTTCGGGACTTGCGCTGCCTGAGACAGCGAAAGAAAAGCCACAGCAAGGTGAAGTAATTGCTGTTGGTCCCGGCCGGCGTGACGATAATGGAAAATATATCCCCATGGATGTTTCCGTTGGTGATACCGTTCTGTATGCCAAGTACGGCGGCACCGAAGTCAAGATGAACGACGACAAACTGCTTGTTCTGAAAGAGTCAGATCTGTTAGCAATTGTCGAGTAATATCGATTTTTGAACCCTCATACCTGAAGAACCTTTTACGGAGAGAATATAATGGCAAAACAACTTGTTTTTTCTGAAGACGCCCGTCGTAAGTTAAAGAAGGGCATCGACATCGTGGCCAATGCCGTGTCCACGACACTTGGCCCCAAGGGCCGCAATGTAGCCATCGACAAGAAATTTGGTGCCCCGACCATTACCCATGATGGCGTAAGCGTTGCCAAAGAAATTGAACTTGAAGATCCCTACGAAAATATGGGCGCGCAGCTTTTTAAGGAAGCGGCCATTAAAACCAACGATATCGCCGGTGACGGCACGACCACGGCTACCGTTTTGGCCCAGCACATGGTACACGAAGGGCTTAAGAACGTGGCCGCCGGCGCTAACCCAATGCAGTTGAAGCTGGGTATCGAAGCCGGAACGGCTGCATTGTCCCAGGCCATCAGCGATATGGCTGTCAGCATTGACAGCTTCGATGATATAGCTTCTGTCGCCTCCATTTCCGCACAGGATCCCGAAATCGGCCACCTCATCGCCGAGGTCATGGACAAAGTCGGCAAAGATGGCGTTATCACTGTCGAAGAGTCCCGCGGTCTGGAGTTCGAAACTGAGTACGTCGAAGGTATGCAGTTCGATCGCGGCTACATCAGCCCCTACTTTGTAACCGATCCTGACACGATGGAAGCGATTGTAGAGGATGCTTATATCCTGATTCACGACAAGAAGATCAGCTCCGCTCAGGACATCGTGCCTTTGCTTGAAAAGCTCGTCCAGATCGGGCAGAAGAACCTTGTCGTTATCGCCGAAGACGTCGACGGCGAAGCGCTCGCGACATTGGTACTGAACAAACTGCGCGGCATGATTAACGCGCTGGCTGTCAAGGCGCCGGGCTTTGGTGATCGCCGTAAGGCCATGCTCCAGGATATCGCCGTTCTGACAGGTGGCCAGGTTATCACAGAAGAAATGGGCCGCAAGCTGGAAAGTGTTCAGATCAGCGACCTCGGCCGTGCCGGCAAAGTCGTCTCCACTAAAGATGAAACGACCGTTATCGACGGCCAGGGCAATGACAAAGAGATTAAAGGGCGCGTCGAGCAGATCAAGGTCGAGATTGAGCGCAGCACATCCGATTACGATCGTGAAAAACTGCAGGAACGTCTGGCGAAATTGGCCGGCGGCGTGGCAGTCATTCGCGTTGGCGCGGCTACGGAAGTTGAACTGAAAGAGAAGAAACATCGCGTCGAAGATGCCCTGAGCGCCACGCGTGCCGCTGTTGAAGAAGGCATCGTCCCTGGTGGCGGCGTTGCCCTGATTAACGCCCTGCCCGCGCTCGATGATGTTGAGGTTGCCGAAGGCGATCCCACCACCGGTGTTGGCATTTTGCGCCGCGCCCTGGAAGCTCCCATGCGCAAGATTTCGGAAAACGCCGGGATGAATGGTGACGTGATCATTCAAAACGTGCGCAGAGCGCAGGAAGAAGCGGACGACAGCAGCATTGGTTACAATGTCCTGACCAATGAGTACGTCAACATGCTGCAAGCCGGCATCATCGACCCCGCCAAGGTCACGCGCGGAGCACTGGAAAATGCGGCCAGTATCGCCGCCATGATTCTGACCACTGAGGCGTTGGTTACCGACATCCCGCACGAGGAACCGCCAATGCCCGGAGCGCCTGATATGGGCGGCATGGGCTTCTAATTTCTTTCGTACTTTACGAATAAAACCAAACCAAAAAAGGGTCCCGATGGGGCCCTTTTTCTTTTCCTGCAACCTGGCATCAGGCAAACGATCAATTATCGGGCTGCTTCCGATTTTCCCACGAGCGAACAAACGCCAGGACTGCCTGGCGAACCTGTCCGGGGGTTAAATCACTCGTGTCCAGATAATAATCACAATGGTCTCGCGCATGGATGAGGCGCAGATGCTGGTCGGCCAGACGCTGTGGTCCGCCGTCAATATACGGCCGTCGTTGTCTCGCCGCCGGATAGGTTACGTCCAGATAGATCAGGACATCCGGACGTGTCACCCTCTGCCACATATCGGGCACGAATGAATGCTCTTGAGCAGGCTGTCTGGCCTCGTAACCGGCCGCCTTTAGCGAGGGGATCAACGTGCTCTTCCCTGCTGAACAGGGGCCTACGACAGCGACACGCAGTACGCCTTTTTCCTTCCCGGTCATCTGCCAGATTCCACCCACCTAGAGCGGTATCTTCCCTCGTAATCGGCGTACATCGTTTTCGATTTCATTGTTCTGTACAAATAACGTCAGCACGCTGATATCATCACGTGGTCGGCCGTTATCTCGTGCGACAGCCTCTTCTAACAAGGTATCGGCGACTATCTGCGCATTGACCCCGCCTTCCGCCAGAAGCCGCTCCGTGGCCCCCACCGGATCGTAAGCCGGATTACCGGCAAGGCTTCCGGCGTGTCGCAGCCCATCAGTAAACACCACGATCAGCATCCCGGCCTCGATCGGCAGTTCATTAATCACCGGTTTCGTGTGGCGATAGATGCCCACGCTGCGCGATGGCGCGTCGAGCAGGTACAATCCCTCTCGTTCCGTATAAACAATGACCGGTGACTCATTGTTACGTGAGATAACAATGGTTTTGCTATCCGTGTCAACAGAAACAATATTGAGTGTAGCGCTTACTTTCCCTTTGCGATAAGTATATAAATAGTCGTGAGCGGCGCGCGCCGCGGCGCCATCACGAACGCCTTCGGCAAGCAGTTGAATCGCCTTCCGTGCCACAACGTTGCTGATATTCTTGGCGGACTTTCCACTCCGCTGGCCATCAACCAGAACCAGCGAAATTCCGCCATGCGGCCGTTCGATCATTTCCAACGTATCGCCGCTCTCGCTGGTCGCATATTTACCGACTTTAGCCACTGCAAAACTTACTTCCATATCACAATTATACTCCAATACGGAGCGTCATTTGGAACACGGCACACGCACTTTTATTGGCCGGTCAGCTGCACTGTACAAATTCCCCAGCACTTTTTGCTGTGGTATACTCTGGCCAGCGAAAGACATGCCGTTCTGTTCCGGATGGTATGCCGCTGTATGACGTGTTATCCGTAGATCAGGCAATTCATTTCACGTCTTATCGAGGATGCGCATCCAGTCGATACGCCGGAGTTAACCTTGGAAGAATTTCTTACTAATTTGTCACGCATCAGGCCCAACAACTTGATGGATATCGCGCTGGTGACAGCCGTCATTTTCATCTTCCTGGCCCTGATTCGAGGCACAAGAGCCGTCCAGGTGCTTCGTGGTGTATTAATACTCAGCCTCATAGTCCTGCTGCTGATCAGCATCTTCGATTTACCCGCATTTACGTGGCTGGTTGAAAGAAGTCTGCCTGCACTTTTGGTGGCTATTCCCGTCATCTTTCAGCCCGAACTGCGTCGCGCCCTCGAACGTCTGGGCGGGAGCACGTGGCGCTATCTCAATTTCACGCGCGGCACGCGTGACTATCCAGTGGTCGCCGCCTTCAAGGCGGCCAGCCTGCGCCTATCACAACGACGCCACGGCGCGCTCGTCGTTTTCGAACAAGATACCGGGCTGCAAGATTACATCGATACGGGCATATTGCTGGACGCCGAACCATCACCCGAAATCTTCTTGACCATCTTCAACAAGACGACCGAACTGCACGACGGGGCCGTCATCGTTCGCGATGACCGTTTGGCCGCCGCGGCCTGTGTGCTCCCGCTTTCTACAAGTAGACTCTCCGATCGCCAGATGGGGCTTCGCCACCGCGCCGCCCTGGGCATCAGCGAAGTCAGTGATGCCGTGGCTGTAGTGATTTCTGAAGAAACCGGCCAGGTGTCTATCGCTCACAACGGACGCATTATCCGCAAGCAGGACATTGCCCAACTGGACACGATTCTCAACGCTTTCCTGCAGCAAGGTCCCGGCCAGATAAAGGAAGTGACGGCATGAGATCCGCCAACTCGCTTCTGAACACACTCGGCAGCCTTCTACTTGCTGCGGTCCTGGCGCTCTTTATCTGGCTCACCGCGACGCAGCAGCAGGATCCAATCAACAGCCAGTTCCTGCAGGTCAACGTTGACTTCGACGGTCAGCCGGCAGGAAGCATTCTCATTGAGCCGCAGCAATCGATAGTTCAGATCCGCGTTGAGGGGCCTGAATCCGCACTGCGCCGGCTCTCCCCGGACAATTTCGAAGCCTTTGTTGACCTCAGTCAGGTGCCCTTTGGCGAAAACACCCTCGCCCCAATCCGCATCACTTCGTCCGCTGAAGACGTGGAAATCACCCTCGTGATTCCGGAATCGCTGGACGTCTTACTTGAAGAAGAAGTATCTCGTGAAATACCTGTTGAGCTGGACATTCGCGGCAGTACAGCTCGCGGTCATACACGGGGAGACCCGCTCCTGGAGCCGGAATTCATAACCGTCTCCGGTCCGCGTTCTGATGTTGAAGATCTGGATTTCGCCCTGGTTACAGTCTTTCTCAACGATCCTCGTGAAACGAGCGTTGGATCACATATCCCTGTCTTTTATGATACGCAGGGCCGCGTCGCCAGTACGGTTGACCTCGAACTGGATGCCCAATCCGTCCAGGTGACCGTGCCTATTGAGCAGTCCGCAGGATTCGCCGAAAAAATTATCACCGTCGATTGGAGCGGAGATCCGGCATTTGGCTATCGCCTGCTCAATATCGGCGTCGATCCCCCATCTGTGCTGGTCGAAGGCCCGCCGGAAGTTGTCAACGAGCTAACCAGTTTGCAAACGGAACCGATCGACATCACTGGTCTTACGGAGTCATTCATTCAACAGGCCACGCTCGCCCTGCCGGAGGGCATCACCCTGGATCAGAACCAGGAAATCTTCGTTACTATTGGTATCGAGCCCATCATGAGCACCGATACACGCCGCCAGGAAGTTGAAGTTCTGGGACTTAATGAGGATTTGGAAGCTCAATTAGATCCCGACCATGTCGGCGTGGTACTCTTTGGACCTTTACCGGCGCTGGGCTCCCTCGTTTCCAATGATGTTCGCGTCACAGTCGACTTGATCGGCCTTAACGCCGGACAATACAGCATCGAACCCGAGGTTGATATCCCTGACCGCGGCATTGAAGTGAGAAGCGTTGAACCGAGTGCAATCTCTGTTTTTATCACGAATACATTGACAACAACTCTGGACATCACTGGAACATTACAGATCACCGGCGCCTTAGGAATAAGCGGCACGGCCGAACCGCTCTTAACAAATACCACACCTATTACTGAAACAAACTTAATTCCGCCGGCATCGTTCACGCAT
This sequence comes from Promineifilaceae bacterium (SeqCode), assembly GCA_046259725.1. Classification (GTDB taxonomy): domain Bacteria; phylum Chloroflexota; class Anaerolineae; order Promineifilales; family Promineifilaceae; genus JAACFF01. The sequence continues at coordinate 5,541 of JBJYWZ010000487.1, read as the reverse complement.
TTCGAATCAGGCGATCGAGGCAGCCTATCTCGACTTGGACCCGATGAGGACCTTACTACCGTCCTGAATAATGTGTGGTCTCGAATCTTTCAGACCTTTGGTTTACTATTTCCCCAATTTGGATGAACACCCATGCAAAATAAACCGCTTGTAGCTCTGGTCGGGCGACCCAACGTTGGCAAATCAACTCTATTCAACCGTATTGTCGGCCGTCGGCTGGCTGTCGTGTCGGAAGTCCCCGGAACGACACGCGACAGATTGTACTCAGATAGTGAATGGGGTGGCGCTGCCTTTACTGTGGTTGACACCGGTGGCATTGAGCTGACGGAGGGCCACCACACCGAGCCACTCTCGGAAGATTCGGAGCGTTTTCTGCCCTTGATCCGCCAGCAGGCCGCCATCGCCATGCAGGACGCCGACGTCATTGTACAGGTCGTCGATGGCCAGGCGGGCATCACCGCGGCCGACCGTGAGGTCGCCGCCATTCTACGCAAGGCGAAGAAACCGGTAATTATCGCGGCCAACAAATTAGAGTCGACCAAGCAGTGGGACACAGCCTATGAGTTCTACGAGTTAGGTCTGGGAGAAGTTTTCCCTGTCTCAGCCCTGCACGGCTCCGGGACCGGTGACCTGCTCGACGCCGTTATTGCCGCCATTCCGCTCTCGGAAGTTGAAGATGAGGAAGATACGTCCTTAAAAATAGCTATCATGGGACGGCCGAACAGCGGCAAATCAACTCTACTCAACAAATTGATCGGCGAAGACAGATCCATCGTCAGCCCGATAGCCGGAACGACGCGCGACGCCATTGACACAAAGATGATCTGGCACGGAGAGGAAATCACCCTCATCGACACAGCCGGCATCAGAAGGCGTGGCAAGATTGATCCAGGCGTAGAAAAATACAGTGTCCTTCGTGCCATTCGAGCCCTGCAGCGGGCAGACGTAGCCCTGCTGCTCATTGACGCTGAGGAAGGCGTCACAAGCCAGGATGCGCACATCGCGGGAATGTTGGCTGAATCAACCGCTGGCATCATTATCCTGGTAAACAAGTGGGACCTGATCGCCAAAGATAGTTACACGTTGAACGAGTTCGAGAACCAGATCAGGCAGGATCTCAATTTCCTACCTTTTGCGCCTATCATTTTCATCTCCGCCATGACGGGGCAGCGTGTCAATCGCATCCTGCCTTTGGCCATGGACATCAATGAAACGCGCTATCAGCGTATTGCCACCGGTATGCTCAACAAGTTCCTTCGCACTGTCACAACCCAGCACCCGCCGCCGAGCAAGAGCGGTGTTCGCGTGAAGTTCTTTTACCTGACACAGCCAGACGTGGCCCCGCCAACTTTTGTCTTCTTCGTAAACAAACCGCAGTGGGTTCATTTCGGTTACCAGCGCTATCTTGAAAACCAGTTGCGAGAAACTTTCCCATTACAGGGAACGCCAATACGCATGATCTTTCGCGCCCGCAGCGAAGACCGCTTTACCACCCCATGAAATCCGCCGTCACCTACTACGCCCAGACCATGCCCGGTTTTGAAGAAATCGCCTGGCTGGAAATTCGCGACCGCTTCCCTGGGGCAACATTTGGTGAATACCTGTATGCCAAAGATCAGAACGGCATCATTGTATTCGACTACGAAGGCGATATGGCCGATCTGCTTCAACTGCGCACAACCGAGGATGTTTTCCTGCTGGCATTAAACCAGCCGCGAATGTCGCGTGGCAAAGGCGATCTGGCCCGCATTGTCGACCTGGTCGGCCGAAGCGAATCGTTCGGCCGTGCCGCTAACGCGCTCCTGCGCTGGCGTAAATTTAGCAAGCCGCCTACCTACCGTGTCATCAGTCGCAAATATGGCCAGCATCCGTATCGACGCAAGGATATGGAAACGGCCGTCTATCGCGGTCTGGAGGCGCGCTATCCGCGTTGGAGAGCGGTTGAAGACGGCGGGCAGGTTGAGGTCTGGGCCAACATGCTCGGCTCTCAACTATTGGTCGGTCTCCGCCTTTCCGATCGCACAATGCGTCACAGATATGTTAAAAAGGTCGAGCTGCCCGCGTCGCTTCGGCCGTCTATGGCCGCCGCAATGGTCCATCTCACCGATCCCTCGCCCGACGATGTGTTCCTCGATCCCATGTGCGGCAGTGGCACGATCCTCCTCGAACGTTTGCATGCCGGCCCATATCAAAATATTCTCGGTGGCGATATCAGTCAGGAAAGCGTTGAGGCCACCCGGCTCAACCTGCCGCAGCGTAGGAAAGGCCGCAAGCAACAGCAAATATCACTACGTCAATGGGATGCCGCTAACTTGCCGTTGGAGGACAACACCATAGACAAAGTAGCCACCAACCTGCCGTTTGGTAAAAAGATAGGTTCTGAACAGGATCTTGAGGAACTCTATGACGGCCTTTTCACCGAGTTGGCGCGGGTGGTAGTTCCCGAAGGGCGCATCGTTCTTTTAAGCAGCGAATACGATCTCATCAAGCAGTTGATGCGCCGCCACCCACATCTGGAAATATTGAGCGGCTACTCCGTTGCCACAAAAGGGGTCTGGGGCCGTATCTATCTGATCAGGCGAGTTCCATAACCTTCGCCGCCTGCAAACCATCTTGCACATCGTCTCTGACTGTGTCTTGCGCTACAATCGAACTGTGAAAGTATATCTCAGCAGCATTGGCTGTCGCCTCAACCAGAGCGAAATCGAAACGATCGGCCGTCAACTACTCTCCCAGGGCCATGAAATCGTAGCCGATCCCAACCAGGCAGACAGCATCGTTATCAACACCTGCGCGGTAACAAATGAAGCTGCGCGTGATGCACGAACGCAAACCAGGCGCATCCACCGGCAGAACCCAACTGCGCAAATCTTTCTCACGGGCTGCTACGCAACGATCGCCCCCAACGAATTGCAGGCGCTGCCCGGCGCGCCGCGGCTCATTGCCAACAACAACAAAGATAACCTGATCCGTATTATGGATCCGCACGCCAATGGGCAAACACCCATCTTCGACGAAGAACCGATCTTGCGCGACTTCCTCCATGCCCGTATGGGCAATACCCGCGCTTTCATCAAGGTTCAGGATGGCTGCGACAACAAATGCACATTCTGTATAACAACCATAGCCCGCGGCAAGGGCCAAAGCCGCCGGCTTGGCGATGTCATCGCTGAAATTCAAGCCCTGTCCTCGGCCGGATACAAGGAAGCCGTTCTGACGGGTGTCCACCTTGGGAGCTATGGAAAAGACCTGAATCGACGATCTTCGCTCAAAGACCTGATCGCCACGATCCTCGCCCATTCGGATATTTCCCGTCTACGTATATCCTCGTTGGAACCCTGGGACATCGATCCTGATTTCTTCGAATTGTGGAACAACGAGCGCCTGCTGCCCCATCTGCATATGCCTCTGCAGTCCGGAAGCGATTCAATTCTGCGGCGCATGGCCCGTCGCACGACCCGTGATAGCTACCGTCGCCTCGTGGCCGCGGCCCGCGACGCCATACCCGACCTCAGTCTAAGCACCGACATCATCCTTGGCTTCCCCGGAGAAAGCGACAGAGATTTCGAAGAGAGCATAGATTACATTCGTGAAATAAACTTTTCCCGTCTTCACGCTTTCACTTACAGCGCCCGTCCGGGCACGGCTGCCGCGAACATGAGCGGCCATATTGCGTCTGATATTAAGAAGGATCGCACAAGACAGATGATTTCCCTGGGCAGGACATTGAGCGAGAATTTTCACAAACGCTTTGAAGGTCAAACTCGTTCCGTGTTATGGGAAAGCAGCACCGGCGCCGATCGAAACGGCCTTCTTTGGGCGGGATATACAGATAACTATATTCGCGCGCAGGCCAACGGACCCCTAGATTTATTCAACAAAATCACGCCGGCGCGGCTTCTCACAGCCCGGCCGCAAGACATGACCGCCGTTCTGCCTGATTCTTATGGGGAATAACCGGATGAGATTGCCCGGCAGGGCGGGTAATCGCTGAAATCTAACCAGGGTTCCGCATACCAATCCAGATATTCCTCCAGGTGTGCCGCCCAATAAGCCTCTTCATGGATACCCTGATTCAGGATCCAGATATGCGGACGTTCTTCCGCTGCCATTTCTTCATGCAGCTGCTGCACATTAAAAAGAAGCCAATCATTCTCGCCTATATCCAGATAGATTCGTAGATTACCAAGATCGTTGCTCAACCCGGTGTCAGAAGGATTAATAGTGGGTCCCCCGTTGAAATCCACCAATGCCGCGCTGTGGCCGCCCACGCTGATAAACTCATCCGGATGGCGAAAAGCTATTTCCAGCGCCCAGTAGCCGCCGCGCGACATGCCCCCGATAGCCCGCCCGGAGCTGTTCGGCATCGCACAGTAATTCCCTTCAAAATATGGGATGAATTCTTCCAGCATAAAGCTCTCGTACGAACCGGGGCCGCCTGAAGTCGTGTTGGCCAGCGAACCGCCAGACAGCATGGCGATTAACATCGGCGGGATATTTTTATCACGTATGCCCGCTTCGGCCGCTTCATCAAGCCCCAGCTCGTCCCAGATGCTGTCCGTGTATATATTGCCCGGTAACATATACAGGGTAGGATAAGTTCGTCCGCTGTCCGAGTAGCATGGCGGCAGGTAAACACGGTAGTTAATCCTGCCCGCATAAATACTGTCAAAATATCCGGTTTCTACCTGGCCAGGAAGCGCGCAAGGTGTTGGTGACGGCACAGGCGTCGCAGTCGCTGTGGCTGTTGCCGTGGGCGCAAGTGTCGCCGTGGCCGGAATATCCGTCGCAGTCGGCAGCGTCTCGTCCTCACTAGTCGAATCCAGGTTGGCTTGAGCGACCTGCTCCGCCGTCGCCGGCTCGGCCGCTGGCTGCTTCACCTCACCCGGCAGCAGAATCGCCGCCGGCACGACAGGATACGTCGGCGTCGGCGGGAATACCTGGTTATCAACTACGTCTTGCTCCACGGCCGTTGTACATGCGCTGATTAAAGTAACAAGCACGCAGGCCGCCAGGAACAGCAAACCGTATCGTAGATACTCTGGTTTCATCACCGTCAGCTAAATGTAACGACCTACCATGGCAGTTCGGCAGGTGGCTGGGACAACAACTTCTGGTGCGCCCCCTGCCACACATCGGGCTTCCGTGTCATTGTCTTGATCTGGACCTCTGCATAACGGGGAAACAACTCGGCAAGTAGTTCCGGTAACAGGTCCCAGGCCTCATTGCGGATCACGTCATCCAGGTTAGCGGCCATCTCTCCGGTCCATTCCCACTGGCGCATGAAGCGCTCCGCCTTCATCCAATAATCCCGTTTTTCCCAGGCAGTAATTGTCTGTTCTACTCCCTGCGCTATATCGCTCAGGCAGAAAACAATTGTCGCCGCCATATCCTTGGCATCTTCGTCAAGTGTGCCTTTCTGGCTCAAGCGTCGCAGTAGTTCAGCAACCGTCCGTTGGTTAGCATTTCGCCGTTTGGTGGGATTATCTATATTAATGACTCGACTCATAGTCGAACTCCTAAGCAGTTATTTCCCTGATA
>JBJYWZ010000486.1:0-2579 GCA_046259725.1 Promineifilaceae bacterium (SeqCode) | reverse complement strand
GCGCCTGATAACTGGACGGTCCGCACCACGGGGCGGATAGAATTTTGCCAGCAGCAATTTGTCAGGCACGGACAGCGTCAATATCACCCAAAAAAGCAGGGGAAATAGTCCGATCGCGACTAAACAGCCAGCAATCTGATGATGTGGATAACTTCGTTATATAACATAACCCAGAGAGCATTAAAATCGATCCTGCAGGCGATTCAAGTAAGCCGGCATGCTATAACGGCAGAATGTATCCGGCAATCAAAATACCGCTCAAAGGTAGCAGGACATAGAGCGCCAACCAACTGAGCAATAACACCCCTGCTGCCCGCGCCCAGGAGAACTCATGGGCCAGGGCCAATCCTTTGATCAGAATCAGGGCTGCCCAGGCAAGCCCTACCAGAGCGATGATGTTGGCGAACAAGCTGATCGCATAGGCGAAGGTAATGGGCATGATCGAGCCCAGATAGGGGATATAGCTTGGCAGGAGCAGCACCAGGGGAGCGGCTGCTAACAGCACGGCCGTCAAATGCTGGCTGAGCGTTGCCCGCCCGCCCAGCAGCTTTGCGACCAGCATGGCCACCAGAGCCAGCGGCAGCCACTCGGCGATGATGGCGAAGGGCACCGATATCCATTGGCCGATGAGGCGGATAACGCGGCTCACCCGCGGGCCCAGCGGCGGGCTGAGCTGTTCCGCCTCAGTCTCCGCCATCAACAGTAATTCGTTGACGGTATCGCTTGCTGCCTGCGCCCCCTCCCCGATCACGCCGGCGAGCTCCTGCGGAGATTCCAGGTAAGGGATATTTTGGGCCAGGAAAGGCTCTACACTGTTGGCCAGGTTATCGATGACCCCCTGTGCGCTGCCCAGCTCCTCGTACAACACCGGGCGATCCAGCTGCACAGGAATACCCAGCCACAGCCCCAGGCCCGCTGCGAGGGCAACAACGGTAAACATCTGTAAACCGCGCATCAAGCCGTCCGGCGCATACTTAAATGCCAGCAGCGTTTCTGTATTGAGTTGTAGAACTTGAGAATAGGTATGGAATCGTTCGCGCATGGTTGATATCCCGGTTATGGAGTCGCAAAACCTGCCTGATCAGGGGATGCGGCCCGTGAATTGCAATGTGCGCAGCACATCGTCCAGGTAGGGAACCTGGTTCAGTCCCAGCGCGGCGGCAAAGATCAGCAGCCCGATGAGCAGAATCAGACCCATCAGGTAGGGCAGCAAGATCGCCGCCAGGCCGCCGCCAGGGCCCAATTCGAATACCTCGCGCGCGGCCAGGAATTTGGCCACGAGGATGAGGAGGAAGATGAGCGAGGAGGCCACGTATGCGCCGGGAACGGCCTTGATCACGGTGAGCATGACGGGCGTGTAGGCCAGGGCAAAGACGCCCAGCGTACGGCCGTATGAAGCGTCTGCTCCCAACCAACGGCCGACCATAAAAGCCAGCGTCGCATAGGTGATCCAGCTGCCGAATGTAAACAACAAGCCGATCAGGGCCCCGCCCAGGCCGGCATAAGATGGGTAGCCGCCGAGTAATCTTATCAATTCCCAGAGTGCGGCATAGCCTGCCTCAAACTGCGCGGCGAAGTCCGGGGATTGGGCGGCCAGCGTTGCGAAGTAAGTTGTCCCACTCAGCGCGTTGAGAATCTGTTCTTGCAGCACGTCAATTCGCGGTGAGGTCAGGATACCCAATCCCGTTCCTAAAAGGCGCGAAATGGCGGCGATAGCTACCGCCGCTGCCAGTACGGTGAGGCCGCGCCGCAGCGGGCGCCAATCATGGTTGACTGCATTAAAGGCGCGCTGGTCCAGCCAGGTCGAGCGCCAGGCCAGCTTCACCGGGCCGGCCGTCGTCAAATCTTCATATTCTTGTGCGTTCGATTTCTCGATTGTCTTTTCTTGCACGGGCATCATGAAGTACCTCCTTGCTGCTCCCGCGCGATGCGGGTCTGGCAGACGTCCATTATAGCGGACAACGACCGGATTCTGATCGGGCTGCTTCCGCGATCAACAACTGGCCGCATGAACTGCTCAATGTAGGCATGGCGTTATTTCTTCGCCGTAATTATCAACTGTTTCTACAGCATAGGCGAATGCTGCGCTTGCCAGATCTAAAAAGCGTGGCTTACCCGATCCCCTCTCGCAGCATGACCGCGAATTCACCGGGCATTTCTGTGGCTTCGATGGCCTGAGCCGCTTGTTCCACGTCATAAACGACGCGAACAAATTCAGTCTGTATATCCTTGCCGTTAACGGTGAGGATGACGAAGCCGGCACGCGGGTCGTGGTCCTTGGGTTTGCCCACGCTGCCGGCATTGATCAGCCTGCGGCCGCCGGGCAGGGCCCGGTCGTAAGGTTTGTGCGTGTGGCCGCAGACAATGACGTCTGCGCCAATCATGTTGAAGAGGCGCTCAATGCTGCTTTCGGGACGATCTTCGTAGAGATATTCGTTGATGCGCCGCGGGCTGCCATGGACGAGGGTCACGCGCACTTTGTCCAGCATCAGCGTCATGGTCATTGGCAGATTACGCAGGTAAGCTTTGTTGGACTCTGAAACATGGGCGTTGGACCAGGCGATCGAACGCTCTCCCAG
>JBJYWZ010000485.1:0-3282 GCA_046259725.1 Promineifilaceae bacterium (SeqCode) | reverse complement strand
GTGCGAAAGGTCTCCACTGTCGCCGCCAGAACGCTCTCCAGGAACTGGTGCAGCTCACTGGTCGTAACCAGCCGTTCACTCAGCATCTGGATGCGCTGGACGTCGGGATCGTAGTCAAGCTGGAAAAGGCGCTCCAACGGCCGTTTATAGGCGTGGATCGCCCACTCAACCAGCATCACCGTGGCCACCAGGGCAAAGCCCAGCGCCACTTCCGTCGGCAGGGCGAAAATATGGCTGTAGCGGCTGACGGCGATGTATACCAGGAGCACGATGGTGCCTGCCAGAGGCACGCGGGCCATAAACTTAAAGAGCCGCACGCGAACCACGCGGTCAGGGGAGGATGCGCCGAAATAAGCCAGTTCATTGGTCAGGACGCCGAACATGGTGCCCACCAGCACATTCCCGGCGATCAGCAGCAGCCAGAGGAAAATGGGCACTTCCATCTGCGGGTTGCGAACGAGCAGCATATAGGGAAATACGGCCAGCGGCGCGGCCAGGAAGGCGATCAGGGTATTGGTCATGCGCCGGCGCGACGTGCGCGTCATGCAGCGCTGGCGCGCTCGCCAGACGTTATAAATGCCGCTGATCGATACAGCCCAAAAATAAAGTGCGAACAATAAAAACAGGGGCCCTGCTGAAAGGCGAATGCCTTCCGATGTCACGACCGGCTGGCCGGCCACGAGATCGGTGAACAGCCCCAGAGCGGTGAAAACGCCGCCGGCCAGATACGCTCCCGGAACCAGGAAGCGGCGATAATTGGGCAGCTTGCCCGTGGAGGCCAGCAGTTCGCTGCTCAGGTGAAACTGCGCCGCCGGAACCATGGCGATGCCGATCCAGCCGATGCGCAGCCAGAGCTCGGCCGATTCGGGAACGACAATGCGGCTGACGAGCAGTTCGCTCAGATATTCGAGGACGACAAAACCGATGAGCAGGATGAAGGCGCGGGTGACGGCGCTGCGGCGCAGTCGATTGCTGTAGAAGAGAACAACGGCCGACCCGAAAATGACGATGATCGCCTGCAGAACGTCATTGATTAAGGCGAGAATATCTGCCAGTTGACTTTGATCCATCGGCGCGGAAGAGCCCTCCCGTCGTGTTGTTCGTGACCTTGGCTATGCCGGCGAGGGCGAAGGTGGAAGATCGAGAGAGGATGGTTTTCGCCAATCAGCTTCTTCTTCACCGGTTCCTTCGCTGCTCGACGGCCGTTCCGCTTTTTTCCCATCTTTCGGACGCGGTATGATATCTTTGCCTTCCAGTAAGGCCACAAAATCTTCCGCCTCCAGCGTTTCAACGTCCAGCAGCGTCGTGGCGACCAGATCCAGTTTGTCCCGATTCTTTTCCAGCAACTCCCTGGCGCGATCGTACTGCTCCTCGATAATGGCCATTACCTGGGAGTCGATCTGCTCGGCCACGGCATCGGAGTAGTCACGCTGCTCGGAAATCTCGCGGCCCAGGAAGACCATTTCCTGGCGATCGCCGTAGACGCGCAGGCCCATTTCGTCGCTCATGCCGTACTGTGTGACCATGGAACGCGCCATCTTGGTGATCTGCTGCAAATCACTGCTGGCGCCGGTCGTGATTTCGCCAAAGACGATTTCTTCGGCGATACGGCCGCCCAGTGCCGTGGCGATCAATGCCTTGAACTTGGAACGGCTGTAAAAAATCGAATCGTCTTCAAGATACCAGGTGACGCCGCCGGCCATACCGCGCGGGATAATCGTGATTTTACGAACAGTCTGCGCGTGCGGCAGCAGGTGGCTGACCACGGCGTGGCCCGCCTCATGATAGGCCGTAATTTCTTTTTCTTCGTCGCTCAGGATGCGGCTCTTGCGTTCCGGGCCGAGCTGCACGCGCTCAATCGCTTCCTGGAACTCGCTCATGCCGATCGCGCGCCTGTTGCGCCGGGCCGCGAGCAGAGCGGCTTCATTGACCGTGTTTTCAATATCGGCGCCCACAAAACCGGGCGTCGCCTTGGCCAGGATGTTGATATCGACGCTGGCGGCAATGGGTTTGCCGCGAACGTGGACTTTGAAGATAGCCTCGCGCCCGCGAATGTCGGGGCGATCGATGATCACCCGCCGGTCGAAGCGGCCCGGGCGCATCAGCGCCGGATCGAGTATATCGGGCCTGTTGGTCGCCGCCAGGATTATGACGTGCGTGTCCGTGTCGAAGCCATCCATCTCCACCAGGATCTGGTTCAGCGTCTGCTCGCGCTCGTCGTGCGAACCGCCTAATCCAGCGCCGCGCTGGCGGCCCACGGCGTCAATCTCGTCGATGAAAATGATGCAGGGGCTGTTGCGCTTGGCCTGTTCGAACAGATCGCGCACGCGGCTGGCGCCGACGCCGACGAACATCTCCACAAACTCGGAACCAGCGATAGAGAAAAAGGGCACGCCCGCCTCACCGGAGACGGCCTTTGCCAGCAGGGTCTTGCCCGTGCCCGGGCTGCCGACAAGCAGCACACCCTTGGGAATGCGCGCGCCGAAGGTGACGAATTTCTCCGGCTCCTTCAAGAACTCGACGATTTCTTGCAGCTCTTCCTTGGCTTCATCACCCCCGGCGAAATCGTCGAAACTGACCGTTGGCCGGTCGCCGGTAAACATACGCGCCTTGCTTTTGCCGAAGGACATGGCCTGGTTGTTAGAGCCCTGTGCCTGGCGAAAAATGAAGAAGAAAAAGCCCAATAAAATCAATGCCGGCAGGAATATGCCGATGAGATTGATCCAGCTGCCCCAGGCGCTTGGCTGGTCGTAGGTGATGACCGGCTGGCCGTCGCTGTAGTCGGCATCGGTCACGCCGTAGGTGCTCAGCACCTCTTCCAGCGAGCTGACGCCGCTGATCTGCGAGCCGACCTGGTCGCGCCCGGGATCGCTGTATTCCACGGTGACATCACGGCCGTCGCCGGATACCAACAGTTCAGAAACCTCATTTTCCTTGATCTGCAGCGCTAATTCGCTGATCGGCAGCGTTTCAAGAGGCGGCTCCGAACTATTCAAGTTCCAAATAACGGCGATCACGGCAATAGCAATAAGCGTGTAAATCGCCAGGCGTGTAAATCTCGTAGTATCTCCCATCATGGTAGGTCTTCCATTACCGGACGACAGGCAAACGTTTGTGCTGTTTCCAGTATAGCAGAAACAAGAAGCCATAGCGAGTGCGGTGGGAGGTTCTAATCAGGGGGAACTGTTCAGTTTTTCATCTACTTCACACTGTTTACTGGTCACTGGTCACTGACCTACCCTGCGTATGCGACGTAGACGAAGTACCAGAGGGGAATGAGGC
>JBJYWZ010000484.1:0-1741 GCA_046259725.1 Promineifilaceae bacterium (SeqCode) | reverse complement strand
TAAGAATATTTTTGCCGGAGGGGCGCCGTTTTTCCGACGAACTATGGCGCGAAATAACCCTGTACGGCCGTCGTCAGGGGAGGGGAGCGACGGTGGAACGGATGCCCGGAAAGTCATGTGCTGTAAATGCCGGTAAGGATGGCGCTCCGTGTAGACAGTTCACTGGATGTGTGCTGCCATGTGCCTGCAGATGCCGGCGGGATTGTCAGGCGTTTCGGGTGGACGATTCACGGGGTGTGTGCTGAATGACTGCGCTCCAGTCATTCCTGCCAGCGATAGGGGCAACAGCCGACGGCCGTTCACCGGGCAGGGAGAGCCGTTCTGACAGCCTGTTTTATACTTAATTTAAGTATAATTAGCTTAACTTTATTACTCCCTCCTGGGGGAGCATAAAATCCCTGCTTTCCGCTCTTCTTGACGCATCCATAGAAACTGTTACAGTGATCATTCGAAAAAGAAACTCTCACGCGCCGTTGCGCGCCACTGAAATCGACTGCCAGCCGGTCAGCAATAAATCTGAAACGCGAACTGGCTGACGAGTTGACAAGCTTATCCAAGGAGAACGCAATGCCCGAACACGCAACCGCCAAACGTTGGAGCCTGCAGGACCTCCTGCCCGATCCGGTAGAACAATCGCTGCAAGCGGCCCTGGCTGACCTCGAGAATAAGGTTTCGGCGCTGGAAGCGCAGCGCGAATCGCTCAGCGAGGATATTGTTACCGAGGTATTTTTAGCACTACTACACGAATACGAGGCCATTTCTGACATCATGGGACGTCTAGGCGCCTATGGCGAGCTCTGGTTTTCCGAAGACACGCACGACCAGGCCGCGCTCAATATGCGCGACCGCATCAGAGCAACCCTGACAGAAGCCGGGAATCGTATCCTCTTTTTCAGTTTATGGTTGAAAGAGATGCCTGACGAAACGGCCGAACGCCTGATCGCCTCCAGCGGTGACCTGCGCTATTTCCTGGAAACAGAGCGCAAGTTCAAACCGCACACGCTCAGCGAAAGCGAAGAGCAGATCATCAACCTCAAAGATGCCAACGGCATCGAGGCCATGATGAACCTCTACGAGATGATCACCAGCAAATTTATCTACAGCCTTGAGGTTGACGGCCAGACCAAGACGTTAACCCGCGACCAGCTCGCCACTTATTATCGCCATCCCTCGCCTGACGTGCGCGCCGCCACCTACCGGGAGCTTTACCGTGTCTATGCCGACAACAGCACCCTGCTGGCGCAGATGTACAATCATCGCGTGCGCGACTGGAAAAATGAAGGGGGACTGCGCAAATTCGAACAACCTATCTCTTACCGCAATCTGGCCAACGACTTGCCGGACAATGTGGTGGATACGCTGCTCGACGTCTGCCGCCGCAACAGCGCCGTTTTCCAGCGCTATTTCCGTCTCAAAGCAAACTGGATCGGCATGGAGAAACTGCGCCGATACGACGTTTACGCGCCGCTGGCGGCCTCCGACAAGGAATTCGCTTATGGAGACGCGGTCGAAATTGTACTCGACAGTTTTGAGCATTTCTCTCCTCGCGTCGCGCAGCTGGCCGGGCGCGTCTTCACGGCCGATCACATCGATGCCGAAATACGATCTGGAAAACGGGGCGGCGCATTCTGCTATTCAGTCTCCCCTCCCCTCACACCCTGGGTATTCCTGAATTATTCCGGCAAGGCGCGCGACGTGGCCACCATGGCCCACGAGCTGGGCCATGCCGTGCACGGTATGC
>JBJYWZ010000483.1:0-2036 GCA_046259725.1 Promineifilaceae bacterium (SeqCode) | reverse complement strand
CGGTTTACATGCTGGCGCTGCGCGACGCGGTGATTAACAACGACGTGCACGTGCGGGTGATGATGGAAGAGACAGCCATGAATGGTCTGGAGAATCGCACGGGCGTGATATGGCTCTATAAGCAGCTCGAAGCGGCGGGCAAGGAAGGCAATGTCGAACTGCGCTTCTCCAGCAACAAGATGCACAACAAGGCGATGTTGGTAGACCAGGAGTTCCTGGTCGTGGGCAGCCAGAACTTCCACTACAGCGCCTGGGGTGACCCCAGCCTGACCGAGTACAATTTGGCCACTGATGATCCGGGGGCCGTGGAGCAGTTCCTGAATGAGTATGAATATTGGTGGGACCAGGCGGTTCCGGTTAGAGAGGTGATTGGCAGCAGGCTGGAGGCGTTGCAAAGTTGATAGTAACAGTATTCAGTAAACCTTGAACGGCAGCCAGCGGACAATATACAGTAAACAGTCAGTATAGTATACGGTATAGGGTGAGGGAGAATGATGAGCGATTTGAAATGTGAGTGGCAAATTGAGGCCGAATTGGGTGAAGGTCCCTTGTGGGTGGCGCGTGAGAATGCTCTTTATTGGGTAGATATTGTTTGGCGTAACGTTCATCGGCTTTCTGTGGTGGATGGCGCAGAGACGACCTGGACATTTGACACGCAGGTAACCAGCCTCGCAGAACGCGAGCGGGGAGGCTTTGCCGCCACTGTGCGTGAAGGCTTCGCCTTTATCGACTTCGACAGCTGCTCTATTGAGGCGATCGTTCTGCCGGAAGCGGATATGCCCGGCAACCGCTTTAATGACGGGAAGGTGGATAAATACGGCCGTTACTGGGGCGGCAGCATGGATGATAAGGGAGAGGTCGAATCTGGTTCGCTCTATCGTCTGGACGCAGATCTCAGCCTGCAAAAGATGGATGATCATTACATCATTGATAACGGTCCGGCCTTCAATGTTGACAACAGCGTCGTCTATCACACGGACTCCGCCAAACGAGTCGTTTATGCCTTCGATCAAGACGAAAAAGGCAATTTATCGAATAAGCGGGAGTTTGTCAGGCTGGAAGATGAGACAGAGGGTGCTCCGGATGGCATGACGGTGGACTCAGAGAACTGCATCTGGCTCTGCCATTACGGGGGCGCGCGCATTACGCGCTATTCTCCGCAAGGGGAAGTGCTGCGAATTGTGCCTATGCCCGTACCCAATATCACAAGCTGCACGTTTGGGGGTCCCGAACTGGACACGCTGTATATCACCACGGCTCGGGCCGGGATACCCGCGGAAGAAGCGCCGAAGTATCCCCTGGCCGGGAGTTTGTTTTCAGTGAAGCCGGGCGTCAGAGGCCTGCCGACGCCATTGTTCGCGGGATAGCGGCCAGAACGAATTGCATAATGGCTTATTGATACACTGGACGTTGTCGGAAAGTGTAGAGAAGAATGCTGCGATTTTTACGGAATTATCCACATGCTCTTGAGGTTATCTATGACCTTTTCGAAAAGTCACTCATACCCTTCCAGCGCTGGTTGAAACCGGGATCAGCCCTGGAACCGGCGGTGATCTGGATTGAAAAGGTCGGGAAGGGCGCGGTGTTCGACTGCCGGATGTTAGGAAGTTATTGATATCTTTGCTGATGAAAGGGACATAGATTTCGCGGGCAAAGTCGGCGGACGCCAAAGCTAGACTGGGTCTGGGGGCGTCTTGCTGAATGAGCTTGTGCGCTAAGCGTATCAGGGAGCAAAATGGCCCAACTCACCGTAATCTTTGGCGAACAGGCGCGGCAGTCACTTGTAGAGCCCGGCACAGTGTTGGGAGAGGCGATTGCCGAGATGGAGCTGCCGTTAGAGCAGCCATGCGCCGGTCGGGGCACTTGCGGCAAGTGTAAAGTCCTCAATGAAGGCGGCATGCTTCCGCCTGATGATGTCGAAAGGGAGCACCTGACAGAAGGGGAATTAGCCGTAGGCAACCGGCTGGCCTGCCGTGCGCGCGTGGCAGGGGATGCGCGAGTCGTGCTGGCCCCGGTGGTCGTCTACTCAAACAAGA
>JBJYWZ010000482.1:0-1618 GCA_046259725.1 Promineifilaceae bacterium (SeqCode) | reverse complement strand
TTTTAGCTGCGCCAGGTGGCGCGGAAGACGCGCAGCCAGTTTTCGTGGCTGATCTTGGCCAGATCGTCCTCGTCGTAGCCGGCATCTTCCAGGACCTGCATCAAGTGGGGCAGGGCGGCGGCGTCGGCAAGGCCGAAGGGCATTGTCGCGCCGTCGAAGTCGGAGCCGAGAGCCACATGATTGATGCCGATGAGGTCGACGATGTGATCGATGTGGCGTCTGATGTTTATCAGACGAGTATCTCTATCGTGCTTGCCGTCGGGGCGAATGCCGCCGGGCATGTAATAGATGCCGATGAGTCCGCCGCTGCGACCAATTGCTTTGATTTGTTCATCGGTGATATTGCGTGTGGCGGGGCAGATGGCATGTACGGCCGTGTGGCTGGTAACTAATGGTGCCGTTGACAGCTCCGCAGTATCCCAGAAGCCTTTTTCATTGAGATGGGCCAGGTCGATGAGGATGCCCAGATCGTTGCAGGCGGCGACCAGCTCTTTGCCGGCGGCGGTCAGGCCGGGGCCTGTGTCCGGCGAGCGTGGGAAGCTAAAGGGCACGCCATAGCCGAAGGCATTCGGCCGGCTCCATACAGGATTGAGTACACGTATGCCGCGGTCGTAATATTCCTGCAGGTCACTCAGGTCGGGGCTGACGGCCGCCGCTCCTTCGATGCCCAGGACCATGCTGAAGACCTCGTCTTCTAGCTGCTGTTCCAGGTCAAAGGCGTCGCACGTGATCGCCACCCGGCCGTTTCCTGCCGCCGTGATCTCCTCCGCCAGGCCCAGAACCGCCAGCGTATAGTCCCGCGCATAGTCGTGCTCGATCGCGCTGGCATATTTGACGGAATATCCTTCGCTGGTTCGCGTTGTTTCCTTAAATAGATCGCGATCGGCCGAACCGGCCGGCGCGGGTGTAAAGATGGCGCACACGCCGCCGCCCAGACCCCCGATCCGCGCCCGCGGCAGATCGAGCTGGCCGAAACCGCTGTGCTCATAGAAAGTACGCTCGCGATCTTCTTTTTGTTTGAGCAGGACCGTCAACGTATCGTTGTGACCGTCAAATATAGGTGGATAGGACATAGGCTGAATTGTAGGCCAGAAAACGAAAAACAGAAAAAGAAAGATTGGCCGCAGCAGCAGGTGGCGGGATGCGAATCGGCGCAGCTTGGCTATAATCCCCGCGTGGTAAAAAGGAGCAGATGGTATGAGTGAACGGACAGTTGCCGGGTGGCAGGAGGCGATGGAGCGTGGGGAGATCACGGCTGTCGGCCTGGTTGAATATTACCTGGCGCGCATTGAACAGATTGACCGCAGCGGGCCGGCGTTGAATTCAGTGCTGGAGTTGAATCCAGATGCCCTGGCGATTGCCGCGGCGTTGGACGCCGAGCGTACAGATCGTGGGTCGCGCGGGCCGCTGCACGGCATCCCCATTATGATTAAGGGCAATATCGATACGGCCGATCGCATGACGACGACGGCCGGTTCGCTGGCTCTGGAAGGACATATCGCCGCAGAAGATGCCTTCCTCGTCGGGCGCCTGCGCGAGGCCGGCGCGATCCTCCTCGGCAAAACAAATCTCAGCGAGTGGGCCAATTTCCGCTCGACGCGCTCGAGCAGCGGCTGGA
>JBJYWZ010000481.1:0-2312 GCA_046259725.1 Promineifilaceae bacterium (SeqCode) | reverse complement strand
ACGGCAGCGTGCAGCAGATCGATCGCATCCCGGACGACTTGAAGCAGACCTACGCAACGGCGTTCGAGATCGACGCCCGCTGGCTGGTGGAGGCGGGCAGCCGTCGCCAGAAATGGCTCGACCAGGCCCAGAGCTTGAATCTCTACATGAGCGAGCCGAGCGGCAAGAAGCTCGACAACCTCTACAAGCTCGCGTGGGTTCGCGGTCTCAAGACCACCTATTACCTGCGCTCCATGGGCGCGACCCACGTCGAGAAGTCCACGATGGACGACGCGAGCAAGGCGAATCGGTTGTCGGCGGTTGGGGGCAACTACATCAGCATGGGCAAGAGTAACGGCAAGGGCAATGGGAGCGAGGCCCCGAGCGCCTGCTCCGTGCTCGATCCGGAGTGTGAGAGCTGTCAGTGAGGGAAGAAGTACGGAGTACGGAGTACGAAGTGCGGGGACATCGCCTGGTAGCCTCGCAGTACCGGGAGCCCCGGCGTCTCGTCGGCGCATGGTACCGCCGGCGTCGCGTCGGCCAGCGCGGCGACAGACGGACGCACGCAAAGCGCACCGGTGCTGATCACCATCTCAACCACGCACGGGTTCCTTGCTCCTACAATCCTGCGTGGAGCAAGGGCAGACGCTCCGCGTCCCGTACGTCCGGCGCCGCGGGTGCGCCGTACTCGGCGAGATTCGCGCCCGCGATCGAATAGCCGTTCTTGGACGGTATCGATGACGGTTTGTACTTCAGAGGGAAACGTGGTCTTTCCTGGTTTTCTTCCAACCGGTTTTCTTCCCAGTTTTCTTCTTCCAGGAAGCGGCAGGCCCAAAAATAATGCCCGAAGCATCTGACCAACTGGTACCGCGACTGAGCGCTCAGGACAAACAGTCCCAGCGGCAAGCTTATCTAGACTACATCCGCCGAATACACGATCAGCGGCTGCAAGCCGCAAACAGATCCGGCTTTACACTCTGGGGCGCTTTGGTCGCGGGCGTATACGTTATCTGGCATACAATCCCACTATATCTTAACGTCTCACCCAGCCCAGACGCCATGGCATATGCTCTTGACATCTACGCGTTCAGCACATGGACTCTTGTTTTCCTCATTTTCGCGCTCAGTTCCGAAAACATGCATAGGAAACCAGGCGAGTACACTCTAAGACCCAGAAAACGACACCCCTCAGCAGCAGCAAGCCTACTGGTTATCTTTATCCTTTTTGCCCTGCCATTATGGGCGGCCCACAATTCGCAATACGAACCACCGTTACTCGCAGAGATACAAAAACGAATTAACCTTACACTGGTCACCACCCTCATTGCTCTGACGACAATATCCGCGCTAGTCCAAAGTTTCCGTCAACGAAATGCCTATGGCACAGTTTCGGGGCTAATCGCCAATACAAAGCAGGCAAACGCCATATATCGGCATTTTTTCTTTTACCTCTCGTTGTCGCTCGCTATTGGCAACGGCTTGGCGCTTTCCGCATTACTAAAGGTCCAGCCGCAATACCTGGCAGACGCTTCAATAATTCTGGGAGTGGACTTATCCGTTATTTCTTTTTGCGCGGTCGTTTCCATCACCCTTCTTTCCTCCAGGCAAGCAGACGAGACATTTTCCAGACTGGAACGAGACGCAGTGTTGAACGATCTCACTGCAACCGAAATACGCCACCGCCTACAAGAGGAATTGATTGGAGAAGCTGTCGGCGACTGGTTTGGAACAAAAACCATGGAGGTTAGAAGCTTAGCCCAAGCCTGGAGGAGCCGTGCCGAACATATCCCAAAATTTCTGGAAGAATTCGAACAAGTAGACAAGGATTACACGCATGAACGAGCAGGCAGGCTAATAGAGGAATGGAATGCGCCAAAGCCATTGGCAGAAGAATATCAACATGAGTCGAAAAGGCTAATAAACACCTTAAAACAAATAGTGAAGGCACGCGTTCTTACACCGGAAGATACGATGACAGCGATCATCAAAGAAGTGCTTAACGAAATTGCCGAGCTGCACGAAGAGTTAGACCGGCAAGTATGGCCCCTGATGCGTCAACTGGGGGTGCAAGCAGAGCAAGCAAAGACGGGGCTACGGAGATAGGGGCAGCGAGAGGATAAGGGACAGGCTACATTTTAAATCAAGGAGCAAATGGAGCAAACCGGGACAGACGACCTTTAACTTGTCTGACCTCCCGGCCTAAACACTCATCGCTCCCACACGCAAAATAGGGGACCATGCGAAACAGGGGAACGCAAAATAGGGGACGGACCACGTCTCACTCAACGAAATAACGAAAGCACTGCGCAGAGCTCGCGCATGACGACTCATGC
>JBJYWZ010000480.1:0-2340 GCA_046259725.1 Promineifilaceae bacterium (SeqCode) | reverse complement strand
GCTGCCGGCGTGGCGGGGGCCTCTTGCCCGGCGCAGGAAACGGCCGTGAGCAGGAGCAGAGATAACAAGCAGATCGAGATACCTTTCACTATCGTATTCATGGCACATTCAATCCTTTACATTTCAAATTATTGGATCAGGTGATCCCGGGCTGGTATTCCATCTCCGGTGACCAGCCTGGCAACACATCTGTCCTATACTATTGCGAAATTGACTTAGCAGACACCCCTGAGGCCGGCATTGATTACAGCGGCCGGCGCTTCTTGTGACATTTGCGCACAGTGAGCACAATTATAGCGCATGGGAGCCATTATTCACCTATCACAACGGGCAGCCTGGCCGCATAAGGCAGGTCCAGCGCGATCAGGCAGATTGCCAGGCAAAAGCGGCGGCGGCGAACGACTTTACATAGGTTGAAAAACAGGGGCAGGACGCCATTTGCGGCCAGCGTTCGACTTATGCCGGGCTCATATTCAAAGGGCTAAACTTTACAAGTACCCCCTAAATGTTTTATCATGTCAAATTGTGCAAGCCGCCAGAACGGTGAGCCTGTGAACGGCATCTAGGGACTTCAGGGCGGCATTTTGGTGGCAGGGCCCACATCTAGGGGTGGCTGCCATTCAAGATGTTGCGGAGAAACGGCCGTTTACTTATAATTCACATTGGTGTTTGCCGGCATTATGTGCCGGCGCCGAGAAGAGGAATTGGAAGAAATAATCGCAAACTTGTCCGGAACGGTCTCGCCTTGGTTAATGGGAACCTTTTTTGCGCTGGGATTGGCAGCTTCTTTTGCGGCCATCAAGAGCTGGCGCGAAATGAAGCGTTCCCCGTATTTTTTCCAGCGGCTGCAGGCAGGAAAGCACTTGCAGACGTATTCGTCTGCCAGCCTGGTTCTGTTTGTGGTCACCATGGTCGTAGGCTTCTATTCCTGGCAGGAACCGGCGGACACTCTCGTGCGCAGCGCGATCCTTTCCTACAATAAACCAGTCCCCGAAATCGAAGAAGAAGTTGAAGAGCCGGAAGCGGCTGCGACCGTTGTGGATGAATCCATTGACACGAACGATGAATTCTCCTTTGAATCCGCGGTTGGAGCCTCTGACGAGGGCCCAGACAGCGCGGCGCCATTTATTACGGTGGCGGACCAGGCATTTGTTTCTCAGAGGCCCACGCTGCCGGA
Organism: Promineifilaceae bacterium (SeqCode); assembly: GCA_046259725.1. GTDB lineage: Bacteria > Chloroflexota > Anaerolineae > Promineifilales > Promineifilaceae > JAACFF01. The sequence continues at coordinate 1,163 of JBJYWZ010000480.1, read as the reverse complement.
AGAGTACGATCGCTTTGATGCGCAGGTTGAATTGAATGACGCCAGCAATCTGGGAACGCTGGATTTCTCTACAGAAGTAACTGATGATTACGAGGCAGTCGATCCGCGGGGGCTTTTTAGCGAAGGTTTCTACACCCTCTACGCGACGTTTGACTACGATGGTCTGGGCGACGGTATGGTCTGGTCATGGATATGGCGCCTCAACGGAGAAGTCGTTGAAGGCGGCAACGAAGTCTGGGCGTACGGGGAAGAAGGACCGGGATATATTTTCTTCAGTCCCGAGGAAGGATTCCAGGCCGGCCAATACTCGCTCGATATCTGGGTCAACGGCGAGCTGATGGCCCAATCATCGGTGGTGATGAATGACGCCGCGATAGCGGCGAATAACTGAGTCCTACAGTAAGCAGTGCTCAGTTTTCAGTAGACAGTGTTCAGTGAACTGTTTACAGTGAAAGGAATAGTGACGGGATCCGGCTTCAGGGGCCGGTTTTTTGTTTTTATGGGGGAGTCGTGTCGAGCCGTCGGTCTAAAACGTGGTGGGGCGTATAAGATTCCCCGGTTCCCTGGAATGACAATGGTGTGGGAAAGTTTTTTTGTGGCCGGGGGTCAGCGGGCGAGGCGCGAGCGGGCGGCGGCCAGTATCTGCTGCAGCTCGCTGACGCGCAGGAAGAGACAGGCCAGGAAGTAGACAACCGCACCGGCCAGGCCGCCGGCGATCAATTTCAGCCAGTCTGCATCATCATCTATCCAGGACAATAAGAACCAGGTGACGCCGGCCATGAGAACGGCCGCGATCAGCATGCGCCAGGCTCCGGAGAAAAACAATGCGCCGCTGAGATGGCCCAGCTTACGTCGCAGGAGCCAGAGCAGCAGGCCCACTTCGATATAGTTTGAAATAGTGAAGCCAAGCGCCAGGGCGCCCAGCGGCGGCCATCCCCGGACGGCAAACAGCACGTCGCGCATCCAGATACTGAGAACGGCCATCATGAGGACCTGGATTCCCCCGGCCAATACGGGCGTCAGGGTGTCGCTTAAGGCATAAAAACTGCGGGCGATGACTTCCAGAAACAACAGGGCCAACAATCCCAGGGCCATCAACTGCGTTGCCCCGGCCACGAGCTGCGTCGAGCGCGCATCAAAGAGCCCGCGCTCAAAGAGTATCG
>JBJYWZ010000479.1:0-2868 GCA_046259725.1 Promineifilaceae bacterium (SeqCode) | reverse complement strand
CCAGTTATCAGTAAACAGTATCAGTGACCAGATTACTGAACACTGAAAACTGATTACTCGTCCCTGACCTGCACCGTGGGCAATAAATCGACCGTTTCCTTCGTTTGTGCCAAAGGCGTCGTATCCGGCCATTTGTAGAAGCCGGGTATGAGCCGGTAGGTGCCGGGCAGGGCATCCTCGCTGATCCTTATCTCCACTGTATCGCGGATGGTGTCCCCTCTTCGCCAGGTGCTGGTGCGCAGGGCGCCGCCGCAGGGCTCTGAATCGACCTGGCCTACCAGGCGCGTCCCCCCGCCGTCGTCAATAACGTGTACGAAAGCAGTATAGTCGGCATCGATGTCCGCCAGCACGCGATAGGTGAGCGTCGCAGTGATCGTATCTCCGGGAGATACGCTGTCCGCGGACACGGAAAAATCCAGCAGCCCAATTTCGTCCCGCCAGTTTACCAGCAGATCGTCCATACGCTCAATCTGCGCTGCGGCGACCTGAGGGACTGTGAAGGAGATGTAGTAAGGCTCGTCGCGGTCCGGGCGCAGCGGCCCGCCGGCCATTATCCCGTCCGGAAACAGGGCCTGTAACTGCGCCAGGCTTGTTTCGGTTTCACCCGGCACGATCAGATAATGGACGCCATGCCCCGCCCCATCAGGCACGATCAGGCAGCGGTGCCCATCGTAGCTGCGCATGTTGGGATGGCGCCCGCTGTTGAGCTGGATGGATGGGTGATCGGCAGGGAACGGGGAGATAAGCACGGCGTCTTCCAGGGGGACAGCCGCCGCGGCCAGGCCTACTTCCGTATGGTCGCGCTGGTAATGGGCCGGCAGCGACGCGTCCTCACCCCAAATGATGAAGTAATCATTGAATGTTTCGTAACTGGTGAAGATGAAGCCGGCAGCCAGGAACAATCCGTAAACATAGGCCGGCCACTTTGAGCCGGCAGAGGTGCGCCGCGCCAGGAAGAGACAAGGCAGGAGCATACCCAGGGCGATCAGGATGGCCACGGCCGGTTGGGCGCCGAGGGCGCGTTTGGCGGTCGCTGCCTGGTCGGCGATCATGGCCGGGGCGGTCAGCAAGACGAGCCAGGAGAGCAGGTAGAGCATCTGCGGCCGTTTGCAGCGCCAGAGAGAAAGGAGGATACCGGCGAGGAAGAAGAGGGCCAGGAAGGGAGTCAAAGACGGCCGTCCGGGGATGGTATAGAGGGGCTCATTGTCGCCCTCGATGAAGAACATGCGCAGAGCGAGGCGCGCCTGGCCGCTCAGGTCGCTGATCAGGGCGCCGAGATCCCCTTCGTTGTCGAGCAGTGCCGTCTGGCGCAGCCGGTCATTAAAGACCTGTGGTTGGTTGATGGCAAAGAGACCCAACGGTGCAAAGATCAGCAGGGCCAGGCCGAATGTCAGGAATAGATTGCCCATATCGTGGCGCGTCAAGGCGCGCCGCTGCACAGCGGTGAAGACGAAGGCTGCCAAAGCGAGCAGCGGCAGCAGGCGCGCCGCCTGGTAGGTGTATTGGCTACAGCCGAGCAGGATGCCCGCCGCCGCGAAGGCGAGGCGGCTGTCTTTCCGCAGCCCGCGCCAGAGCGCGGCCGAGATCAGGGCGGCGAAAAAGGGCACCCAGATGACGCGCAGGCCGGCGCGGCTGTAGTTGAGATGCCAGTAGGAAACGGCCGTTATCAGCGCCGCCAGCAGCGGGGCCCAGGCAAGAAGCGCCTGTTCTTCCTCGGCGAGCAGCTCTCGCGCGGCCAGATAGACGGCGGGAATGGTGGCGATGCCGATCAGAGCTGAACTGAGGTGAATGCCCAGGATTCCTGGCCCGGTGACGGTATAGACGAGGGCCACCAGGTAGCTGAACAACACTTCACGGCCGAAATTAGCTTCCAGAAAGATGGGGCGCGCACCCTCCAGGATTTGCAAGGCGTCCAGCCCATACTGCGCCGCGTCGAAGCCGTCGCCGGGAGGCAGGCTGCTGATTTCATAGAGGCGCAGGAAGGCGCCTACTGCCGTGATCGCCGCCAGGATCCATAGACGATTCCGTTCGATCCAGGCGCTCAATGATTCGCTCATAGCTGTTTGAGAACTCAGATCAGGTATGCTATACTGCCGATCAATCCTGGACAACTATTATTAGCCTTCGGCCCACCGCCGAAAGCTGAAAATCGTGAAGCGGAGCCATCATGCGCAAGATCGCAGTTGCTTTGTCAAAAGGGGGCGTGGGAAAGACGACAACGGCCGTTAATCTGTCGGCGGGTCTTGCCGACCTGGGAGCGCGGGTGCTGCTGGTTGACATGGATACGCAGGGGCAGGCCGCACAGGCTCTGGGCGTCAAGCCGCGTAAGGGCATTGCCAGCCTGATTTCCGAAGGGGCCGCGCCGGAAACAATCATCAGCGAGGCGCGCCAGCGTCTATGGCTCTTGGCCGGCGGCCGAGACCTGGTGGGTCTGAAGCGGGAAATCTCGCGTAAGGATTTCGGCGGGGAGCGCACGGTGAGCGACGCGTTGAGCATACTGGACGGCCGTTTTGACTACGTCATCGTGGACACGGCGCCAGGCTGGGATTCGTTGACCATCAATGCGCTGTTTTATGCCGATGAAGTCATTGCCCCGGTTGCCCTGGAAGCGATGGCCGTGCAGGGGCTGCGCGAATTTGGCGTTTCGCTCAGCGCGATCCAACGCTACCACCAGCAGCTTGGCCTCAGTTATATCCTGCCCACCTTTATGGATCGCCGCGTCAAGAAGTCACAGCAGATTTATGACGGCTTGCAGGAGTCCTACCACGACCGCGTCTGCGAGCCTATTCGCTATAACGTGCGCCTGTCGGAGGCCGGCGGCCTGGGCAAGACGATTTTTGAATACGCGCCGCGCAGCGCCGGCGCGGA
>JBJYWZ010000478.1:22796-25703 GCA_046259725.1 Promineifilaceae bacterium (SeqCode) | reverse complement strand
CGGAGCCGGCGAGAGCAGCCCTTGCCCCGAAGTGGTCAAATACGTTATTCATTATGTACCTCACTAAGATATTGCGTCACAGGAGTGAGTATTATAGCGCAGAGTGACGGCACCTGACACAGATCAAAGCTGCCAGCGGCGGCCGCTGAAAATCCGGCGGCCCAAAAAATCTAAAACTTACTCATGATCAACATCTCACAGATGTCCTGCAGCAAGATTCATGATAGTTTCACGTCATCATCACGATTAATTTTCCCACTAGCCGATATAATGAACGGTAGTGGTTCGCAGCGACGACCCCTCTTGCTAGGAACCGGCTGGTCGTTAACCTTATTATTAGCATAACGTCGGGCACATGAGTACTCAATTTTAAGTAGAGATTTAGGAGGCATCACATGAAGAGAATGGCGATTATTGCCAGTGTGGCATTACTGCTTGTAGTACTGGCCGTCGTGATCAGTGAAAATGCTGAAACGGCGCAGGCGCAGTCTCCACTGCCGGAGATACAATTCATCGGGAATGGACCAGGCGAATTCACATCGCCCCTGGATGACTTCATTATTAAGATCAACAATCCGTTCAGCTTCTTCTTTCGCGAAGGACCAACGACAACTCTAAGCAGCAACCGCAGAATATGGGGCGTAAGAGGCACAAACGAGGTTGGTTCTATCTGGGAGGAAACAGTCGATCTGGGCAGTGTTGAAGGCGGCTGTATCGTCGAGTACATCGGCATCGACGACGATGTTGACGACAGAATAAACTACTTCCAGGTGAATGGTGTGACCGTGGAAACCGTCACACAGGGGATGGTATTTAAGGGCAGCTTTGTCGTCCCTGAAGACGGAGACATGACGTTTACGGCCGAAGACAGTGTCGCCGGTTGGTACACGCCCTGCGCCGACCGCGTTGAACCAACGCCCACGCCAACGCTTGAGCCAACGGCAACTCTTGAGCCGACGGCGACCGGAACGGCAACGCCCGGCCCGTCACCTACAGCAACAGGAACCGCGACGCCAGGTCCGTCGCCCACGGCGACCAGCACGGCCGTTCCGCCTACGCCGACGATCACCTCGACCCCTGAAGCCACGGCGACGCCAACTAAACGGCCGCGGGAGTATTCCTGTGTGCGAATCAACTTCGAGGTCAGCGGAGATGACGCAGCGCGAGGACTCTATATTGTCCAGGAAACGGGCGGCAAGCTTCTGGCGTCCTGGTACGCGCTGGACGGCTGGCAGGACAGCGGGTGGTTCAAGGACATCGATATCACTCACGAAAATGTATACGTGCAGGTGCTGTACTATCGCGGACCGGATACGGAGCCCGTGGAGCTGACGATCCTTAATCACGCGCCTGACTCGCCTTACGGCTGGATGTCATGGGGCGTCTGCCACGCGCTAGAAGTAGCATGGCCAGGTGAGAAACCGGAAGGAGCGATTGTTCCTGAAGATCCGGCTCCGGCAGCTTCTGAGCAGTCCGAACAAGCGGCGTCCAGTGCGGCCGAAGAAGCGGCTCCTGCCGAGCAGACTGAGGCAGCCGATCAACCGGCAACGAGTGCGGTAGAATCGCCTGCTGCGCCGGCGGCTGATTCGAGCAGCGATGTAGAAGAGCAAAACTCTCTGGCACCTGCGAGTCTCAACGGTTAGGCGAGAAGCACACATTTAGCTTATTAAGTGCGTTACAAAGAGCCGCATCCTGACCAGATGCGGCTTTTTCTCTATTCCGCGGATAACTGAATTTCGGAATTAATCACGTCTTCATCAAACCAATACAGAATCCGGGGGTTGAAGCGTTTTAACTATTCATTATCTGCTGCTAAAATCACTCTCGATTTTTGCAACAGATGCTGAAAGTCACTGCTGGATAGCTGGAGTCCTGGTTAATGTCCTCTAATAGCTCACTTACGCGTCACTCAATTATTCCCGTATCCTTACTGTTAGTTCTCGGTACCGGACTCGTTTATTGGTTCGGAGAGTCCTGGCTCCGTCATTTCTTGCTGTACCTTTCCAAAGCCCGCTGGGCGCGGAATCTCGTCAGCAACCTCCCACCGGCAAAAGTCGTGGCCAGACGCTTCGTGGCCGGGGAAACGATAGAGGACGCCGTGGCGGTAGCCAGGCAGTTGAACCAGCGCGGTATGCATGTAACCATGGATTACCTGGGAGAAAGCGTATCCACGATAAAAGAGGCAGAAGCAGCGCGCGACGAGATACTGCGACTGTTTGACCGGATCGAGCGCGAGAAGCTGGATGCCACTGTGTCGGTCAAACTGAGCCAACTGGGTCTGAAGATCGATACCGGGCAAACATTCAAAAATGTTCGCAGCCTGGCAGCGCGGGCGAGTGAGTATGGGAACCGCTTGCGAATTGATATGGAAGAGAGCGTGCTTGTGGATATTACGCTTGATATCTACCGGCGTCTGCGTTACGACGAGGGTTTTTCGAACGTGGGTGTCGTTGTGCAAAGCTACCTATATCGAACCGAAGATGATGTCCGGAGGCTCGTTGATGAGGGGGCCAGCGTCCGATTGTGCAAGGGGGCCTACATGGAGCCGGCCAACGTAGCGTTTCCAGAAAAGCAGGACAGCGACGACAATTTTGTGAAATTGATGCAGATAATGCTCAGCGAGAAGGCCCGCCAAAACGGCATGTACCTTGGCGTGGCAACGCACGATGAGCAAATGGTAAACGCGACCAGATCCTTCGTGCAGCGAGAAGGGATCGATGCACACGAATTTGAGTTTCAAATGCTTTATGGTATCCGGCGCGATCTGCAAGAAAGCCTCGTAAACGAGGGTTATCAGGTGCGCGTCTATGTACCCTATGGAACGGCGTGGTATCCTTATTTCGTCAGGCGGCTCGCTGAACGACCGGCGAATTTGTGGTTCTTCCTGAGCAACCTGGTTCGTCGTTA
>JBJYWZ010000478.1:0-22696 GCA_046259725.1 Promineifilaceae bacterium (SeqCode) | reverse complement strand
CGGATGTGACGCTAACTTATGTTATCGACAATTACTTTGATGGCGGCCGAGACGAATATGGCGTCGCCTGGAACGATCCGCAGATCGGGATGGATTGGGGGACAGTTGATCCTATTCTTTCCGATCGAGATAGAAACAACCCGCTGCTCAGGGATATCGTCGAAGAGGATTTGCCGTAGGCGTCGTTCAGAAGCCTGCGATTCTACTCCAGAGGGGCGGCCCCAGGATAATCAGACCAACAATGACGGCGGCAACGGCCGTCAGCAAAACAGCGCCGGCGGCGACATCCTTGGCTGTTTTGGCAAGGGGATGCGCGGCGGGAGACACGAGATCAACAAGCGCTTCAATGGCCGTGTTGCTAAATTCGGCCGCCCAGACAAGCGTGATGGTGATTACGAGTAAAGTCCAATCAGTGCGTGATACTTTCAGCCAGAACGCCAGAGCGACGGCAGCGACGGTAGCCGCGGCATGGATCCAGGCGTTGGGTTGTGTGCGCAGCACATACAACCATCCCTCAAAGGCGTAGCGAAAGCTCATGGTTCGTCTTTGCAGCGGGCCGGGCATCTTCACTCTTCGGTCGGCTCAACATGTGCCAGACCAAGCTGATCGAGCACAGACCGCTGAACGGCCCACATTTCGCTCTTTTGAGCGAAGTCTTCATGGTCATAGCCCAGGAGATGCAGAATGCCGTGGACAGCCAGAAGCTGTAGTTCGGCCGTCACATTGTGACCCCTGTCATCAGCCTGCCGCTGCGCATAGGGCACTGAGATGGCAATATCGCCTATATAGACATCATCTTGCAGGTCCGGCAACCCCTGATCATCGAATGGGAAACTCAAGACGTCGGTCGCCCTGTCCTGCGAACGGTAGCGGCGGTTCAGGTCTTGCAGTAAGTCGTCACCGGCCAGCAGAATCGTCAGCGAGGCGGAAGAAATATTTTCATAGAGAAACACAGCATTCGCGGCGCTGCGCAGCGCGTCTTCAGTTCCCTGCGGAACGGCCGTTTCTATCTGTATTTCCAGTACAAGCGACATAGCCTTAGTTTGAGGAAATGTCCTGTGGCACGAGGGCGGCGGCCGTTTCCGGCTTATCGCCAATGATCACGTCCGCCGAAGCAGGTTCCGGCAAGGCACGTACTGCCTCCTTCTCCCCGGCCAGTTCAAGCTGTTCATTACCCGGATAGCGGACGCGGACGTGGAACCGTCCTTTTAACGTCTCAATGAAGGAAGCGCGAATTGTTTCGATATCGCCCAGTGTGAGACCCGAGTTCTTGAGCTGCCCCGTCATCACATCCTCATCGACGATCGTGTTGACCAGCTTCTCGATAGCTTCCAGGGTGTCAGGACGCAAAGCACTAGAAGTCGCCTCGACAGCATCAGCCATCATGACGATACCGGACTCGCGTGTATGAGGCTGGGGGCCGGGATAGCGGAACTTCTCAATATCGACTTCATCCGCTTTCTCCCCTGCCTGAGTCCGCGCTTTGTGATAAAAGCCTTTCACGATACGCGTGCCGTGATGCTCGGCGATGAAATCGCGAATTTTATCCGGCAGGCGATAGCGTTTGGCAAGTTCAAGACCATCGGGCACGTGGCTGATGATAATTCTGGCGCTGGTATACGGATCGAGCGAATCGTGCGGATTGACGCCTTCCTGATTTTCGGTGAAAAAAGGCGGGCGATTCATTTTACCAATATCATGGTAAAAGGCGCCTACGCGCACGAGGGTGCTGTTGGCATCGACCCGCTCGGCCGCCTGTTCGGCGAGGTTGGCCACCATAATACTGTGGTGGTATGTGCCGGGGGCGCGTCTAAGCAGTTCTTGCAGCAGCGGGTGATCCAGGCGCGACAAATCTTGCAGTTGGACGGTGGTGATAATGCCAAAAACGCTGCCCAGGACAAAGAAACCGACCAGCGTGATCGCGGCGGACAGCAGTCCATTGCCCAGGGCATAGACTGCCTGCGTCAATAGATCGACCGGTTCAATCACTTGTGGGAGCAGAAATATCACCAATACGGCGATCTGGCCGATTACGGCAAAAAGTCCAGAGCGAAAATAACTGACGATTCTTTGGGCGTCGCGCAGTGTGAGAACCGCTATCAGGCCGCCCACAGAGGCATAGATGGCCAGACGCAGCGAATTAGGCGCGTATAAGCCGAAAATCCAGGCAATGATAATGGTGATCAGAATAGAGAAGCGAAGTTCAAAGACAACCGCCAGAATCATGGACAGCGCCGCCAGAGGGAAGAGCAGTGACCAGTTTCCCCCGGAGGAGGCCATAAGCCTGGCTCCCAAAGCGAACAACAGAATCAGACCACCGAGTACAGCCAGGTAGCGGCTGCTGTCCAGCTCGCTGAGATTGTACTTCTGCCAGTAAAGGATAATGAGAATGACCGCCAGCAGGGAGAGCAGGAAAGCGCTCAACAATGTCTGCCACTCAAAGCCCTGGGCAAGCAGACCCAACTGTCCCATCAATTCCATGTCTTCTGCTGTCACAATTTCGCCAGCACGGACGATGCGCTGATCTTTGGCAACGCTGCGCGTTACCGGTTCCACTTCCTGTGCGGCGGCGTCGCGGGCTGCCGAAGTCGCTTCTTCGTCAAGGAAAACCGTTGGTACGATGAACTGCCAGGCAAGATTGGTAACGACGTTGCTCTGTGAGGTGGTCAGGCCGAGGCTGGCCTGACGCCGGGCAATGCGCTGATAATCATCGAGCTGGCTCTCGCGGATTTCCTCGCGCATCAGATCGTCTACTATACGCCGTATTTCTGATTTGACCGTGTCAAGCTCCGACTGGCTGAAAGCCAGCAGGCCCAAGGCGACCTCCTCACTGACGTCGAGGTCTTCAATGCTTTCCAGGTAGATCAGCTTTTCTTCGGTTGTCGCGAAGGGGTCATTGCGAACCGTTTCAATAAAATTGAAGATGGCAGTCGCCTGTGAGAGCTGTGTACGGCCGATACTTGGATCGAGCGGGGTAAAAATGTCAGGAACGGAAGTCCGAGCCTCTTCGCGCGCCTTCGCCGTTAATACCGTACTTGTATACGAGTAAGATGTAGGTGCAAAGACATCATCGGGCGCCGGTTCACCAACTACAACTTCGACCTGAGACATCCAGACCAGGTTGAAGGAAAGAATCAGAGTCAGGCCAAGCGTCAAGACAACCGCGAAAACCACAAGGCGAAATCCGCGTACTGTCTCGCGCAACTGCTGGCGTGTAGCTGGAAGTGCTTCCATTGTCAAAGATTGGCCAGATTCGTGTTGAAGTGCGGACTAACCTTGCAGCAGTTCGCGCACAACCTCATTGACCAGGCGGCCGTCGGCAATACCCTTGACCTGGGGCATCAGGCGGCCCATCACTTGTCCCATGTCCTTAGGAGACTCGGCGCCGATATCGGCAATGACCTGCCCGGCGAGTTCGGTAATTTGTTCACGTGACAATTGAGTAGGAAGATAGGTTTCAATGATAGCCAGTTGAGCCTCTTCTTCATGGACCAGATCCTCACGCCCGGCAGCTCCGTAATCGGCAATGCTTTCACGACGCTGCTTCGCCTGTTTATTGAGGACCTCCACGACATCGTCATCGGTCAACTCTTTTTGTTCGTCGATCTCAACCTGCTTGACGGCCGCCAACAGCAGCCGCAAAGTATCACGTTTTTCCTTGTCTCCAGTGCGCATGGCGTCAGCCATATCGCTACGTAATTGTTCTTTAAGGCTCATTTTGAATCCTTCTTTGCTAAATATGATTGTAGCATTGGCCAAGCACGTGTCAACATAGGCCCATCTTAAACACAGTGGATTTGGTATTATATTATACACCTTTCGCGAGTATCGAGTAGAGGTTCAGGTCGCCTTCCCGACCATCGCTGCGAAACTCTTCTACGATGCACAGCGAAGCTTCTGCGGCCAGCCAGGCGGTTTCTTCGTGGTCGATCAGGTGGACATAACGCAGGCCACGGCCGTCGCGCTGCCACGTAAGCAAATAATCACCCGGCTCTACTTCGCCGGGCTGCAAACCGGCTTCTTCCCAGGGAACGATCTTGCGGCGCTGGCGAGCACTATGCGCAAACTGCCAGTTGGAGAGGAAAATACGGCCGTTTTCCACGAGGTGACCGGCCATTTCCCTGAGAACGGCGGCGCGATTCGCTTGACCCGGAATATGCTGCAGGGTGGCCAGGCAGACGCCCAGATCAAATTTCGCCTCATCCTGCAAAAATCCGGGCCGGCTGATGTCGCGGGTGAGGAACGTTCCGGTAATGGTTGCGCCGGCCAACTGCAGAAATTCGTCTGTGAAATCTACGCCCGTGTAAGAGATATCGAGATCGTTGTCCTGAAGGAAGAGCCCGAAACGGCCGTTTCCACAGCCAACGTCGACGACCGTGCGGCAGGGATCCGGTAAATAGTCCAGCAGCCGCTTAAAACCCGGCTGCGGAGCGGCACGGGTTTCAGCGAAAGAGCCGGCAAAGCCGGAATAGAAGTCTCGATTTAGATCCAGCAGCCGCTGCGCAGTTTGCGGTTCCATTGCCCAGTCACCCACGCCATCGAGGCTAGAGGCCAAAGCGATTCAATATCGCATCAACACGGGAAACGTATCCGCCGCCAAAAAGCCGCACATGAACCAGAAGCGGGTAAAGATTGTATATGTCTCGTCTTTCATTAAAGAAGCCGGGCACAATCGGGCGCAGTTCCTGGTAGCGACTAAAAAACGGCTCTCCAAATGACCCGAAGAGGGTGATGAAGGCCAGTTCAATCTCCGGAGAAGCAAAATAGATAGCCGGGTCGAGAAAAGCCGTGATGCGACCACCGGAGGCCAATACATTCGTAGTCCATATATCACCATGAATAAGGGACGGCGCGTCTGGTTCAACCAAATAGTCGGGCAGTCTGGCAGCCATTTTCTCAATGCGCGGGATCATGTGTGACGGGAGCCGGCCTGCGGCAGCAGCCTCACCGGCCATATAGAGCAAGCGTTGTTCGGCGAAGAACGGGATCCATTTATCGTCATAACGGTTTGGCTGGTGCAGGCCACCTATTAACGTATCGCGCTCCAGGCCGTAGGAGGGAGAAGTCAGGCCATGCAGCCCGGCCAACAGTTCCGCGGCATGCTTCTGGGCGGAGGGGGAAAATGAACTGTTGCCAGGTAAATGGGTCATCACAAGCAGCTGCGGTGAAGCGTATACGGTCGCCGGGACAGGCAGGTTTGTAAACGCGCTCAAGTAGTCGAGCATATAGCCCTCAACATCAAGGCGCGGCCTGGGACCGTTGTCAACTTTGGCGACCAGGCTGCGGTCGTCTGTTGTTTGCAGGCAGTAAACCTGGCCAACGCTGCCGCCGCTGAGCGGCGCTATTGACGAGATTGACAGACCCGCGGACTGCTCGATCTGCTGGCGTAGGTCCATGGCTACCTGCTGCCCGCAGGAAAAATCACCAGATTGTCAAATGCCACCTGGAGCGGAGCCATGTCGAAGGTGCCGGCATCGAGAGCAATTTGTCCTGAGGGGTAAGCGTTATCCGTTACCTGCTCAATCAGTTCACCGTTGACGAACAGAGAAATGGATGGACCCTGGGCCTCAATTCCAAGCCGGTTAACGGCATTTATTCCCTGGTTGATGAAGGCGGAATCAAGCCAGTCACCCATGAATAAGGCCCTGTTCCCGCCATCTTCATGCCGTTCCAATATGTAAGTCCCATCACCGGTCACTTCGAAGCGATAGAACTGCTCGGGGCTCTGCATGCGGAAAAGGATGCCGTAGCTGCTCTGTGGTGAGCCAGAGAGAATGCGACCGTCTACCTCAAGAGAAAAATCAGACAACACAGGCTCAGTAAGGGTTGCATATTGTACGAGCTGGGGCTCTTTTATTTCAATCAGAAGCTGTTCAGGCACAATGGTGGTCGAGCCGGCGTCGTCGCTCTCCAAATCCCATGCGCCGGTCTGACCCAGAACAAACTCATCACGAAAGAGGGGTTTGGCGACGCCGGGAATGTTCAACTCCATGTTGGAACAGGAGACAAACAACATCAGCGCAAGCGGCAAGAATGCGAATGGTTTCAATCGGGCCATGATCTAGTTTCTGTTGCAGGAAACCTCATTTCCTGTTGGCCGCAATCATCTTGAGGCCAAATGACGTTCACAAAAAAGAATAAAAAATAGAGGGATTTTTTCTTGACAGCATGTGGAGCGAAGCTGAAAAAGAGTACGGGCAGCAACCTAGGGGGCAAAAACACGCAGATCATCAAAGGCAACTTCCACGGTGCCCTGCTGCAGCGTGCTTGCCGCCAAGCCGATATCACCAGACGCGAATTCGGGATCCGTCACTGTCAACAGCGGTTCGCCGTTGACGGCCAGGCTTAATTGATTGCCAATACAGCTCGCCTGAATATCGTTACTGGCAATGCCCTGATTTATCAGTTCAGAAAATTGGTATTGGCCATCCGGCGTTAAGTAGGTGACGGGCACGTCCGTCCCGGAATATTTGCCGATCGCATAATATCCGTCCCCGCTGATCAGGAAAAGATAATAATGCTGCTCATCCTGATAGCGGCAGATCACACCAAAAGCATTATCGTTGACATTGGTAAGCTGGGAAGCCGTGACATTGATGATGACATCATCGAACGTCCGCCCGGGATTCGTCCACCAGATCTCCCCCGGGCTGCTGGTGCTGATGTTCAGATTCCCACCCTCCATATCGACAACGGCGCCTCCGCGATTGTACTCGGCCCAGCCGCAGTCTTGATCACCGCTAAAGTCGTCTGCGAACAAGGTTCCACCCGCGTTGCAGGGATCGGGTCCACTGTCACCAAAGGGCAGTTGGATTTCAGACACTTCGGGTAAAGAATCACAGGCCACCAGAAAGACGGCAGCAAAGATGAGGACAATTATTGCAACTGCGAAGCGCATCGAGACTAACTCCAATAACTTTCTGTGCATATTAAAAAAACTTGATGCGGGCCGTCTTCAGTCGATTTCGCCGGATTCGGCCGATTCGAGCAGTTTGTCGACACGCTTGATCTCGTTTTCAATGTCCAACTGGCGGTTGGATAGAACCAGGTAGACGATGAAACCTACCAGGAAGAAGGCGATAATGACCAGTGCAATTAGTAAATAGCTTTCCAATTATCTCTCCTCAGTTTTGGACCAGAGACTTCCGAGATTGAGACTGTTTGAGAATCACTCTGTTCGCTCAGTAAAGTCAACAACTGTTTCGTTTGAGTTTACCCCGAATATGTCACACTTACCAACGCCCGTGGCGCTGTGTTGTTGATCGTTCAGGCTCTTGAATCCCAGAGCGGTTCGGGGATCCCCTTGCTCTGATTTTCGAATCGCGACATGACAAAAAGGGCATCGGAGAGACGGTTCAGGTACGGCAGCACGAAGGGGCCAACCGGCTCGCTTTCGGCAAGGGCGGCGACGTCCCGTTCCGCACGGCGGCAGACTGTGCGGGCGACGTGGAGCTGAGCCGCGCCTTGCGTGCCGCCGGGCAGTATGAAATTTTCCAGCGGTCCGACCTGAGCATTGAGTGTGTCGATCACGGCTTCCAATGCAGTCACGTGGCGCTGCTCGATTTGCGGTATCAACCGTTCGCCCTCTTCCTCGGAATAATAGGAAAGATCGGAGCCGAGATGAAACAGCTCATTTTGGACGGCCGTTAACTGGAGCGGGAGCGGCTGTGACAGATCAAAGGTCAGCGCCAGACCAATGAGCGAGTTAAGCTCATCGACCGTGCCGTAGGCTGTGACACGCAGGCTGTTTTTCTTTACCATTTGCCCGCTGCTCAGTCGCGTCCGTCCCTCATCTCCCTGGCCGGTATAGATCTTAGTAATTCTTGGCATACACTCTCCTGTCAATGGTTTTGTTTTCGTCCGTGGACAATTTACACTCAGGCAGCATTCTTAATCTTCTGCAGGCCGTTTACGGCGTCATCGACCGTCAGCCAGCCGCTGCCCGGAAAGAGGCGTGCGATCTGCGGAGCAAATGCGGGCGAGTCCGCAAGCACGCTGCTGATTGGTCCGGACGATTCTATTTTACCCTGAGATAGAATCACAACGCGATCTGCTAATTGAACGACCAGCTCGACGTCATGGGTGACGATAATCACGCCCATCCCTTCCTCTTTCCAGGCATGCCAGATGCCCAGGAGCTGCTGCTTAATTTGCGCGTCCTGCCCTCTTGTCGGCTCGTCGAGCAGAAGAAGCTGTGGCCGCGTGACCGTGATCGCGCCGAGAGCCACACGCTGGCGCTGCCCGGTTGAGAGATCGCGCGGGTAATCGTCGGAAAACTCGGCCAGTTTCAGGTCGACCAGCGCGGTTTCGATGCGACTCTCACTGTATAGACCATGATTGCGCAGCGTGATTTCCAGCTCCTGGTGGACTGATTCAGCAAAGAGCAGATCGTCGGGATACTGCGGCAAATAAGCTATCTGGCGGGCGCGTTGGGCTGTATCGTGACCCAGCAGCGAACGGCCCTCGAAGATTATGTCGCCGTTCGCCGGCTGCAGCAGGCCGACGATGCAGCGCAGGAGCGTGCTCTTACCCGAGCCGTTGGCGCCTACAATGGCCAGGATTTCGCCGGGACGTACCTCCAGGCTAACGCCGTCCAGCGCCAGACGGTTCGGCGTGTAAGAAAAGGCTATATCGCGCAGTTCGAGCAGTGGCTCCACATCTGTTTCTGCAATTGAAACCTCTGCCTGCCGCGGCAGGTCCGGCGGAGGAAGCGGCGCGATGTGGCGGCGCGCTTCCTCAAGATTCAAGGGGATTGGATGCCATTCCTGACGCTTCGCCAGTTCGATTATAGGCGGGAGCTGCGGAACGTGGACCAGCGATTTGCGAACGGGCTCATGGGCAATCAGACGGCCGTTTTCGAAGTAAGCGAGGCGATCGGCAAAGGAGAGGACACGGTCGAGACGATGTTCCGCCAATATTATCGTCAAGCCAAGGTTCTGATTCAAGTCGCGCAGCAGGTGCAGCAGTTCCGCCGCCGACTGCGGATCGAGCTGACTGGTGGGCTCGTCGAGAACAAGAATCTCAGGCTTGAGGACCAGCGCGCTGGCGATGGATACACGCTGGCGCTCTCCTCCAGAGAGGGTGACGATGGACCGTGTGCGAAGTGACGTTAGATTGAGCTGGTCCAGTATTTCGGCGACTCTTTTATGCATTTCCGGCGCGGGAACGCCCGCGTTTTCCATGGCGAAAGCGATTTCCGGTTCGACTTTTTCGAGGATCGTCTGCGCCTCCGGATTCTGTGAGACGAAACCAACGTACTGGCTCAAAACAGCCGGTCCAACTTCGACCACGGGAAGATCTCTTACAAAAATGTCGCCGCTGATGGCGCCGCCGCTGAAGTGCGGCACGAGGCCATTGAGCGTTCGCAGCATCGTGGATTTGCCCGAACCGGATGGGCCAGTCACAAGCAAGAATTCGCCGGCAGTAATTGATAGGTCAACGGAGTGCAGGGCGGGCTCTTCCCGGTTGGGATAGTGGTATGTGACAGAGCGCAAGCGAATCAGGTCGTCCATTGTTGGCGAGAAACCCTTACAGATCGGCAATCACCGCCGGCGCAGCCAGCAAAGCAAGAACGATGCCCATCAGCGGTTCAAACTCAGGCAGTGCGGCCAGGGGGTATGGCGTATAAGAAAGCGAACTGCCGTTCAAGCCTGGAAAAGGGAGCAGCGCCAGGGCAAGCGGAAGTAAGGAGAGTATTACCAGCAGCCAATCCTGGGCCTGCCAGTGGACCTGCGCATAGCGCGTCCGGCTGCTATGCCGACCCTGCCGCAGATAGGCGATAAGCAAGCACGCGCCACCTGCAAGCAACAGAACCCAGCCCAAAAGGGGATACTGAAAGGAGACCAGCCAACCGCCAAGAACAAAAACCAGGCCGGCCAGCAGAAGCAGCCGTATTGCAGTGGAAAGGCCAACGCTAGAGGTCGCCCCGTAGCCGCGAGCGACCATTGTTTCAGCGAGATTCATCGAGCGCTCCAGGCCGCCCACCAGCAGCGGGATGATGATAGGCTGCCAGTCACGCATGCCGCGCACCTTATGCCCACGCAGGGACTGGGCTTCACGCACGCGCTGCAGGTGATTTAGTGTTTCAGGCACATAGCTGACGGCGATAAGTACGACGATGCCAACGTTGGCTAACGCACGCGGGGCCAGAGCGATCAGGTCGCTGGTGGATACCACGCTGTTGTAGGCCATAAAAACGGCAAGCAGCGTGATCAGAATCAGAGCACTGGTCGCTCCGTAGATGAGGGCTTCGAGCGTCAGGGAACCACCTACCAACCACATATTCTGCGGCAGCCGGAACAGAACAGTCTGGCCGACATGCACGAGCAGCAAGTTGAAGAGAACGGAAAAGAGGAGAATAACAGCCGACAGCCGCCAGAATGAAATCTTTATCATCCGCTCGTCCTCACCACAGCTCTTCTGCACGATCCTGGCCGCGAGCAGGATAATAATGAGATACAGCGGATTACGTATAATCAGGGTCAGAACGGCCGTGCTGAGCAGCCACACGGTCCAAGAACGGGCATTGAAGGTTCGCTTCATGGCGCGGCAACCTGGAATTGGAACCTGTCGCGGAAGCGCTCAAGCGCGCGCACGGCAGGCAGGCCAAGCGCCAACATCAAGACGAGATTTCCGGTCGCTCGTGTCATATCCCAGACAAATGACGTGGTCAAGTAAAAGACGCCGTAATTTTTAATCGTGGCGCCGATTCCCTGGGCAACCCCCAACTCCAGCGATCCGCTTAAGAAAGGCCAGTAGTAGAGATTCATGATCAGGCCGTACAAGATGCCCCAGATGAAGGCGAAGGTGGCCAGCATGATCAGCAGCAGTGTTTGATTATTCACCTGCGGCAGCAATCCGGCGGTCAAGCCCACCCAACCTGCGGCGAACATCTGGTAAGGGAGCCACGGGCCGACGCCACCTGTCAGCAAAGCGGAGACGAACATGGTCAGCGCACCCATCATAAAGCCAAACCTGGCGCCGAATACATAACCAGCAATGATGATAGGAACGAATATCGGCGAAAAACCACCCGGCCCCGGTATGGCAACTTCCAGAAAACGTAAGATGGACGTTGCCGCAATGAGCATACCCAGGGCGGCAACCATCTTGGCGCTCGTGGCCTGGCCCTGAACTTCAAGCAGCAGGACGGCAATAGTCAGCGTCAGAAGCACCATCGTCAGCGCCTGCGTCTGCTGAAATTCGCCGCCCAATGTGTCGGCGGCCGGCAGCGCGGCGGGCACTATGATTGGGAAGAGAAAGACGGCAATCCCGATCAGAATGGAGACGGCGAATATGCTTGAAGTAAGTACCTTTTGCATCGATCGGCTTATATGAGTCTTACAGCAGAAGCGTCAGCATACCACCCACTCCAAGGACGATAACATAGGCCACCGCGGCGATGCTGATAACGGTGTAATAGACTCGGGCAATCGTCGACCAGTAGCCACGCCGCCAGGCATAAATGGCGATGACGATCATGGCCACGGCCAGCAAAAGCAGGACCGGAGGAATGGCAAAGAAGGGCGCCGCCGCGCCGCTGACGGCAAAAATAGTGGCCAGGCCTGTCATAAGCGAATCCAAGGTGAAATAGACCGCTCCGGAAACGAAAATAATTGCCAGGAGCCCGAACAGCAGAGCCAACAAACCGGCCAATCTGCGGGAACGGATGCTTTCCCTGCTTTCAGCCGGTCGTTCTTTTGTGCTGAGGACACTGATAAACCAGGCCAGCGGCAGAATGAGAAAGGCTGACAGCACAACCAAGAGGAAGAGCGTCGCCAGCCCAAGCTGCCAGAATACGTCATCTGAAAGCTGATTAATCTTGCCCACAATCGGAAATGACAGCGCTTGCGCCGGGGCGAATGATTGGTATTCGATTGACGACAGGCAGGACGTATCCAGATTCTGGCCCGGATCGTTCATGAATTGAATCATGATGCTGTCGATGCAGCTGTCGCCAAAGGCAACGCCGTGGCTGCCGGTGGGATCGATAATCTGCACATCGTTGGGCAGGCTGGCGGCCGCAGTATCAGCGAAATAAGGGGGTGTAATCGGATCGAAGTACCCGGACATCAGAAGCACCGGCGTTTCGGCAGTAACCGGATCGTTAACCTCCGGAGGCAATTTGTCGACCTGCCAAATCTTGCAAGCGTCGCTGTAGGTCTGCAGTTCCTCAACGGCCGAATCGGCGAAGTATGGTCGCACTCCTTCGAGTTCGAGCAGCGCAGGATCAAAATTGGAATCTTCGGCGCAGAGGACAGAGAAGTACATCCCTTCGCTGATGGAACGGTCATAGGCGAGCAAAGGCCAGATGCCTTCGATGAAGGTCATATCGCCGGCCTCTAGATTGGCCACCAACTTCGGAAAATAGGCGTAGGAATCGGGCAGGTAGAATGCCTGGAACAGGACGTCGACCAGCCCGTCGCCATCAAGGATGGCATCCGCTTTCTGGTCCGAATCGGGATCATCTAAGCGAAGAGTAACCGGGTTGGCGTTCAGGTCGTCGACCAGCTTAAAGAAACGCTGCTCCAGGTCGGGATACTGGCTGCTGCATTCAGGGTCCTGTGCACATTTATTGAATATTTCGGTAAAGACGCGGTCGGTGTTGGCGGCGACCATGAGCGTGAAATTCAAATCGGTGGGCACCACGCCGTCGAGTATGGCCGAACGCAGGTGCTCGGGATGGTCACGCAGCAGGTGCAGGCCTAACAGCGTGCCGTAGGAAACACCGTAGAAGTTGAATTCGTCATAGCCTAATGCCTCGCGAATTGAATCGACATCGGCAGCATTCTGGACGCTGTTGAAGGCGGATAGATCAATTCCTTCGGCGGCCAGGCGATCGTAACAGGCCTGCAAGAGAGCCAGCGACTCTTTATTCTCTTCCTCCTGATCCATTTCCAGCAGCTCAGCGGCGGCATCGAAGCCCTCCGTACAGGACAAATCCGGCTGGGCATAACGCGTGCCGCGCTGGTTAAAGATGACGACATCGCGATCGCGCCAGACAGAGCTGGCACTGAGCATGATGGAGAAGACCTCAAATGCATCCCCGCCGGGACCACCCTGCGCCAGGAACAGCGGATCGGGTCGTGGGTTCTCGGACTGCGCGCGCGAGATGGCAACAGGAATCTTGATTGTCGGTCCATCCGGATTCTCGTGGCGCTCGGGAACGGTCACGAAACCGCACTCAAATTCAGGGCCAGGGAGAAAAGGGACTGGTTTTTCAAACCAACATTCAGCGGGCTCGAATTTGCTGCTTGATTGGGCAGCCGCAAGCGAGGGAACAAGTACAACTACGAGCAGTATGAATGCGGCTATTCCGGCAAACATTAACGGGTTTCGTTTCTTCATTTCCATCATGTCTTAATTATTCCTACCGTGGGGTTTATAACACACGTCTCTACGTTTGCACGCTACGAATGTTTCCGATGGACAAAAAATCTCATGTTTATCTTTGCTGTAATAAGCTTGATGACGCAGATGGGCCGGTTTCTAAAGTATGTGGACCCGTGGGACGGCCGGACGAGCAGCCTGTTGGTTCTCAAAAATCGATGGAGACTTATCGACAGCTAAGTCGCCTTTGTGCCCGGCAAAGTAGCTGATATATTCACGGGAATGAAACATAGAGTGTTATGGCTGGCGGCGGCACTGATCATTTTCGGCGTGCTGCAACGGCCGTTTGAAACCCCGGTCGTTCAGGCCCAGGCCGGCAGCAACCAGGAAATCTTGCGTTTGGTCAATGAACTGCGAGCAAACTACGGTCTGCCGCCATTCATCTGGGACCAGCGACTGGCATCAGCAGCGCAAAATCAGGCCAACTTCATGGCCGAAAACAATGTCTATTCCCACAGCGGATATGGCGGGTCAACGCCGCAATCGCGGGCCAGCGCCGCCGGCTTCCCGGGGCGGGCCACTGAGAACGTCGTCGGGGGCACAAGCCTCACTCCCGGCCAGGGCGTCGTCTGGTGGCGAAACAGCCCCATTCACCTGAACACGCTGCTGGCGCCTCATTATTCACATGTCGGCATAGGCACCGCCCAGGGATTCGATCAGAATTTCTATGCGCTGGTGGCCGGATCGCCGACGGGTGACAACAGCCCATCTGTCCCCCAGGCAACAGATGACAACGACGAGCTGCTAGCGCCTGTGGCGCCCGTGATCCTGGCAGAGCCGCGTGAGGACGGATCTATCGTCCATGTCGTCGATACAGGGCAATCATTTTGGGTCATTGCCGCCAGGTATGAGATCCCGCTGGAACAACTCTATTTATTTAACAATCTCAACGAAGAGAGCCTGATCACCCCGGGCGATGAGCTGATCATCCGCCTCGCTGACGGGCAGGAGCCGCCGCCCACGCCCACGCCCCCACCCTTCCACACTGTGCGTGAAGGGGATTCCTGGTGGACAATTGCGGCCTGGCATAATCTGTCAGTCGAAGATTTGCTGTGGCTCAACAGCGCGAGCGAATCGAGCGTACTGCACGCGGGCAATCAGGTTAGAATCGCGCTTCTTCCAGGGGAAGTACCACCACCTACTCCCACGCCGCAGCTGGCGCATATCGTGAAGGCCGGTGAAACAGCGTGGGATATCGCTTTGCGCTACAACATCGATCTGGGAGAACTTCTGGCGCTGAATGATCTGGGACCAAGTGCCGTCCTGTCGATTGGGGAAGAACTGATTATTGTCGCGCCCACAGCAACCCCGTTACCAACAGAAACCCCAACTCAAACGCCAGTGCCGACGGCAACTCCGGCGGCGACAGCGACGCCCACGGCATCACCCACCTCTCAGGCAGTCAGCCGGTCGATGAAGGCAGCAGCACCAACAGCGACGCCCTCTGAGGCAAGCGTGCTACTTTTCGGATCCGGATCTTTGAATCAGATAGGCCTGTTGGCCAGCATTTTCTTGCTCGCAGCTGGTCTCGCAGCGATAATAATTGTCTGGCGAAGAGTATAATGATTGTATGGCAGCAGGCAGGTTCTGATACAATATAAGGAATCAGTGCTGTGTCAAACAAAGACCTTCTACTGTCACAGCGGAGGCAAAAAATATGTCAACTAACTATGCGGATTCAGACTTGAACGATGCTGCCGACGGCGGCAGTGAAGAAGAACGGATGCGGGCGCTCGTATCAACTCTCAGTTCATATATCACGCATTATCATGGCGGCGCGGTGGAGATGGTTGATTACTCTGATTCCGTGCTTACGGTGCGTATGACGGGCGCATGTGAGGGTTGTGAACTCGCGCCGGTTACACTGCATGGCTGGGTCGAAGGGACGGTGAAACAGTTTTTCCCGCAGCTGGAGCATGTCGTGGCCATTGAGAAGTAGGCGCTGTCGTCCCGGAAACGTGAGCGGCGGGATCGTGGCCTGGCCGCGCCTACAATAATTAACCGTGGTTTTTTAGGAAGTTGATGCCATGTCAATATCACTCTTAGATGGCGGTCTTCAGATAAATATCTATTTCGATGAATCCGATCGCGAATTCGAAGACGATATCTGTATTCAAATCGTAGAAGATTGCCCGGAAGACGAACGCGTTCTCAAATTTGACGAGACAAACTTATATATCACGCCAGACCAGGCCGGCCTGCTGATCCTGGCTCTGCAACGGGCCATGGACGCGTATCGCGCGTCGAACCAGGATCTCTAAGTTCTTTGTTTCAAATCAGGGCAGTTTCAGTTAATCAAGCCCTGACATCCATCCCTGATAATGTATCGTCGATGCCGGCGATATGTTCATCACTCAGTTCGAGTTCATGGACCGTGCCGTTATACTTGTCCATGATCGCCCGCAGAACGCCCGCCTCTTCCAGTGCATCAACCTGCAAGAAAATCGCCGAACTGCTGTTCTCCATAGATTCGGCAACGGCTGAGATCCTATCCTGACTGACACCCAGATCGACTTTCTTGCCGACCAGGGCGCCTACCGCCGCCCCCAGAACGAGCCCGCCAATAGGACCGCCGACGATGGTGCCAATGATCAGACCCAGAATACTGCCCGTCGCTGCGCCGCGACCGGTCGTAAAGTCGGTCGTTTCACTTACTTTCAACTTTCCGCCTTCATCCTTAACAACGGTGACGGCATCAGACAACTCAATGCCTTTTTCTTTCTGCAATGCCTCGACATCCTTAAGCGCCGTATCCGCTGCAGCCATGTCATGAAACGTTACGATAACAATTTTGCTTGCCATTACTTTAATCTCCTGGCTATTTTGGCCAAATTTAATTCGGATTTTACCCTAAAGAAGATATCGTGCGCGCCCGGGTAGCTGCGCATAGGACGCTGCACCTGCTGTCATATCCCACTCAAAACACAAAATTATGGCGCGCATCGCCTCCTAGCATCTATATCATAATTCATGGACGCAATGACCACAAGCAGATGGCGCACACTATTTTCAGCGTGCGGTTGAACTTCCGGACCGAGGCGAACAGCGGTTCGGCATTCAGTCTGATTTGGTGTATATTTTTAGCAGCGATCAGCCTACATTCTGAGAGGCAATGCAGCAATCAACAATATGACATTTCGAGCGTGAACCGGGCCGAAAAAGCCGGGTACCGAAAAGTGAGTTCGAAGGGATATGCCGGAAGCCGGGGAAAGCAAAAAGAAAATTGGATTGATAGTCGGCCGCGAAAATGACTGGCCGACCGCTTTTACAGCGGAACTGGAAGCGAGAGGCTCGGAGGCGACGGCCGAGTTTGTCAAATTGGGGGGTACATATCTGGATGATCGATGCCGTTACCCGGTCATCTTCGATCGCATGTCGCACGAGATCCCTTATTACCGCACTTATGTCAAGTATGCGGCCTTAAACGGCGCTTACATCATCAACAATCCATTTGTCTGGTCGGCCGATAATCGGTTTTTCGGCACGGTGGTCGCCAATCGTCTCGGCCTGAAGAGCCCGCGTACGATTGTACTCCCTAACAAAGACACGCACGCGGAAACAGTACCGGACAGCTTCCGCAACCTGGAATACCCGATGAATTGGGAGGGAATCGCCGACTTTATTGGCGTCCCGGCAATTTTCAAGGAGATTCGCAGTGGTGGCAGGCGTCTTTCGTTTCGCGTTCACAGCGTTGACGAATTGATCCAGCGCTATGACGAAAGCGGAACACGGACGATGATACTGCAAGAACTCATCCAGGGTGGCGATCATATTCACTGCCTCGTCATCGATCAGGAAAACGTATTGATTTTGCAGTATTCACCGGAGCAGAACCGCTATCTGCCCTCGCTTGAGCTTGGCTACGACACAAAAACTGAGCTCGCCGAGAATGCACGATCGATATCCAGGGCGTATGGTTACGATATCAATCTCATTGAATTCAACCATAATGATGGAGAGCTGGTGGTTATCAACAGCACCAACCCATCGCCAATCATCGACCGGCAGCTTTTTAGCGAGGAGCAGTTTGACTGGATCGTAACTAAGAGCGTCGATCTTGCCTTAGAACGGCTCAACAACCCGATAACCCAGAGGGTGCCCGTAAACCTCCTATTGAGCGGCAGCTAAATGAAGCAGTAAGCCAGTTCAGGCTTCCAGCGAGCGCCAAGACTGCCCGTATGCTGCTCCATCGTGGCGTGTTTATATTACTGCGCCGGCACGCGCCTTTTGGCGAGTACTTTACCAAAGGCGATACCGTGCTATAATGATGCGCGTTTTGGAGAGGGTTGGTCAATATTCCCACGCTAAATAATCGAACCTACCAATTCCTTTCGCAGTTGAAATATGCGATCACTGTTTCTGACTGCTAAAAAGCAGTTGAAGTAGAAAACGGCCGTGGCGGCCGACCTGTTTAGGAGATAAAAGCGCCTACTATGTTGGCAATTAAGAGTAAGGTACCAAAGAAGATTGAAAGATTACCGGAGCTGGCCTACAACCTGTGGTGGAGCTGGACACCGGATGCGAGAGAATTATTTCGCCGCCTGGATTACCCCTTGTGGCGTAAAACAAGGCATAACCCGGTCGAAATGCTGATCGAGCTCAGTGAGGAAGAACTAGAAGAGCGTGCGAAGGACGCGGGCTGGTTGAGACAATATCAGAAAGTCATGCTCATGTTCGACAGGATGCTCGCCGACGGCCACACCTGGTTTCACGACACTTACCCCGAATTAACAGACAAAACCATCGCTTATTTTTCATTTGAGTTCGGCCTTCACAACTCGCTGCCCATCTATTCCGGTGGACTGGGCATCCTGTCCGGCGATCATGCCAAAGAGGCAAGTGACCTGGGGCTGCCGTTCGTGGGCGTGGGCTTTATGTACCCGCAAGGATACTTCCGGCAGCGAGTCCCTTCACATGGTTGGCAAGAGGCTGTCTACCAGCTTATTGATATCGACCGCGCCCCAATACAACTCGTCAAGGATGATAGCGGGAGAGACCTGAAAATCAGTGTGGAACTGGGGAACCGGACTGTTTACGCTCGCATCTGGCGGGTGAATGTCGGCCGCAATCCACTTTATTTGCTTGATACCGATGTCGATGAAAATGATCCCTGGGATCGTGAATTATCGGCGCGGCTGTATTCCGGCGATAGTGAGATGCGTATCCGGCAGGAAATTATGCTGGGCATCGGCGGTGTGCGCGCCGTGCGGGCATTGGGCATAGAGCCGTCCGCCTGGCATATGAATGAAGGGCATTCGGCGTTCCTGCTCCTGGAGAATGTGCGGCAGAAGGTCGCGGAAGGACAAAGCTTCGACGAAGCGGTGGAAACAGTACGTGCGAGCAGCATTTTCACCACGCATACACCTGTGCCTGCCGGGCACGACGCCTTCAGCTACCATCTTCTGGACCAGTATTTTGGACGATACTGGGAAGAGATGGGGATCACGCGCGAAAGGTTCCTGGAACTCGGCGCACATCAGGAAGAGTGGGGACAATCCTTTAACATGACCGTGCTGGCCTTACACCTTGCGGAGAAGATAAACGGCGTGAGCAAACTACACGGCGAGGTCTCGCGCGAGATGTGGCAGCCGGTGTGGTCCGAACTTGACGTTGA
The DNA here is from genome assembly GCA_046259725.1 of Promineifilaceae bacterium (SeqCode). GTDB lineage: Bacteria > Chloroflexota > Anaerolineae > Promineifilales > Promineifilaceae > JAACFF01. The sequence continues at coordinate 3,693 of JBJYWZ010000478.1, read as the reverse complement.
CCTCGTTCCGATCACGTCTGTTACCAATGGCGTACACGTCCCAACGTGGATTGCGGGCGAACTAAATATGCTCTTTTCCAAATATCTGGGAGCAGATTGGCTGGACAGGCATGATGATCCGCTGCTGTGGCAGCGTATTGTAGACGTACCGCCAGAGGAGCTGTGGGAAGTGCACATGGTCCTCAAATTCAAGCTGCTGCGCTTTTTACGCGCGCAGGCGCGTCGAAGTTGGATTGGCGGGCAGTCGGATCCCACGCAGGTGTTAACATCGGGCACAATGCTTGATCCAGACGCGCTGACGATTGGCTTCGCGCGGCGTTTTGCCACCTATAAGCGAGCGACTTTGATCTTCCGCGATGCGGAAAGACTAAAGCGACTGCTGCTGGATAAATATCGACCGGTGCAAATCGTGTTTGCGGGCAAAGCCCACCCGGCCGACGATCCCGGCAAAGCCCTGATCCAGGAAATCTACAATATGGCCAAGCACAACCAGATTGGGGGCCGGATTGCCTTTGTGGAGGATTACGACATGCATTCAGCACGCTATTTCACACAGGGTGTTGATGTCTGGCTGAATACGCCGCGGCGGCCGCACGAAGCAAGCGGAACGAGCGGCATGAAGGCGTCGCTCAACGGCGTGCCTAATTTGAGCGTACTTGACGGCTGGTGGGTTGAAGGGTACAACGGCGCCAACGGTTGGGCCATCAACGGGGAGCAGTTTGACAATCATTACGAACAAGATAGTTATGACGCCGAGGCGATCTATCGCCTCTTGGAAGAAGAGATTGTCCCGCTTTATTATTCTCGCGACCGTGATGATATTCCGCGCAGCTGGGTTGAAGTCATGCGCGAGGCCATAAGGTCCACAACGCCGGAATTCAGCATGCGGCGAATGGTGAAAGAGTACACAAACGACCTCTATATAGAGGCAATGGAATCGGAATTCTAGTCCGCCAAGAAGTTTAAACGCCAGGCTCGGGCAACGGGCCTGGCGCTTTCATTTATGACTCGTAGACTCGCTTATATTGTAGTCATTTTCTTTTGGCTACTTCTGATGAGCATCCCCTTCTTTATGTTTTCTCTGGCGGCGCGCCAGCAGCTCCAGGTCGGACCGGCCGAAGACAGCCATATCCGCGTGTTTCTGATACAGGAAAGAGACGCCGAGGGAATTGGGCTGGAGATCGCACGCGCGCAAGCGAATGCGCCGGGGTGCACGCAAACCAGCGTGCGTTATTTCATGTGGAAGGGGGAGCCGGAGAATGTCGTTTTTTGCAGCTGCGTCGACATGGAAACAGGAGATACACTGCCGGCATCGCCCGGAGCGTGTCGTTCCAACTAGCGGCGACTATTCACCGGCGGCCGCGCCCTGGCCAGGGTTGTTATAGGCATATTCACAGCGAACGCCGGCCAGATTGCAGTCAATGTCGGCCGTGCACCGGCAGGCCAGCACGTGATAGCCGCCCATGTCGGGCATGATGTCGGCTGGATAGACTCGTTTTTCCACAATTTCGATGTCTTTGTTAATGAGTTCGCACCAGCGACCTTCGATTTTTACCCACTTTACATCAGCCATAATAGATACTCCTCGGAAAAATCCAGATTGCGGAAATGGATTCTCGCACGTTCTTATCGCATATGCTTTCCCCATCTTACTGCGGCCAAGCAAAATTACCCAGTGCTGATTGTCACGCATTATGGTGACGATGATCATGTTTTTGGAGCCATAGCCCTGCCGGAGGTCAGGTAACAAGGGAACTATGAGGGCAGCGTGAGAAAGAGACGGCGCTGCTTCATCAAGCAAAGCAGGTCAATCTAATTCGAGAAGAAACTCGGCTTCCAGGCCATGGGGCAGCAGCGTGAAGCCAAGATCGTTGTATACGGAAACGGCCGTTTCAGAGTCGCCCCAGGTCTCAATACGAAATTCGCCGTCTGAGAGGGTGTTCAGCCAGTGCATGCAGGCCAGTACAAGCGGAGGAAGCAGCTCATCCAACCGTCGTCCGGGCACAATGGCCGGAGAATCAATTATCTTGGCCTGGTGTCCTTCCTGGCCTTCCTGTTCGAGATTGCCCAAGCATAAGCCACATACGTTATCTCGTTCGTCAAAGACGACGAACATGCCGTTGGGATTAAAGTATGCTGGATATTGGGCCATCGACTCCTGGTATTCTTCTATGGTCGAAGGTTTGGTGTTTTGCGTATGGCCCCACATGGTGGAATAACAGGCGTTCGCCGCCTCTACAAAATAGGCCAGATCCTGAAATTGGGAAAGGGACAGAGCCCTGTAACCGGCGGGCCAGTGCGGGGGCGGCAATTTAACGGCGGCGTCCGCTGTGAAAAAGCGGTTGTAGCCCGCAATTTCAAACCCACTTTTGTGAAGAAAAGCGGAGGCGGCCATATTGTCGATCTCCACCACGGAGACCGCCTGACGCGCGCCTTTGGCAGCGATGCGATCGACAACGGCACGGAGCAGGGCGGACCCGATGCCCTGACGGCGAACTGCGGGCAGCACGGCGATGTGCAGAATAGAACGTACAGGGGTCTGGGAGAGGGTCCAGGCATGGCCCAGCAGATGGTCTTCGTCCCCGGCTTTAACGGCGACCCAGCGATCGGATTGAGGTTCGTGGCCTATCCATTCGAATTCAGCGCGCAAGGATTCTTCGCTGCTGTCCTGCCCGGTCTGATCGACCTGCTCAACAGCGTTTATCAGGCCCAGCAATGCAGGGATGTCGGAGGCGGGTTCAAACGGCCGTATTTGGAGGTCTTGTCGCTGCATCATATTCACTCTATGGGATATTATGGCCTAGAAGAGCGCCAGGAACGAACGAGGCTGTGTTTGGTCAAGCTTGCAGCGCCAGTAGAGCGTTACAAATAACCCAACTTATGAGCCGCGCGCGTCAATTCCTCCTGGAATTTAGGATGGGCGATGCCGATTAAGGCCCTGGCCCGTTCGCGGACCGTTTTTCCGTGCAGCTTAGCCACGCCATTTTCAGTGGCTACGTAATGGACATCGTTGCGCGTCGTCACCACGCCCGACCCTTCATATAGCATCGGTACGATTCGGCTGAGGGATTCATCCTTGGCCGTGGAAAGGAAGGCGACGATGGGTAATCCACCTTTGGATCGCGCCGCGCCGCGAATGAAATCAACCTGACCACCCGCGCCGCTGTAAAGTTTTGAACCGATCGAATCGGCGCAAACCTGGCCGGTCAAATCGACCTGCAGCGCGGAATTAATGGCCACCATGTTGTCATTTTGGGCGATATTAAAGGGGTCGTTCACGTAGTCGCTAGGATGCAGCTCGATCAAGGGATTATTGTGGGCGAAATCATATAACCGCTTGCTGCCAAAGAGAAAGCCGGCGACGATTTTTCCCGGATGGAAGGTTTTCTTGCTGCACGTGATCACGCCACGTTCCACCATATCGATCACACCGTCGGAGAACAGTTCGGTGTGAATTCCAAGATCGCGGTGGCTGCTGAGGTGATAGAGCACGGCATCGGGAATGCTGCCAATTCCCATCTGCAAGGTTGCGCCATCGGGAATCATCTCGGCGATATGCCGGCCTACTTTCAGATGGAGCTCTGAGGTACCTGCCTGGGGCACTTCCGGAAGGGGATAGTCGACCTCGACGATATGGTTCAGGCGGCTGACGTGAATGAAGCAGTCGCCCAGCGTGCGCGGCATTTGCTGGTT
>JBJYWZ010000477.1:0-1742 GCA_046259725.1 Promineifilaceae bacterium (SeqCode) | reverse complement strand
TCTCGGGCTCAGACAGGGACAGATGTCCTCAGTGTGGCACGGCAAATCCAACCCTAGAGCGGCAGTGGTTTGGTCGCATCGCGGGGGCCCACTCCCCAGAACGACCCTGGGCGGTTTATGCATGCACGCGGTGCGGTGGCGGCGTGCTGGTGAAGGGGCTGGATGACATCACCGGGAAAGGCGAGCCTCTGATCGCCACCGTATTTCCGGACCCCAGACGCGTGCCCGACGACATCCCCGAGCGTGCCCGCGTCTACCTCACGCAGGCGATCGAAAGCCCACCAGAAGGCGCAGCCATGCTCGCGTGCAGCGCCGTGCATGTCATGCTGAAGGAAGAGGGATATGACGATGGCACCATCCTCGAGCGTATCGACAAGGCTGTGGCTGACCACGCTCTGCCGACGAGCGTGGGGGAGTGGGCGCACGCGGTTCGCTCCATTGCAGATGACGCCCGTCATACCGATGAGAGCCGGCCACAGCTCACCCAGGAAGAAGCGGATCAGGTGGTGAAGTTTGCGGAGACGCTCGGGACCATCCTTTTTGTGCTGCCCACACGCATCGCCGAGGGCAAGGAGGTCGCCATGGCCATAAGAAACGCCGGTGAAGTTGGCTCTGATACAGAAGCCGTACCCGGCGCCGTAACAGAAGAAGTGGGTTCCTCTAAAGAAGTGGAGACAGACTAAGGTGACATCATCCTGAGCCTGCTGTCTCGCATTACGTAATTGAGGCTTTAAGCACGCTTCTGGAGGTGATCAAGCGCCAGCCCACGATGGGCGGGCGCGATGCCAACGGCCCATGGCAAAGCGGGTTTAGAATACTCGGCAAAAAGAGTCGCCGGTCTGAGATCTCGTAGCAGACAAGGAGAGAGAAAGCGGCGAAGACCGTGAGGCCGCGATTTTGCATCGCGAAAGAAATAATCCCCAATGTAGTCTAGTGGCCTAATTGAGCGGGATCGAGATTCGCACGTTGCCGCCGTAGGCATCGAGATCATTGACGCCGATCCGATCATAAAATGCTTCTCCGCCGATAGACCAATCGCCGTAGGATCTGGCTGTAACGTCGCGACGGGAGTCCGATCGTCTCTCAAATTGGGGCAAAGACAGGGGAAGCTGAATGGTACCGCCTCAAGTGCAAAAGCGGGTCGGGCCGAAGATGTTTTAAGTCAACGACTTGAGTAGAAGCGTAGCCCGATATAGCTATGGGCTCAGAAAACCAACGCATATTGCCGCGGGAGGCTTCGATCGAGATTGTTCTTGGGAGCTAAGGCCGGGCATGGATCAACAATGAAACTGGACCAGTTAAGCGGGCCGGTAAAATCAATCTAATGACGCTTAAGTAAGTTATCCGCGATGCAAGTCTCAGTAGTAATGCCGGCCTATAACGCGGCCGCGACCATAGCCGAAACGCTAGAATCGCTGTTGGCACAGACTTATCCCGATTGGGAGGCGTGCCGGTCGAGTTCGATGAGGGCCGGGCCAAACTCGAAGGCGGTCTTATCGTCATGACGCCCAACGGCTGGTCCTTCCGCGGCGCGGGCATCTATGACGGCATTGGTGCGGGCGATTTCGATGCCTATGGTGGACAGTTCTGGGTCAACGTTCCGCTGAACTGACGCCCGGCGGTGCGTCGTTGGGGATGTCAAGCTTGCGTGTAGATACTGGCGAGATCAGCCTGTATCCGAGGCTCATAGGATCAAAGAATTGGATCTCATACGCCTAGTCCGCTTGAAAACAAGAGCGCCA
>JBJYWZ010000476.1:0-4686 GCA_046259725.1 Promineifilaceae bacterium (SeqCode) | reverse complement strand
AATAACATGACATTGAAGGTAGGCTTGATGGTGGGGCGGGAGTGGTCATTTCCTCCAGCTTTTATCGACGAGGTCAACCGGCGTGATGCCGGCGTCACGGCCGATTTCGTGCGCCTTGGCGGTACGCAAATGAATGAGCCGAACCCGTATGCCGTCATTGTCGACCGCATCTCACACGAGGTACCTTATTATCGCTCCTATTTGAAGAATGCCGTGCTGCAAGGGACCACCGTTATCAATAATCCTTTTATGTGGACGGCCGATGATAAATTCTTCGAAGCGTCGCTGGCCGATAAGCTCGGCGTGGCCAGCCCTAAGACCTATGTGCTGCCGAATAAAGAATATGTCCCCGGCATCGTGCACGGAGAGAGCCTGCGCAACCTGGTCTATCCGCTTAATTGGGATGAAATCCTTGATTATATCGGACTGCCCTGTGTGCTGAAGGATGCCCACGGCGGCGGCTGGAAGGAAGTGTATATCTGCCACACCAAAGAGGATGTCTGGAACGCCTACAACCAGTCAGGACTGCTGACCATGGTCCTGCAGGAATTCATCCACTGGGAACATTATGTGCGCTGCATGTGCCTGGGCCAAAAAGACGTTCTGCCCATGAAATATGACCCCCGTGAACGGAAATATCATGTCGATCACGCCCACATGGATTCGGAACTGGGGGCGCGGGTGGTGGATGATGCGCTAAAACTGGTCAAAGCGCTTGGTTATGACATGAACACGGTAGAGTTTGCCATTCGCGACGGCGTGCCCTATGCCATTGATTTTATGAATCCCGCGCCGGATATGGACATCAATTCCCTGACCCCCGTCTATTTTGATTGGGTGGTGCAGCATATGGCGGATATGGTCATCGACCTGGCGCTTAACCCGCGGCCGCAGCTCCTTGAGCTCAAGTGGTCACAGCTTTTTAGCGGGTGATCGGGTACGCTGTTTGCAGCAAGTTAAAGATTACCGCGGAAACTAAAAGAGGTCTGGGCCGCGCCTTGAGACGGGAAAGTTTCCGGGGTAATAGCAGAACTGAAGGGAGAGAGGCATGTCACTGAACGAGGCAATAAAAGCGTACCACGATTTGCTCACCGACGAGATGGCGGCTGAATCGCAAGCACAGCTCGACGATCAGCTGCAAAGACGCGGACTCTACTTCGGCGATCGCCCCTTATGTACTGTGCTGCGTCCCCGCTTTTTGATGCCTGACCAGTACACCTTCTTACGCCGCGCGATTCACCCCTTGCTGGATGCTTTTCGTACGATCTCCGACCGCGCCGTGGAAGATAAGGAGTTTCGCCAGCAGTTCCACTTAGAAGATTGGGAAGAAGTCGTGATTAAAATCGCGCCGGGCTACAGCAGCCACACGCCGCTTTCGCGGCTGGACGCCTTCTTTCTAACCGACAGCGGCCATATGCACTTCACGGAATATAATGCTGAGGTACCGGCGGCGTCAGCCTACAACGACGTTTTGACGAAAGTATTCCTCGGCCTGCCGGTGATGGGACAGTTCCTGCACAAGTACGTGGTCAACCCGCTGATGACGCGCCATGATGTACTGCATGTGCTCCTGCAGGCTTACAAAGAATGGGGCGGCACAGGACGGCCGAATATCGCCATTCTCGACTGGCGTGAGGTGCCGACCTACAGCGAATTTGAATTGTTCATTCGCTTCTTTGAAGGACAGGGCTATCCCTGCCGCATCATCGACCCGCGCGATGTTGAGTACAAGAACGGCCGTTTGTATGCCGGTGATTTTCAAATCAACCTGATTTACAAGCGTGTTTTGATCACGGAGTTAATTGAGCGCGGCGGCCTGGACCACCCGGTGGTGAAGGCCGTGGCTGACGGCAGCGTCTGTATGGTCAACCCTTTCCAATGCAAAATCCTGTATAAGAAAGCCAGCCTGGCGGTGCTCAGCGACGAAGAAAACAGCCACATGTTTTCAAAGAATGAACTCGACGCCATCCACAAGCACATCCCCTGGACACGAAATGTAGAGGAACGTAAGACCTCTTACGGCGATGTGCCCATTGACCTGATCCCCTTCATATTGAAGTACCAGGAACGCTTCGTGCTCAAACCCAACGATGATTATGGAGGCCGGGGCATCGTCCTCGGCTGGCAGACGAATACCAGCGGCTGGGAACAGGCCGTCGCGGATGCGTTGAAGACTCCCTACGTCGTCCAGGAACGGGTGCCCATTCCCGAAGAACCGTATCCGAGCATGGTCGACGGCCGTTTGCAGATATTCGACCGCATGCTTGACACCGCGCCTTTCATTTTCTACGGCGACTACGTCGACGGCTGCCTGACGCGGCTTTCCAACGATCCTTTGCTTAACGTCTCCGCGGGCGGCGGCTCCTCGGTCCCGACTTTTGTGGTTACGGAGCGATAGCATCGGCAAGCTCTCCCCGAGTCTTGTTCCGCTATTCCGGTAAAGCAAACACCGTCGCTTGTGTCCGCAATCTATTGGATTTTTACTCAATGATTGGGATACAAGCAAGCACGTTTGTGAGCAGTTGATTGCTCGTCTGGCAGACTAAAGTCAGCACCACGAACCGTTTAGCCCCTTCGAGTAGCCTTATCAATTTGTAATCGCCAAGAAGATTGCGCACCATTTTCGATTGAATAAAACCCGGCCTTGACATCCCATGGTAAGAGGCTATAATTTACAACATATAGATAACAGTCTATATATGCGAGTAATGATATGAACTCTATTACGTTCGCCAAGGCGATGGCTGACGAGACCCGGCAGGAAATTATGCGGCTTTTATGCTGCCAGTGGCTGTGCGTCAACGACGTGGTGGAGGAGCTGGGTAAAGGATCGCCGGCGCGGCACGTCAGCCAGCCCACGGTTTCCCACCACCTGGCCGTTCTGCGCGAGGCTGGATTGGTACACACGCAGCGTGAAGGCAAGCAGATTTTTTACTCGCTGAACCAGGATGCGGTGGCCGTATGCTGCGGCACCTTGATGCAAACCTTTGCCCCGGAAAAGGTCGTTATCCCCGCGCAGACGATTAACACGAGCCCTAACTAATATTTTTTTCTTCGAAATATAGATGATTATCGATATGAGGTGATATGATGAGTAAAACGACGACGAAAGAAATCCACGAGAGCGTTCAGGAACATTACGGCCGTCTCGCCGAAAAGTCACTGGCACTTGAAGTTGTGAACGACTGCTGCGGCGAAACGGGAGAAAGCGCCTGCTGCGATAACAGCACCCTCTATGAAGCCGACCTGAGCTGGCTGCCGGAAGAAATGACGGGGTTTTCACTTGGCTGCGGCGATCCAATCACGCTGGCCGAGCTGCAGCCGGGACAGACCGTGCTCGATTTAGGCTCTGGAGGGGGAATGGACTGCTTTCTGGCCGCGCAGAAAGTGGGGGATCAGGGCCGGGTGATCGGCATCGATATGACGCCGGCCATGCTAACCCGGGCCAACCGCAACAAGCAGAAGTTGGGCCTGGAGAATGTCGAATTTCGCCTGGGGCAGATTGAGGCCATTCCCGTTCAGCCGGCAACCGTCGATGTGATTATCTCCAACTGTGTCATCAATTTGAGCCCGGATAAACAGGCTGTATTCAATGAAGCGTTCCGCGTGCTCAAACCGGGCGGGAAGCTGGCCGTGTCCGACATCGTCACCCAGGGTCGTTTCACGGATGAAGAGCGGGCCAATATGGACGCCTGGTCGGGCTGTGTCAGCGGCGCGGAGGATACCGGCGACTATGTGACCTGGTTGAAGGCGGCCGGATTCAGCAATATCTCGATTCGCGAGAAGGGGAATGAGGCTGTTGAACTGGCAAACGCGGCCCCATCAAGCGGCCGGGCACGGCCGTTCAGCGCGCGCATTACGGCGGAGAAGAGTTAGGAGCTTTCAGCTATCAGCTATCAGCTGACGACTGACAGCTATAAGAGACCATCATGACAGAATCACGGGTTTATTTCGCCGGGGTGGCGGAGGAATGGGACGATCTGCGCAGCGGCTACTTTACGGAGGCGATGCGCGACGCCGCTGTTCTGAAAGCGAATCTGCCACAAGATGCTGTTGTTGCCGACGTGGGCACGGGCACCGGTTTTGTGCTGCAGGGGCTTCTCGGTAAGGCTGGGAGCCTGGTCGGCTTTGATGAAAGCCCGGAGATGCTGGCGGCGGCGAAAAGACGTTTTGAAGGGAGGCCGGACGTGCGTTTCGAGCAAAGCGACGGCCGTACGCTGCCTGCCCAGGAAGGCACGTTTGATGCCGTATTCGCCAATATGTACCTGCACCACGTAGCGGATCCTGGCGAGGCAATCAAGGAAATGGCGCGCATCCTCAAGCCGGGCGGGAAAGTGATCATTACCGACCTGGACAGCCACGATCAGGCATGGATGCGCGAGGCGATGGCCGATCGCTGGTTGGGTTTTGAACGAGGTGACGTGCGCGGCTGGTATGAATCGGCTGGCCTAGGGGAGATTGATATCGACTGCGCCGAAGGCACCTGCGACTGCTCGGGCCCAGAGGAGGAGGCGATCGCTTTGAGTATCTTCGTGGCCATTGGCCGGAAAGAGCAGTAAAAAAAGCGCGGCGGCCGTTTTGCGGCCGCCACGCTTCATTTCTTAGCAATTGACGCGGCTAATAACTATTTAGAAGGGGATATCATCCTCTTCCTGAACCGGCGCCCCGCCACCAAAGCTGTCGCCA
>JBJYWZ010000475.1:0-1965 GCA_046259725.1 Promineifilaceae bacterium (SeqCode) | reverse complement strand
TTCCGGGAACGGATCACGCACTATTACGGCCGTGGCGGACTGCAGGCCAAACTAGAAAAGCTCTTTTCTGAATTCCGCTTCACGTCCTTACGCAATCTGCCGGTACTGAAAGCGGCCACAGCTCCGGTCGATCTGGAAACGAAAGTGGTAACAGTATGACGCGCAACAATATTGCCATGCGCAATAAAATCGAGGCCAATGTAGAAAGCATTGCCCATTCTTATACCAGAACACAAGATAGTATGACACGCAGCGAAATCGTGATACGGGAACTGGATCAAGACTACAGCTCGGCGTGGGATGAATTCGTACGCAATGCGCCAGGCGGTCTGCCGCTGCACCTCAGCAGATGGCAGCAGGTCATGAAAAAGACCTATGGCTACAGCACGCGATATTTGATGGCACAGCGCGGCAATGAAATTTGCGGTGTCCTACCTTTGTTTGCCGTACGTAGCCGTTTGACGGGAAAACGTCTGATGACGACACCGGGCGGGCTTTGTGCACTTGATGAGGAAACGGCGATCCAGCTTCTGGAACATGCGGAACAAGTCGCGTTGGATCTGCGTCTGAAAAGTGTGGTGATTCAAGATTCACGCCAGTTATGGCCGCAGGAGTGGCAATCGGAAAGTGATCACGTTTTCTGGCTGCTTACCCTGCCCGAGGAAGAAGAAGCTCTATGGTCACAGTTGGACAGCAACATCCGCCGGCAGGTCAGAAAAGCGCGCAAGAACCGGCTGCGCGCCGAAGTCGATCGCAGCGGCGCCTTACTGCCGGCTTTCTACGATATGTTCAGCCGTTTCACGCATCAGGTCGGTACACCAGTTTTTGGCTATGAGTTTTTGGCGAATGTTATTGAAGCATTTCCGGGTGGGTATAATATCGCACTCGTCTGGCATGACGACGTAGTCGCTGCCGGCTATTTTCAATTGGAGATGGGCGACACTATGTACGGCATGTGGGGTGCTGCTCTACCAGAATTTCTCCGGCTGCGTTCCGCCTATCTATCGCTTTGGGAGATCATGAGCGACGCCATCAACCATGGTTTCACCTATCTTGATATGGGTCGCAGCCCGGCGGGCTCCAACGCCTCCAAGTTTAAAGGACAGTGGGGCGGCCAATCAGCGCCGGTATACCAGTTAACCTGGCGTGAAAATGGACAGAATGGCGCAGCAACCGTTACCAATCAGGTAAAATCAGATCAGCGTTTTCAGCTATTTACCCAGGTTTGGCCCAAGCTACCCTACTCTCTAACAACCCGCCTGGGACCGAGACTGCGTTGGCATATACCTTTCGCCTGAGGACAGTCACATTGTTCTGAGCCTAACGTCCCCAGCTAATAGACGAAACCAGGGATGAGAGACTCCGGACCTTGGAATGAAGATTAACGACTTTCAACTTTCGATTAAAGAGTAGTGCATTGAAGAAGCTGCGTTCACTCATTACACCACATTACATCACCGTGATGGCCCTTGTCTTGATCTGGGCGCTTACACTGGCGGCGATTCCCGCCTACTTGCCGCTGCACGTGGCAAGTTGGTTCGCATTCCTGGCCTTGCTCATCGCACCCGGCTATCTGCTTGCGGATATAATCACCTGGCGTCTTAACCTGGATGGCATCGAACGCCTCGCCCTGGCGCTGCCTATGGGCGTGGCAGTTCTGGCCATTCCAGGTATTGCCGCACTCCTGATACATCTCGATATCCACCAGTTGGCCCTGGCCTGGGCGACGCTCAGCGGGCTCATTATCCTGATCTGGCTGCTGCATGAAATATTCATCGTTCGTGGAAAACGCCCGAAGGCAGATCCCTGGAAAATTGACGAACTGATCTTCCTGGGGCTGATTTTGGGCGCCTTTATTCTGCTCCTACCCACGCTCAATTTGTATAAGATCGATGGCGATGCTTACGCGGTCAACTCATTTTCAGCCGATGCGCTGGCAGGCCTGCCGCTCAATAAAGAAGAGCC
>JBJYWZ010000474.1:0-2896 GCA_046259725.1 Promineifilaceae bacterium (SeqCode) | reverse complement strand
CCGATCTGCCGCATGCCGTGGTCACCAATACGCGCGGCGTGGGCCTGACCGTGCGCGACTCCCCGGGAGGGGCGGAGCTGGCTGTCATTCCCGACGGCACCATTCTGACGCTGCTGCCGGATGGCCCCGTCGACTTCAATGGCCTGACCTGGCAGCCCGTGCGCACACCGGGCGGCGATCAGGGCTGGGCCGCCGTCGACTTCCTTTCAGAAATCAAATAACAAGAAACCCGACTTTATAATTTGTATTTTCTGCCTCTGTCAAGTAAAAAACCGGATTTCTAGCATAATTACTGAGTGGCTCTCTTGACATTCTGCATGGGACATCGACGAAGCAAGCTTATTCGGCCCGGATGGAACCGCGCCTTCTTACCTGTCATTCCGAACGAAGTGAGGAATCTTAGCGAGTGTTCGCCTGAAGATTCCTCGGTTCCCATATAGTGACCCGAGGATGCACACCGCTCCTTGCAGACCAGAAGGTTTGATCCACTCTTTTAGAAACATGGGAGTAGCCAGAATTTGGAATTGGGTATGAACGGCCGTCGCTGGGTCCCCGTAACTGGCATAATCTTGCTGTTTTTTTTGGCCGGCGCATCCCTACACGCTCAGGAAGAGCAGGACTGGCGCTTCGGCGTTATCGAGGCCTACACGGCGCGCAACGCGGCGCGCGAATTGGATATCGGCTGGACGCGGCTGCGTTTTCAATGGGCCGACGTGCAGGCCGCGGGGCCGGACACGTGGGCCCCGGATGTGTCCGATGAGCAGATCGACGAGCAGCTTGCCGAGGGGCGCGAGCTCGTCGGCCTGCTGATCGGTATTCCCGATTGGGCCAGGGACGAAGCGGGCCTGCCTTCCGGTTTGTGGCTGGCTCACGACGACCCCGACAATACCTGGGGGACCTTCGTGCGCGATATCGTCGGCCGCTACGACGGTCGTATCGACCATTGGATCATCTGGAACGAGCCCGATATTGCGGCGACTGAGGTGGCCCATTCCTGGGATGGCAGCGTGGACGACTTTTACCAGCTTCAGCGTGTGGCCTATCTGGCGGCGAAAGAGGCCAATCCTGATGCCGTCATTCACCTGGCCGCCTTCACCTACTGGGCCGACTATGACGCCGGGAGCGAACAATATATGGCTCGCCTGCTCGATCGCATCCTGGCCGATCCCGAGGCCGCCGGGCACAATTACTACTTTGACATAGCAACGGCCCATCTCTACTTCCAACCCGATCAGGTCTACGATCTCCTGGGCGTCTTCCAGGAAATGATGGCCGGGCGTGGTCTGCCACGGCCGATCTGGCTCGTGGAGACCAATGCGCCGCCATACGATGACCCCGATTGGCCCGTAGCCGAACCGGCGTTGGCCGTGAGCAGCACGGAACAGGCGGCCTATATTCCTCAGGCCGTGGCCGCCGCGCTCGCCGGGGGCGCGGATCGCATCGCCGTCTATAAACTTCGTGACACCGAGGGCGATCGCGCCGCCAACCCTGAACCCTTCGGCCTGCTGCGCCTCGACGGCAGCAGGCGCGTCGCCTACACGACCTATCGTGAAGCCATCCGTTTCATGCGCGGTACCACAAGCGCCGCGCGCGAGCGCTGGGATGAAGTAGGCCAGTTTCGCCTGGAGCAGGACGATCGCATCACCACGGTGCTCTTTTCCCGCCTGCCGCAGCCGCAGCAGGTTGAGGTGGAAGCCATCGCCAGTTCGGCGCGCCTGGTGGATATGTGGGGGCAGGAAGAGGTGATTGAAGCGCAGAACGGCCGTTACACCATTGACCTGCAGCAGGCATTGTGCACGCAGACGATCGGCGATTACTGCATGATTGGCGGTACGGTCATGTATCTCATCGAGGCCCGCGATGGCGGACCGCCTCCGTTGGACCCGCCTCCGCTCGCGCCGCTGCCGACGATTATCCCCACGCCGCTGCCCACGGCCACGGAGACGCCGTTCCCTGCGGCGTCGCCCACGCCGCCATCTACCGCAGCTCCCGCGCCCTCGGCGACGAGCACGGCCGGATCGTCGCCGGCGGCAGCAACGAAGACGGCCACCGCCTCCGCCGCATCGATCGCCGCTGCCCAGGAGCCCGATTCGCAGCCTGATCCGGCAACGCTTGCCACGGCCGTGCCGGCACAAAACGCCGCCGCTGAGACACAGCCATCCGTCCCCCCGTCGTTCCTTCTCTTAACGCTTGCCGCTGTCCTTGGCGCAGCGCTGCTCCTCTATCTTGCCATCAGGGCCCGCCGGCGGCCGTAACCCCTGGCTGATGTTCACAGAAACAAAAAAAGACACGGCTTCAGCCATGTCCCTTTTGTTCTTTGTGGTTAATTGGCAAAATTATGAAGGGGAAGGTTCGACTTTTGGTTCAATCAGCAGGCGAATTGCAGTTCGCTCCTGCCCATCGATCATAATCTCCACAAACGACGGTATACAAACAATGTCGACCCCTTCTTCGGCCAGATAACCCTTTGCAATGACGGTAGCTTTAATGGCTTGATTGACCGCCCCTGCGCCAATGGCCTGTACTTCCGCCCGGCCCATGTCCCGCATCACGCCGGCGATGGCCCCGGCTACTGCGGAAGTTCGCGACTGGGCAGAAACTTTGATGATGTTCATCATCAGCCTCCGGTTTAGTTCTCCTCATTACCGGCTTCGATGCAGTAACGATGTTTTTATTAAGTGCCTGTTAAATAGTTTACAATTAGAATGCTGACTTGACAAGCCGCTGCATGGCGTTCGCATAGCAGCCGTTGGTCAGGAAGTGAACGATCATAGACATCCTTAACCTCAATGAACCCTCAGCCACCCGGCTGCTCAACGGCGCGACTGACTGATACACGTTGGCGCGACTAACTGACACACGTTTCTTAAAGAGTATAATTGAAGCCCATGGCAGA
>JBJYWZ010000473.1:0-2793 GCA_046259725.1 Promineifilaceae bacterium (SeqCode) | reverse complement strand
TTGCAGGCCTTACGGCGTGCGATCCCGCTGAGTTCAAGCGACTCAGTTCGGCCAAGAGCCGACATTGACGTCTCTGGCTTAGAACGGCAGGATTCGTCCGACAGCGAACGTTGCGGATGCCAACAGTCGAGTGCGGGTGCAAACCCCCCTTCCCCGAAGCTCAGGCCGGTCGGCTTTCACATCACCCTTTTCGAGGCCCGCTCGGCGGTTATGGCACATTACCGCTGGAATCTTCGCTTGAATGCACGAGCAGGACCGATCAGCCCGCGAGGCTCTAAGCCTCACAACAGGCACCCGATACGTCATCGAATATTTCGCCACTCAATCGTTTGACCTTTTTTATATCGGCGGGCATTTATTTTCTCGCCAGCTTGGCTCTAATTTTCGCATCCCTGCTGATGATATTCAGGTCGCTCTATGATCTGTACGTTATCATTGCCGTCGATCGGGTTGTTACCAAGGACATCATCGATAGTATTAGCTTTACCATAGTCGCGATCGCGGTATTCGACGTCGGGCGATATATCCTGGAAGAGGAGGTGCAACGGCATAAGGAGCTGACGTCGTTCGCGGAAGTGCGGAAGACACTGACGCGCTTCATGGTGGCGATTGCGGTTGCGCTCTCGCTCGAAGGTCTGGTCGGCGTGTTCGACGCGGCAGTGAAGGACGCGACGAAGCTGATCTACCCGGTCGCGGTAGTCTTCTGCGCCGTCGTGGTCATGCTTGGACTCGCGCTTTATCAGCGGATCAGCGTGGACGTCGAGCGCTCAGCGGATTCCGATGACAATTGAGTGTCGCCCTGCCAACTAGCCCGACAGCAGCATCGCCTGATAGGATGCCAATGCCTTGAGGTGGTCATGGTCGGCGCGGAGTCCGACGTAGCCGTCCGGCCGGATCACCAGTAGTGTGATCCCGCCAACACCCAACTGGCTGGCACCAGCCGGTGTGATACGTTTGTGTTCGCCCTGGTTGTCGGACCTGGACGCGAGCGATGACGTGGACTCGATAAGAGAGGTGTTGCTATGTGACCCTATCGTCCTTTCGAGCTGTTCGAGCTGTTCAACAGGGACAGACGAGCTACCGATGATCAGCGCAGTGTGGCCA
Organism: Promineifilaceae bacterium (SeqCode); assembly: GCA_046259725.1. GTDB lineage: Bacteria > Chloroflexota > Anaerolineae > Promineifilales > Promineifilaceae > JAACFF01. Next base: position 1,689 of record JBJYWZ010000473.1, on the reverse strand, counting down.
GTGCGGTTACACAACTCATGCAGCATCGGTGCTTCCATGTCGTCAAGATAGGTTGGAATTGCATCGGGGAGTCGGTCGCCTGGTGGAAGCGACTCGTTTACATCCCCCATGACGATTGGGGAGTTGCTGTAGTTGATGTCGAGTTCAGCCTCGGCGACCGCCTCGTGATGCCGTGGCGCCGGATCTGCGAACACGGCCCGAAGCTTTTCATTACGGGTTTCTCGCTCGGAGGGAATTTTCATGCCTAGAGCTTGCTCAAATGCGTCGCCTGACGCAACGACCGCCTCTGCGACGGGTCGTCGTTCCACGTCATAGCTGTCCAGCAAAGTCGGAGCGCAGCGGCCTTTGCAGACGAGTGCCAGTTTCCAGGCAAGGTTGAAGGCATCCTGCAATCCACTATTCATGCCATGGCCCTGGGAAGGGGAGCAGACATGGGCGGCATCCCCCGCCAGCAGGATGCGGCTTGCCCGGAAATTCGTTGCGACCTTCGAGTGGCAATGGAAGCGGCAAGGATTGGTGACATCTTCGAAGCCAATCTCTGATCGGTAGCGCCTGATGGTGGATGCAGCGTCAACCAAGAGGTCGGATCCGGGGGCGCTTGGTTGCAGGTAGACCCGCCAACGTTGCTGGGGGAGCGCGGTTAGAATGACGGGAATCTCGTCCAAGTAGGCATGGTTTCCTTCATATGATTGGGCCCAACCTGACAGGGTCGCATCGAACACAGCCCAGGGCTTGGCGATGTCGTGGCCGGTCATTTCAATGCGAGCCAGCTTCCGCGTGGCGCTGTGATATCCGTCGCACCCCACCACCCAGCGAACTGAAAGCTGCTCTATGGTGCCATTACGCCGGACGCTCGCAATTAGTTGGTCTGCATGTTCTTCCAAGTCGACAAGGCTCGCTGAGCGAATGACCTTGCCACCCTGCTGGTGGAGATACTCAGTCAGAATCGCCTCGATTAACTCTTCCGAGATTCCGATGTTGAATCCGTAACGACTACCACAGCTGGATAGGTCGATTTCACCCAGCAAAGTGCCAGCCGAGTGGATGCGGACTACCCGCTGCTTGACACCCGCGTCCAGTAGCGGCTGGATAATTCCCAGGGATTCAAAGATCTCCAACGAACGCGGGTGCACGACCGTAGCCCGATCCCAGGGCAACGGCGCTGGTTCTGCGTCGATCAGATGGCATTTAACCCCCCGGCGACAAAGCTCCGCAGACAGAAGCAAGCCTGTCGGGCCTGCGCCCACCACCAAAACAGTCTTGTCAACAACCATGAGTAACGTGGCGGTTGCGCTCTTCAGACGTCAGTGAGTCTTCAGTCGAATTCCGCGAATCCGATCAATTCGCCGTCGGGACCTCGTGCGAAGAGATAGCGGTAGCCGGCGCGGGCGCCCTGCTCGACGATGTCCACGCGGGATGACTCCAGCTCGTTCCGAAGTGCTTCCAGGCTCTCCACATGAAAGCCGATATGATTGAGGCCCCGCAGAGATCGACGTTCTGCCGTCGGCAGAGCGGCTTCCCCGCCGGTCTTAAACTGCAACAGCTCGAGCAGCGTGTCCGAACCCGGATAGCGCAAATACTGCCACGCCACATCGCCGTCGTCATGCCGTTGCGCGGCCACCGGTGAGAAACCCAGCTTGCGGTAAAAGGCGCTCGACCGCTCGAGGTCGGACACCTGAATGCACACGT
>JBJYWZ010000472.1:0-4429 GCA_046259725.1 Promineifilaceae bacterium (SeqCode) | reverse complement strand
CCAAACAAACGGCCGAATGATCCTTCAACCGTCTCGCGCAGAAGCTGTTCCAGTCTTGAAATACCGTTTTGACCCATAGCCGGACCATTATAAGAAGGCGCCAATGCCGCGTCAATCCAATCTGCGCTTGCGCTCAGCTCAATTGCGACAGCGTTGGCATAAGGTATACTTCCCGTACCATTTATCCGGGGGCAGCCGGGCTGACTGGTAGCCGGACTAGCCGGCAAGAATCCTGGAGGTATCTTTGAGCAACAAAGACATCCGTCTGACTGCTTATGCTTCTTGCGCAGGTTGAGCATCTAAACTGGCTCCGTCGGAGCTGGAGAAAGCGCTGGAACCGATACGCGAGACATTTAAATCGGCCGATTTCCCGGACCTCATCGTTGGTCTGGATCGTGCCGATGATGCGGCCGTTTATCGTCTGAACGAAGAACAGGCTATCATCAGCACGGCCGATTTCTTCCCACCGATCGTCGATGATCCCTATGACTTCGGCTCTATCGCCGCGGCCAATGCCCTGTCCGATATCTACGCCATGGGCGGGCAGGTCCTGTTCGCCATCAACCTTGTCGCCTTTCCTGACAACCTTGGCGCGGATATTCTGCGCGAGATTTTGCGCGGCGGCGCCGAAAAAGTGGCGGAAGCAGGGGCCGTGGTCGTCGGCGGGCACAGCGTCAACGATAAGGAACCCAAATACGGCCTGGCAGTCACGGGCCTCGTACACCCGCAGAATGTGAAGACCAAAGGAGCGGCGAAACCTGGCGAAATGCTCATTTTGACCAAGCCGCTGGGTGTGGGCGTCATAACGACGGCGCTGAAACAAGGGCGCGCCGCGGATGAGCATGTCACGGCGGCGGTGAAGAGTATGAAGCGCCTCAACCGCGGGGCGGCTGAAGCCGCGCAAGGTGCATCCGCGTCGGCCGTCACCGATATAACCGGCTTTGGTCTTCTGGGCCATGCCCGAGAAATGGCATCCCAGGCCGGGGCCTCGTTTCGATTTGAGCTGCAGCAGCTTCCCTGGCTGCCGGGAGCCCTTGAGTATGGTGCGCAGGGCGCATTTCCCGGCGGCATGGGCAACAATATGCGTTTCTTCAGAGAGTTTGTGCATTTCGGCGAAAAAGTCAGCCAGCTCATGCAGGATATGCTCTTCACGCCGGAGACCTCAGGCGGGCTGCTGGTCAGCGTATCCCCTGAAAATGTGGCTGAGTTCCTTTCAGCATGCCCGCAATCTACGGTCGTTGGCCAGGTGATTGAGGGGACGGGATTAATCATCGTCGAGTAGCCAAGCAAAGGAATTAACATGATTCGCACTGTACCCAGTTCGGGGAACGAAGAAATTCTTCTCTATATGCGCACCTACTATTCACTGCTGCGCAGTACAAGACCGGTAAAAATCAAAACGCTTGAGGAAGCCCATAAGAGCATCAACTCCGCACTGCATGTCAAGGCCGCCGCTCCGGAGCCGGATATGGCCGCCTTTGTCTATTCCGTGCTGCGTATGCCGGACTGCCTGGACAAGATCTCGCTGGTTGTCATGGGACAATCTGAGCGCGTGTTTGCCGAACACGGTTACAGCGACATCGAGACATGGCAGCGCGTGAGTTCGGGCGGCCGCAGGCGCAGGAGCTTTTTCGACGGCCGTCAAACGCTGGCAGTCTATATCGCCAGCCGCTCGGATATTGACGACATCGTGCCCATCCTGACCGCCTACCAGATTGAGCGCAGCAAGCTGCACATGCGCCTCAATAATCCGGCCGCCATCCAGATCTTGCGCAAGAGCCGCCAGGGCGACGGCGACCCGACCTACGCCGAGCTGCAGAACCTGGCTGACATTTGCGACATCGACGTTGATGACCTGGGCCGCCTGAGCGAAATATGGGGCACGCAGACAGCCGAAAAACTACTTGAGCTCGCCCAGGAAGAACAGGAAATCTCCATCATTTCACTCGCAGGCTCGCTGGCCGATTATAAGCGCGCTACACGCAGGTGGTGGTTAAACGTGGAGCGCCATGCGCCGGATCTCGATTTCACCGAACACCCAATCTATTTTATTTCCAGCAATACGCACAGCATGCCCAACCTGCTGAGCGGCTATGCGATACAGCATGAAGAAATGCTGCAGGAATACATCGATGCGGCCGCTTCCGATGAGTTGTACCGCGAGTACCACGACATCCTGGAAAGCAACGTACCCAGCAGCCTGGAGAATTTCCTTTACTATGTGTTGAAGAAATACAACACCCAATATCCACAGGACCGGCCAAAGCAAACAGCGCACGAGCGCTCGCTGGGAATTATGCGCGTACCCAGCGGCCATGCATTTGATATCGAAGTCCAGGTCGTTCAGCTGAACAGGCTCGATCTCGCCCAGCTCGACCCGCGACTGCGCATTCGCGGTGCGGATTTACTCTCCCAGAGCGACGCGCTGATCATCAATATCGACTACCCGCTGGGGCTTTCGGCTTACCAGGTGCTCACGGAAATCGCGCGAAACGTGGCCCATGTGCGCGGCGTCTATGTCATGGGTAAAGCGGCGACGCTGAACGGCCGTATCGGTGACGCCATGATTCCCGTCCTCGTTCATGACGAGCATTCACTCAACACTTATCTGTTCGACAACGACATCCGCGCCGACGCCGTTGCCCCCCACCTGATTTACGGCTCAGTCCTGGATAACCAGAAGGCAATAACAGTTCCCGGGACGTTTTTACAGAATGAGGGTTACATGTCCGTTTTCTACCGTGAAGGATATACCGACATGGAAATGGAGGCCGGACCATACCTCAGCGGCATCTACGAAATGGTGCGCCCGATTCGGCACCCGTACAATGAAATAGTCGACCTGCACAACGCCCCTTTCCCGATCGGCATCGTGCATTACGCCTCGGACACGCCGTTCAGCAAAGGCATGAATCTGGGAACGCAGAACCTTTCCTATTATGGCATGGACCCCACATACGCCTCAATGATTGCCATTTTACGCACCATATTTGAACATGAAGTCCGCCACATCACTGCTGATGTTGAGTATGTTGTTTGATTGTCGTCATTGACTACGCGAATAAACAGGAGCATGCGTGACTGGAGAATATAAACAGCGCATCAAGGCATTGCGCGGTAATCTGGAGTCCTGGCAGGTCGACGGCCTGCTGGTTACCAATCCCGTCAACTGCGCCTGGTTAAGCGGATTTCGTGGATCATCGGCCTCCCTTCTCATCACTGCCGGCCAGGCCATCCTGGCCACTGATTCCCGTTATTGGGAGCAGGCTGCCGAGCAGGCGCCCGACTTCGAGCTGTTCAAACACAACCGCACGCTCGCTGAAACGGCCGAACTGCTTCGCGCTGCCGCCGTCAGCACCGCGGGCACGGAAGCCAATCATATCAGCGTACAGCAGGCGCAGGAGCTGGAATCGATTCCTGGAATCTCCTGGCGCCATCTGGATCAGCCCGTCGAGCCCCTGCGTCTTGTTAAGACCGCGCAGGAGATTGATGCCATACGCGCGGCCGCGGCCATCACCGACAAGACGATAGCCCAGCTGCCTTCGTTAATTACCACCGGCATCAGTGAAAAAGAACTCGCCTGGCGCCTGGAACGAACGATGCGCGATTTTGGCGCTGACGCCATGGCCTTCACACCCATCGTGGCTTTTGGACCAAACGGCGCCCTCCCCCACCACGCCCCGGGAGATCGCCGCCTGCAAACCGGCGATATTCTCCTCGTAGACATGGGCGCCAGGCTGGACGGCTACAACAGCGATTTGACGCGAACCTATCTGCACGGTGCTGAACCGGGCGCGCGCTTTGACGACGTTTACAGCGCCGTACTTAAAGCCCAGGAAACGGCCGTGAACGGCATCCGGCCCGGCGCTGATTCACAACAGGTGCATTTGCTGGCCGAACGGGCGATCGCCGACGCGGGATTTGGCGGCGCCTTTAATCATGGACTTGGTCACGGCCTGGGCCTTGAATTGCACGAAGATCCGTTCCTGTCAGCGCGGCGCAAGCCGCAGGAACTGGCCGAGGGGATGGTGATCACAATTGAGCCCGGTATCTACCTGCCCGGCTGGGGAGGCGTGCGCATCGAGGACGTGATACTGGTTACTCGAAACGGCGCCGAATACCTCAGCCACGCGCCAAAGCTGCGAGTAATTGGCACGGCGTGATTCACCCACCTGGCATCGATTTTTGATACTCGCTGCGGCGAGTCATTCTCTTGCACACCCAATAACCCCCCTCCAGGCGTAAATTCTACGTTTATGTCCAGTGAAGATTACATAAAAGAGCAAAAAGAGCGATCGAAAGTCTGATCTTAAGCTTCATAAGGCATGCTAAACTAAACCGTAATAAAGGAGTCACGGTGCGTAAATACGCGCAACTGTAAGTTCTTGGCGAACGATTCGTTAGGAAGGGATCGGCCAGGAAAAGGTGG
>JBJYWZ010000471.1:0-8868 GCA_046259725.1 Promineifilaceae bacterium (SeqCode) | reverse complement strand
GGCAGCCCCCTGGGAGAGTAGGTCATTGCCAAGGGACCTTTTTTCTTTTTAGCTGTCAGCCTTCTGCGATCAGCCGCCAGCTGACCGCTGATATCTGATTACTGATAGCTCCCCATGCGCGAATATTTCGCCCTCCTGCGTTATAACGCCAATTATCGCAACCTGTGGTTGGGCAGCGTTGTTTCTTTCCTTGGTGATTGGTTTAACCTGATTGCCGCCGCGGAGCTGGTCTCCACCCTGACCAACAGCGGACTTGCCGTCAGCACCCTCTTTCTGCTGCGTTTTCTGCCCCTGTTTCTTTTCAGCCCCATCGCCGGCGTGCTGGCCGACCGCTTTGACCGCCGCCACATCATGATCTTCACCGACCTGGCGCGTGCCGCGACGGTGGCTTCGTTCTTGCTGATCCGCTCGCCCGACCAGCTGTGGCTTTTCTATTTCCTGACCTTCCTGCAGTTTACGCTGAGCGCGCTGTTTACACCGGCGAAAACGGCCGTTCTGGCCAATATCGTCGCCAAGGAAGACCTGGTCACGGCCAACGCCCTCGACAGCTTCACCTGGAGCACCATGCTCGCTCTGGGCGCCTTTGCCGGCGGCGCGGTCGCTTACTTCTTCGGCGTTGACGCTTCGTTCGTGGCCGACGCCCTCACTTTCCTCATTTCCGCATTTTTTATTTCGCGCATCGTCATGCCCGCCCGCGAGCGGGAGTTGGGACAGACCGGCGGCTGGTTAGATTTCCTGGACGGCCTGCGCTATCTGCGCGCAGAGAAGTTTCTGCTGGTCATCAGTCTTGTCAAAGCAGGGGGCTCGCTTGCCTGGGGAGCGATTAATGTCCTAGAAGTCGCTTTCGCCAACGATGTCTTTGAAAATCCGTTCAAGCGGCTTGGCCAGGCGGTCAATCCACAAGATGCCAGCGCGGCCACCCTGGGCGTGATCTATTTCGTCACCGGTCTGGGTACGGGCCTCGGCCCGATCTTTATGCGCCGCTGGCTGGGCGACCAGCAGCGCCGCCTTATGCTGGGCATCACGATCGGCTTTGTCCTCCTCGCAATCGGCATCTTCGGGCTGGGCATTGCCCCGACTTTTCCGGTCTTCCTGGCTATGTCCTTTGTGCGCACCGTCGGTTCCGGCACGCTCTGGGTATTTTCGGCGGCGCTCTTGCAGATGCTCGTGCCTGATCGCTATCGCGGCCGTGTCTTCGCTTTCGAATTCGCCATGCTGACCCTGACCCAATCCATCTCGGTCTTTGCCGCGGGCTATCTCATGGACACGGCCGGCTTTACGGCGCGGCAGGTTGCCATCGTCTCCGCGGCCACCGCCGCCGGCGTCGCCGTTGTCTGGGGCATCTTCTTCTATGGTTATATGAAACGGGATACCTATTATAAACCTGCCGGCACGGCTTCTTCAGATTACACGGAGTGACGATTGCACCGCAAAGAATCAAAGATCTATATTTTTGATGTGCCAGATTCCGGCCCGCGGCCGCCGTATCCGCTGCCTGGTGCCAAGCTCGGAGATCAGACGGATACTGGCGAGTCCCGGGGCTATCCACTCAAGTGACACAACGACCGTAATTGCACTATAATATAACCACGTTAGGCATTGTCCTTGCTCAGAACAATTAATACTCTGTATCTCCGTACGAAGCATGACAGACCAAATACCCCTGCAGCCTGATGTGATTGTCGCCGGCAGTGGACCGGGTGGCGCCACTGCGGCCCGCGAACTGGCCCGCGGCGGCAAACGCGTGCTGCTGCTGGAGCGCGGCGCTGATTACCGGCGGCGTCCCTATTACGGAACCTATCTGGGCGCACTGCGATATGCCGATCGCCGCAGCCTGCTCTTCACCGAAGAAGGCCTTAACATTATCCGCCCGCTCATGGTCGGCGGGGCGACGAACATGTTTGCCGGCTGCGCCGCACCTCCTCCTTCGTGGCTGAAGAATAAGTATGGCCTGGACATCGACGCCGAGGTCGCGGAGACAATCGCCGAACTGCAGATCGAACCGCTGCCGCCGGACCTGCGCGGCCGGGCCTCCACGCGCATTGCCGAAGCGGCGGGCGCGCTGGGCCAGGAATGGTACCCGCAGCCCAAGTTCATGAAGCCGGCCCGCGCTGACAGCTTTGACTGCGGCGCTACCTGCATGCTGGGCTGCCGCTGCGGCGCGAAGTGGACCGCGGCCGAGTACGTCGATGAGGCAGTGCAGGCGGGTGCTGTGCTGTACAGCGGCGCGCGGGTGGATCGCGTGCTTGAGGAAGGGGGACAGGTAACGGGCGTGATGGGGACGCTCAACGGCCGTCCCTTCACAGCCCACGCCGAGACCGTGATCCTCGCCGCCGGCGGCATCGGCACGCCGCGCATCTTGCAGGCATCAGGCTTCCCCGCAGCGGGGGAGGGAATGGCCATGGACACGACCGTCATGGTTTACGGCGTTATCGACCAACCCGGCAACGGCAACGAACCGCCCATGACCTGGTCCTGGGAAAATGACGACGAGGGTTATATGCTGAGCACCCTGATCGATCCCTGGCTCAATTATCCCCTGGTCGTGGGCATGAAGGGACTCTCCTACACGCTCACCTGGCCGAAGTGGAACCACACATTAGGCGTCATGATCAAGCTTAAAGACACTGTGTCCGGCGGCGTCTACCCGGACGGCCGTATCAGCAAACCAATGGCCGGTGACGACCAGGAGCGCCTTGATTCGGCCGAAGCGATCTGCCGCCGAATCTTGCTGGAGGCGGGCACCGCGAAGAGTTCCCTGTTTATGACCCCGTTAAGAGGCACACATCCCAGCGGCACCGTGCGCGTAGGCGTGATGCTGGACGAAAACCTGCAGACAGAACTAGACGGCCTCTATGTCTGCGACGCCAGCGTCTTTCCCGAAGCCCTCGACCGCCCGACCGTGTTAACCATCATCGGCCTCAGCAAACGCCTGGCAGCCCACCTGCTGATGAGCAACAAAACACAAGAACCGAACACTGAATACCGAATCCTGTCCACTGTTCACTGAACCAACGCCAATAGCGGAATAAGCATCTCATCCACCGCCAGCCCGCCGTGGAATCCATACCAGCCCATTTCGAACTTGCCTGCTTCATACCACCACACGGACTCGCCCGGATCGGGCACGATAACCAGGTTGCCGACCCTGGACAGAAACTTCTGCGAAACGGGCAGCCCAAAATAACCATCCTCAATCAACCTGTCCACGCGAAACACCTGCGCGGCGCCATCCAGTCCTTGCTGCACGAGACGCTCCGTTTCATCGAGCCGGTCCTCCTCAATATACAAAAAGAAAGAACGGCATGAGCCGCCAGGCACGATCGGCCGTCCGCTGCGCGTGCTCTTAAATGTGCTGGCGATATCCGGCCAGAGCTGGTTGAGATAGATGGTTCGCGCGGGATCGACGGCTGTCTGCCCGTGATCCGCGCCGATGAGCAGCAGCGTGCTGCCCATCCCCTCCAACGGTTTGAACAGCCTCGATTCCAGCAGTTCCAGTACGTAGATCAATTCTGCCTGCGCTTGCGGCGAATCGGGTCCATAGGCATGGCACAGGGTATCGAACCGTCCCCAATAGAGGAAATAATAGGCCGGACCATTTTGGGCCGTCACTGCCCGGGTAAGCTGCTCCAGCGCCTGGGCCAGGTCGTTGTGGGACACCTGCCGCGTGGCGTCCCCGTTAACGGCCGTATTGTAAGGCGATGACGCATACTCCGCCTTATTGAAGGTATAGGAAGAAACGCCATGCTTCGTAAGCAGCGGGTAGATAGTGCGGCGTGGGAAGATCGCCGCCGGATCGATGCCGCTCCCTTGCAGCGTGCCGCGCCTGTCGTCGCCGGCGAAAGAGTAAAAGAGGGGCGTGATAACAGCGTCCGCCCGGGGTTCGTAATAGTTCCATTCGAACATGCCGTGCTGTCCTACCGGCAGGTTGGTGTGTATGGTGGTCACGTGCGCCGTCGTCGTGGAGGGAAACTGCGAGGTGAGCTGCGAAACGACGCCATTTTTAAGGAAGCGCTGCAAGACGGCCGAATCGCCGGCAAACCGTTCAAACATTTGCCAACCAAAGGCGTCGATAAACAAGAAGATGACCTTCTCAACGCCCTGGCAATCCGGCAGTACGCTGTCTGGAAGCCGCATATCCGTTGGGATATCGAACACGTTCAGGATTGTGCCCGGTATATTGGCGAAATTGTAAAGCGCGTAGTCTGGGCGGACATGTGCCGCCGAACGCGTTTGCTTATTGATTGCATCGATTGAATGACGGTTGATCATTTGCAGATTCTACCACCGATGTCTTGATCGCCGGAAGGACGTTTGCCCGGCGCTGCGGCCGCGTCCCGTTAGGCTTGGTGCCGGAAGCTGGACCGCGGCGGAATGAGGCAATAAAATCATGCGCACAAGGAAGGACAGTATGTCAGAAAATGAGAACATCTTTATCGTCATCGCCGAATTCAAGAATCATAGTGCCTCCGTTGGCGCCCTGGCTGGGCTCGAGCACTGGGCGGACACGCGCAAGGATATCAAGCTTGGCGCGGTTGGCGCACTGCGTAAAGAAGAAGGCGAAATAAGCGCCGAAATCGTGCGTAAAGAGGGCAAAGGCATTCTAGTCAGGGGTGCGATGGGTCTGGCCAGGAGCCTGCTGGGACCGCTCGCACTGGTCGGCGACGTTGCCGGCGGGCTGGCAAACGCAGTGTTCAAAAAGCCGGACGAAGGGTCACCGGAAGCGCTGCAAGAACTGAGCAAGTTGATGGACGCCGGCAGTGTCGCGCTGCTCATGATCTGCAGCGCGGGCCAGGAGGACGCCTACCGCGAGCAGCTTGAAACGATGTGCGGCGACGTTTTGCTTTTCGAAGTGCCGCGCGAGCTGCTCGATCAGGCGGCGGCAGCAGTTGAAGAAGCCGAGGCCGAAGCGGAGGCGGAAAAGAAGGCGCAGAAGGAAGCGGAGAAAGAGGCGAAAAAGCAGGAGAAAAAAGAGCGCTAAACAATGGCTGCTGCGGAAGCGAACTATCTTCAGCGTAAGGATTACAGAGCGGTCGCCTATGCGCATTTCATGGTCGATATGCTCAACAGCAGCCGCGCGCTGCTGGTGGCCATTCTGGCCGTCCTTCTCGGCCTCAGCAATACCCAGGTGGCCATCATTCTGCTGCTGTACAACGTGGGCAACGCGCTGTCGCAGCCGCTTTTCGGACGTCTCGCCGATCGCATCGGCCCGCGCTGGCCAGTTGTCGGCGGCGTCGCCTGGATGGTCGTTTTCTATGCCATATCAGCGCTGGCGCCGCCCTATCTGGCCCTGGCGGCATTAACCGTCGCCGGTCTCGGTTCCGGGGCATTTCATCCGACGGGCACGATGGTGGCCAGCGAGGCCAGCGAAAAACATCGCACCCAGGCCACGTCCGTCTTTTTCATGGCCGGGCAGCTTGGCCTCTTCGTTGGCCCGGTCGCCGCGGGCGTGCTGTTGGAGCAGTTCGGCCGCAGCGGCTACATCGTGCTGCCGGCGCTGGCTTTCTCGGCGCTTGTCGGCGCCTGGCACTGGCTGAAGACGAAGCCGGCGGCTGCAGAACGCCCGCCTGGCCATTCTGAAACGGCCGTCGCAAGAGCGGCGCTGCCCGATCAGCTGTACCGCCGGGCGATCCTGATCGCCATCGTCATCCTCTGTGTGGGTACGATCAGCCAGGCAGCGATTACGTTCGCCCCCAAGTTGTTTACGGAACTCGGCTACAGCGCGAGCTACGTGGGGTTGGTGGCAGGCATATTTATGCTTGGTTCGGCTGTCGGCGGCGTCACCGGCGGTGTGCTTGCCGATCGCTGGAACGGCCGTATCACCATCCTCCTGGCCACCAGCGCGGCGCTAATTCCTACCTTTTACTACGTCAACGCGCCTGATTTCGCCCGGCTGCTGCTCATGATCCTCACCGGTTTCTTCATCGGCATGCCGCACAGCATCCTTGTGCTCATGGTGCAGCAGCTCCTACCGGGACAGAGAGCGATGGCCTCCGGCCTGGCCCTTGGCTTCATGTTTTTCAGCGGCTCGCTCGGCGTCCTGGCCGTCGGTTTTATCGCCGACCAGATCGGGCTGGCGCAGGCTCTGCAGTTGACAGCGTTTCTGACGATAGTCGCCTTCGCGGCCACGCTCCTGCTGCCAAAGGCCAGTGTTCACTATTCGCTGAACAGTGTACGGTGAAGAGTGGAAAGAAAACTGAATACTGAATACTGTGTACCGCCTGCTGACCTCCACACGCGGCTGGCGCAGTTCCCGCGCCTGTCACTGGCGCGCTATCCGAGCCCCCTGACATTTCTGCCTCGCCTCAGCGAAGAGTTGGGACGGCCGATCTACATCAAGCGCGACGATGACATCGGGCCTGGGTTGGGAGGCAACAAGACGCGCAAGCTGGATTTTCTACTGGCCGAAGCGCGCGAGCAGGGTGCGCGCAAGGTCGTGACCTTCGGCGGCCTGCAGTCCAACCATGCCCGCCTGACGGCCGCGGCGGCCCGCAAGCTGGGCATGGAGCCCCATATATTCTACTTTGATAGACGGCCTTCTTCCCTGGTTGGCAACCTGCTCCTCAATGACTTGCTCGGGGCCAAGATGCACTTCTTCCCGCTGGGTGCGGGCGGCGATGGCAGTATGACCTTGCAGACGACCATTCGCCTCGTAAGGCTGCTGGCCCGCTTATGGCTCGGTTCGAACTACTTTATCCCGGTGGGCGGCCATTCCTGGCTCGGAGGCCTGGGCTACGTGGAGGCGGCGCTTGAGATCCAACAGCAGGCGGCGGAGCTGGCTATTGAAAACCCCTGGCTGGTTACGGCGGCGGGAACCGGGGGCACGTTGGCCGGTTTGTGGGCGGGCCTTTCGCTGCTCGGATCGAGGATACGGCCGTTAGGCATCGACGTCGGGAAATTGTGGAAAGGCTTCCCGGCGTCCATCGCCGGCCTTGCCTCTGAAATAAGCGGTCGACTTGGCGCGAATGCCGCGTTTGCTGTCGAGGATGTCCCCCTTGTGGAAGGCGTCTACGTTGGCGAGCGCTATGGCATACCCTCCGCGGAGGGGCAGGCGGCGATCGGCCGTCTGGCGCGGGCGGAGGGCATCCTGCTCGATCCCGTCTACACCGGCAAAGCCTTCGCCGGCATGGTCGACCTCGCCCGGCGCGGCCAACTGGGCGGGGACGAACCGCTCATCTTCCTGCACACCGGCGGCATCCCGGCCCTATTCGCATTCGACAAAACGGAACGTCTATAAATCAGGTTCGCTTGATCACAACGCTTGTATGCCTTCGCAGACGTCAGGCCAGCGCGGTCGAGTTTGCTCTGGCGCTAACATCATGGCGGGATATAATAATCGTTGCCAGAGTTATTCAAGTTATACAAATATACAACAGTGGGTGAAAATTATGGCCTTGACGAGTGAACGGTATGCCGGGGTTGATTGGGGACATGCGCGCAGAGAACTGCTGCTGAAAGAAGTGGTCTGCTTTTTCAGGGGCTGTTCGGTCAATTTGCAGTCGTTTGAAGAGGTGCGCAGGAGCAAGGATTTGAGCTGCTATGTCGATCGCGGACTGCAGGAGATCGCACTGGATAATATTCGCGGCAGCGTCGGCCGTTACAAGGATTTCTCCGAGACCTTCCTTCCCCGGAACGATCACATGCGCGAGCGCTGGGAGCAGGTCGACGCGGCCATGCGCCAGGGCAAAACGCCGCCTATCGAGGTGTACCAGGTTGGCGATATCTATTACGTCATGGACGGCAACCACCGTGTTTCTATTGCCAAGCAGCGACGTATGGAAACGATAGCCGCTTACGTGATGGAATTCGTTCATGAAGACGAAATCGACGTTGCGCAAGGGTTAGGGGAGGCCTTGATCCCCACGGAAAGAGCGGCTTTCCTGGAGCAGGTAGGTCCGCAGAACGAGGAGAAGGGGCGGGCCATTGTGCTTACCTGTGCCGGTTGTTACCAGACGCTGACCGATCAGATAGAAACTTACCGCCAGGGATATGAAGCAAGCTGGTATCAACCGATGACCTTCGCTGAGGCATTCGCCGCCTGGCATAAAGAAGTCTATGCGCCGGCGGTCAATGCGATTCGTAAAAACGAGCTGCTGGACCAGCATCCGGAACGAACGGAAGGCGACCTCTTCGTCTGGACCTGGAAGAACAATCTGTCGCTGGAAGCGCTGTCAGATACAGGTTGAGTACGCCTGTTTCCTGAACCAACAGGGGAAGCCGCCAAATGGACGGCCGATTTCCGCGGCCATCGTAATGAAGCTCCAGGTGCCCAGGAACACCGCCTTGGGATGGGCGCCCTTGACCACATGGGCCAGGCTCCGTGCCCCGCCGGCCGCCAGATCAAGCACCTCGCGGCGGCGAGCATCGAACGCTGAAAAGATGACGACCTTAGCGCCCGGGCTTCCCGGACGTCTGTCCAAATTTTCCTGGCGCGTTCGTGTAACTTGCAGCATGATAATGGCGGGCATGTTACATTTTAATGACGATTTAGTAGAAACCGACAAATTTGACTGCTATAAGGGAAACGACCATGCGCAGGATCTTGATTGTTCTGACTCTATTTCTGGCAGCCTGCACGAGTATGACGCAAACAACCATCCCCCGCGCCGCCTCCATCACCTGCCACGCCGCCTATCGAACCGGCCCATCTGTGCCCATCGAGCGCGAAGAGACGTTCACCTTCGGCGATGAAGATGGGCGGCAGGAGCTCGACTTCGCAGATTTATCTCTGCACGGCCAGTACAGTGCCGGGGAAAAAGACAACGAACGCGCCTTGCGGCTGTGGGTGACGGAGGCGGGGGAAACGGCCGAACTAACCGCGCAGCTTTACCAGCTCGAGCCCTCCGGCGGGCCGCAAAACCAGTTCGT
>JBJYWZ010000470.1:0-2920 GCA_046259725.1 Promineifilaceae bacterium (SeqCode) | reverse complement strand
CTGGCCGATGCCCCAGGAGTCGAAAAAGGGAGCGCCGGGCGGGCGGGCGCGGTTGCGCTCGATGTTGGCCGCGGGATGGCTGTCGAAGAGGCCGCGCACATCGCTGCCGAGCCGGATCAGGGTTGCTTCGTCGAGATCGGCCGTGCCCAATTCAGGCCAATCGTAGAGGTAGCGGTCCGGCGCTTCGATGTTAAGCGCGGTTTTGAGGCGCTGGTAGGCGGGCATCTGGATGCCGGTGGCGTTGCCGGCGCCGATGATAAAGGGCACGCGATCCGCTTCCTCGTGGTTGATCGCCGTTAATAGTCGCTCGCGCGAACTCATCTGCGGCATGATGGGTCTCCTTCCGTTTCAGGACAGCCAGGGTGCGATCTGTTCATCTAAATCTGCAACGCCGGCCAGCCGGCGGAACCAGTTAGCGCGCCAGAGCGCTCTTTGGACGAGCACCCATCCGGCGAGCAGCGCCAGGACGAACAGGTAATGCTCGGTCGGCCGCAAGGTGCTCAGAGCCAATATGCGGCTGGGAGATGGGGCAACGGTCAGAAATAGAAAGAAGAACCAGAGCGCGACGGCGAGCACTGCCGGCCTTCTGTCGCCGCTGAGTGTATCGCCGCCAACCCAGAAGTTTGAAGGCGGCTGGGCAAAGATCACCAGCAGCAGCCCGGTGCCCACCAGGAGATGGGTGACAACGACACGTGAATAAGAGAGGCTTCCGGTCCATTGTTGCACGAACAAATGGCTGCCCAGAACGAGAATGGCAATTGTAATTCCGGCGGGCAGGATGAAAAAGGCAAGTCTCCTGCCCAGGTATTTCGGCTGCACCTCGCCTGGACCCAGCCAATAGGAGAGACCTATGGCTGGCAGCGTGATTGTTATGATCGTGATTACCGTGTTCTGCGCCGGCAGATAGGGGAAGTACCTGGCGCCGCTGAAAATGGCGACCAACGTG
Source organism: Promineifilaceae bacterium (SeqCode) (assembly GCA_046259725.1). Classification (GTDB taxonomy): domain Bacteria; phylum Chloroflexota; class Anaerolineae; order Promineifilales; family Promineifilaceae; genus JAACFF01. The sequence continues at coordinate 1,974 of JBJYWZ010000470.1, read as the reverse complement.
AGCAGCACGGCCGTTAACGCGTGTGTTAGCGTCAGCTTCAGGACGTCAAGCAAGCGGTTGAAGATGCGCTGTCCCGTCTCCAGGATAGTTGGTAGTGCATTTAATGTATCGTCCACAAGGATCAAATCGGCGATGCTGAGCGCCGCCTGGCTGCTGTCGCTGAAGGCGATGCAAAGATTGGCCTCCTTTTGTGCCGGCAGGTCCGTCACGCTGTCCCCCACCATGGCCACCAGCGCACCCTGTTCCTTTAACGATTTTACAACCGTACCTTTTTGATCCGGCGTCAGCAGTCCGAACAGCTCCGTTCGGGCAGCAGCCTCCGCGTAGGCGCCGTTCGACAGCGCCAGCAGTTCCGGGCCGGAAATCACATCCGGGGGCGAACCGTCGGCGCCGGAGAGCCCAACGGCCAGGGCGGCCTCCAAAACTACGTCCGTCTTGTCGGAAGAAAGGATCTTAAGCGCGATACCTGATTGTTGAAATGCGGCCGTTGTCTGCTCCGCTTCCGGCCGGATTTCTTGCGAGAAGAGCAAATAGCCAAGCGGAACCAGGCGTTCAGGAAGCCGGGGACGGCCGTTGCGATACTGCAGGCGTTCCATCTGCGGAGAATAGGTGAATAAAAACTGTGTCAGCGACGCTCTTATGGATGGCGGCAAATCATCCTCTTCTTCCACAGGCCTTTCGATTCCCGACCAATCCAGGTGCCCGGCCAGGGCGTTTTCATAACCAAGAATGAAGGTGCCCTCAAGATCGTCATCGTTGAAGACGATCCCCTGCCATCCGGCCAGCGAAAGAAAGAGCGCGTCTTCCTCAACCGGCCGTTTCGTGCCGTCGAAAGTTGCTTTCATAGCCAGGATAAGCTTGCTGCGCGAACGCGTACTGCGGGCGAAGTCGCCCAGGATCTGCTGCACACGGCTCTCGGAGAATAGAGCGTCCTCGCCTGACTCCTCAACGGCCTTGAAATCTACCAGCGTTCCGGTCAGTGTCCCTGCCTTACCAGAGCAGAGGATGTCCATTTGCGCCAACGTCTCTACGGATTCCTCGCGCCGCACCAGGGCGCCGGAACCCGCCAGCTGCCGCGAGCCGCTGATATAGCTGAGCAGGATCATGAAGTAGATGCCGCCAGGAGCGAGCCCCAGGATGATTGAGAGGGCCGACTCGTAAGTTTGCTGCTGCGCGGGATCTCTTTCAAAAACAATAAATCGGAGGATGATGTAGGCGCCGAGGATGAAGACGAGAAAACGCAGGCCGGCTAATACGCGATAGACGATCACCTGCAGAGGTGTCCTTGGCTGCTCGGCGGCGCCAGGCGCGTCCAGCACGGCCGTAACCTGGCGATCTTCGCCGACCGCCTCGGCCTCGTACAGACCATGTCCGGTAATACAATAACTGCCTGCCAGAATGGGGTCTCCTTCTTGAAGCGGCCGCGGGCCCAGGGCCCCGGTGATCCAGGATTCATTGATCGTGATGGGATCGTCGCTTTGCAGGCGGCCGTCGGCGAAAAACTGATCGCCCGGACTGACCAGCACGATGTCGCCGGGGACAATTTCGTTGGGATCGATGGCGTGTAGTTTGCTGTCGCGAATGACGGACGCTTCCGGCCGTGTCAACTCAAATAGCGCTTGCAGCTCGTCTTTGGCCGCGAAAGCCTGGGTAATGTTGAAGCTGAAAATGAGCACCATGATCGTGATGCTGAAGAGGGCGCTGAAGGGCTGGCCCAGCAGCCAGAAGACGACGGCAACGCCCAGCAGGTCAAAGGTATAGACGTTGAAAACGGCCGCGCGGATTATCTCGGTCTTTGTACGGCCGTGCTTAAAGGCGATGCTGTTATCCTGGCCCGGTTTATAACGCGCTTCGGCTTCAGCCTGGGTCAGCCCGCTGATGTCACCTTGCGGTTCTTCAGAGGGCACGAATGGGGAAATAATGTTCGCGGGCATGATCTGGCCACGATTTTACCAGAGGCAGCGAATGCCAACA
>JBJYWZ010000469.1:0-1657 GCA_046259725.1 Promineifilaceae bacterium (SeqCode) | reverse complement strand
TCCGATGAATCAATAACGCCATCTTTGTTCACGTCGTAGAGCAAGAGGTCTAGCACACCGTCGTTATCGATATCTATCCCGCCACTGATCTCCCAACAATCAAGCAATCCGTCGCCGTCACTGTCAACGTTAATCCCACCGGCGCACGCCCCCCCTTCTTTAAAGACTTCGTTATTAGCAATCCCTTCTCCGAGGATGGGAACAGAAATCGGATCAATAAACTGCGGGCCGGAATATTCTATTATCGAGTCCTGTTGTTCGATGGATCGCGGGGTGAAAGTGACATCCCAAGTGCAGCTGCCACCACTAGGATTCCTTGACCGACCCCCATCTGCACAAATGAGTCAAGTTTTGCAAGGGGCGAGTTTCGTCTGGGCCAATAGATCCTCGAGTGCTTGATCGAGCTTGTCGATCGCTTTGGCAAGCGGGCGGTTCGGGGCTTTCGGACAACCGTTGAAAAGCTGCGAGAGACCCGGGCGTAGGATGCGGCTGTGGACCTTGGTGAACAGCAGGGCCACCCGTTTGCCGCAGGCGGTGACCTGATAGCGTTGCGTGTGGGGAATCCGTTCGATGAGGCGATGCAGGCGTAATCGGCGCAGGTCATAGGTCATCCGCCCGGCGGAGTACTGCTCGGGGGACAGCCCCAGTGCCTGAGCCATGCAGGCACGCATCGTCGCATTACGGAGTCCCTCAGGGAGCACCAGGAACAGGCAGAGCACCTGCAACAGGGCCATGACGCGCGGATCATCGAAGCGCAGGGCGGCGACTCGTTGCTCGTTGACCACCTGCGGGCGGGTGACCTGATCGAACACTTCTTCGGCCAAGAGGCAATCTTGACTGAGGGTCTCGACCTCGAGCAGACGGCGATTGGCGCTGAAGCCGATGGCCCGCAAGGCGGGCAGGTTGTGCAGGAGCCGTCCAACACGGAAATCGTGACTGTTGTTGATCGTGGTCTCGGTGCGCAGCGCGCGTTGCTCCTTGAAGTACTGCTTGATATGGGCGGATTTGTAGCTGATATGCAGCGAGGGGATAACCCCTTGGGTGATGACGCGGGAGTGGAAGGCGCCCGGCGTGCGGGAAGTGATCCGCCGTTGGAAGATCAAGCTGACTTTTGAGGGGCGTCCCAGGTCGATGTTCTCGCGGATGACCTCCTCAAAGAAGTGGCGTCCTGCTAAAGGCCGGTCGAAGACCTGGGTGCGGGAGAACTCCGCCTGCAGGATGGAGAGTTGCGCGTTGAAGCCGGCGCTGTGGTCGTCACCGCTGAACGGATCGGGTAGGCGCGCCAGCCACTTATCCACCACGGCCTGGATCTTGGGCGCAGTGAGCTCATCGAGAATCTGTTGCAGGCGCAGCGGATCACCACAGGAGAGCAGCCCATTGTCCAGCGCCTCGAAGGGGATGGCTTGCTTCGCCAACTGCCGCTTGGCGTATTCATGGCCATTGAGGCACACGCGCGCGGTGTAAGGGAAGTAGGAGGCGAACTTGATGAACAGCGGCCCGAAATCCTCATCGACCAGGTAGAAGTAGTAGTGGTTGCACAGCACCGTGCTGCGGCTCAGCCAGGGGAAGCTCTGGCCGGTGTGCTCGCTGAAGCGCTTGGTGAGGCGGAAGCTGGCGAACTTCTCCGGCGCCTTGCCGATGTAGAGGAGCCCCTCTG
>JBJYWZ010000468.1:0-3379 GCA_046259725.1 Promineifilaceae bacterium (SeqCode) | reverse complement strand
GCCCGCCGGATGGATGAGCGAAGTACAATCCATCGACGGCGCTGGTGGACTGCGCGGCGTTTGTCCATCCGCCGCGCGTTAGTTGTTTTTGCATCGTTCCTAAGCCGCCTGACGACCTTACGCCGGCCGGCGGCGATGCGCCCGAGACCAATGAGTGTTGGGATCAAAGATCCAACGGACTGCGTGCCTGCTTCACCGTCACGCTGGGCACGGTATGGGTATAGATCATCGTCGTCTTCACATTGCCGTGGCCCAACAGCTCCTGGATGGTGCGGATGTCGTAGTTGGCCTGCAACAGGTGAGAGGCATAGCTGTGGCGCAAGGTATGAGCGGAGGCCCGCTTGGGGATGCCGGCCTCCTGTACCGCCGTCTTGAGTGCCTTTTGCAGCGCGGTCTCGTGCAGGTGATAGCGGCGCAGCTCGCCGGCCCCGGGGAGACGGGTCAGGCGCGCCGCGGGAAAGAACCACTGCCAGGCGAGCTCCTTCGCCGCCGACTTGGACTTCTGCTCATAGCGGTTGGGCAGAAAGGTACCGGCGTAGCCCGCGGCCAGGTCTGCCCGATGGAGGGCCGCCACACGCTCCAGCTGTGCCCGGAGCGCCGGCATCAGCACCTCCGGCAGCGGCAGGGTTCGGTCCTTCTGGCCCTTGCCGTCGTGCACCGTCAGTATCCCGACCTCCAGGTTGATGTCCTGGACCCGCAGCTTCAGGCACTCGAACAAGCGCAGGCCGCATCCGTACAGGAGCCGGGCCGGCAGCTCGAACGGCGGCGAGAGGCGGTCCAACACCCGCTGCACCTCCTCGCGCGAGAGCACCACGGGCACGTACGGCCGCTTCTTGGCCCGCACGACACCCTCGACCTGACCGAACTCCTTGCCCAGGACATGCCGGAACACGAACAGCAGGGCATTGAAGGCCTGGTTCTGACTCGATGCGGAGACGTGCCTGTCCACCGCAAGGTGCGTCAGGAACGACTTCACGTCGTCGACCGTCAGCGCCGCTGGAGGCTTGTTGCGGGTGAATCCCTGCAGCGTCCTCGCCCAGCTGCGATAGCTCTTCAACGTCTTGGCGGAGTAATGGCGGACCTGGATCGCGGCCGCGAGTCGGTCATACAGCTCGGGCCAGCCATTCGGCGCCAGGCCGGCAGCCGGCGGCGACGGCGCCTCGACCAGCGGTGGCCGTGGCGCGGCGGGCAGCCCTGGGCGCGGCGCTTCGACTGTCCCCGACGTCTGTCCAGACTGGCCTGCCCCGGACCCGGGGCCGGCGCGCATGACGGTGTCGTGGCGACCGGCGGGATGGGGCCAAGACTGCTCTCGATGCCGAACTCCTCCGTCGGAACTCCTCGGCGGAGATGCTGGCGCAGCCTGGGGTGCCGGCCTCCCGGCAGACACGCGCGGATCATCGCGCGTGCCGGGCGTGCGCTGGGGCTTGGGATCGCCCAAGAAGAAGTACAGTCGAACTGCGCCGACCGCCTGCTTGCGCATCCATTCGGTCTGCTTCCTCTCCTCCAGCTTGCGCAAGAAGGACCGCACGCTCCCCCGCTGGTGCGTCGGCCGCTCGTACTTGGCGCAGAAGTCCAGGTAGAAGCGCAGCCACCTCCGATAGTGCGGTCGTTGATACGCCGGGATCTCGTTCCGCGCCAGGGAGGCGTCGTAGCGGGACAGGAGATCGGGCGGGATGGCGAGCATCGGGAAAGTCCTTTTCGGTAGATCCCGCCAGTTCGGGAGGTCACACGGAAAAGAACCGACCGTCCGTAGGGTTTCCTTGTCAACGGTGGACGGACGGTGGTAGGTTACAAAGAAACGCGGGAGTCAATTGTTATGCCTAGTATATTCCAGCCGCCTTCAGCCTTTTTCTCATCGGCAGAGGGTTGATAGATTATTGCAGGGCCACATGCACCACAGTCGTTGCAAAACGTCATGATTATTTCATGGCCAGAAGGGTGACGATTTGTGCAAGGACCAATTATTTTGCTTCCACAGAATGGACAATTATTCATGGCAAATAAAACTTTTGAGTGGCCTGATTATGCTTGCGATAAATGTGGGTTAGAAAAGCAGTGGTTGGTTGGCAGGGCAAAGAATTCAGGCGGTCATATTGTATGCGTATTCTTCTGCGGTCATTGTGGCCACAGAACAACACATTTTGTAGATTGCAAATCAGTAACTGATGCAGGCGAATATATCGCTGACATAAAAACTGAATGGGAGTTAAAGGAATGCTCTGTGTGCCACGAGTTGGGAGCTGAAAATCATCACTGGGCTCCTTTTGCGTTGTTTGGTGAAGAATCTGAGTTGTGGCCTCAATCATATCTATGTCCAAAATGCCATGCTAGATGGCACAGGATTGTAACGCCCAACGCTAAGTGTTCTGATTAAGTTTAATGGCATAACCAGGCAATTAAACTCTGAGCCTCGCTATGCTCGGCGAGGTGAATTGCGTCGTCCAGCCTCATGAATCCCTCCGACTCTCTCTCAAGCTACGCAGGTCGAGACTTGTCGTCGCAGGTAGTCAGCCTGCTGGAACTGCTCCAGCGGCACGGCTTCCGCCCTATCGTCACAGGTAGTGCCAACAAGACCGTACGCATACACCGTGGAAAACGAAATGTCGGGTATGTGAACTCGACTGTGCTTCAGCGACATGGGGTTCTTGGATATCACTTCGCGGCGCACGGACGAGCTGCAGATGCGTGCCCAGAAGACTGGGTTGAGAATGTCATCGAAACCTTCGTCACGCACTACGGTATCGCCGCGGATGCCTTAGACCTCCAACGCGCGGCACGCCGCACCTACCTCATCATTCGCGAACCCACAGCTGCCTTGAAGGTGCTCCTACAGGATGCTGGCGTCGCGCTTCCTGATGACACCCAAGTAGTCCTGAGGAACGAGAAGTACGTAGAGGGTCGAATCTCCGATGTAACGATGCGGCGCCGTGAAAGATCGCGTGAAGCTCGCGCGGCATGCTTGGCTGCCTACGGTTTCAGTTGCTATGTATGCGGCGTGAACTTGCGCGTGCAGTATGTTGGACTCGCGATTGAAGTAATTCATGTGCACCACGAAGAACCCTTGGCCGGAGCGCCAGGTGAGCGCGAGTTTGACCCGGTAGCCACTACGAAGCCGGTGTGCCCGAACTGCCACGCCGTAATACACGCGCGGGAGCCCTCCTACTCAATCACTGAGGTTAGGGCCATGCTAGGAGCATGAGGCCTAAACCCTCGCGTGTCCGAGAACGGGGTCAAGAACGGAACAAGAATGGGGTCAAACAAGAATGCAAAAGAGTGGGGTCAGGTCTTGCAATCAAGCATCCCCCCCCCCCACCCCACCCCGGTTTGGCAATGCATTGTCGCGGGCCTGGTTGTCCCGCACAGTCAAGCCCCGGATTCC
>JBJYWZ010000467.1:0-15503 GCA_046259725.1 Promineifilaceae bacterium (SeqCode) | reverse complement strand
GCCCGGCTGCAAAATTCAACAAAAACGGAAAGCTGGCGGCAACACGTTTGCTGGAAGAGGAAAGGATAGCTTTGAGACAGCCGTTGGCGGGTAGGCAACTGCCAGTACCTACAGCGGTGTAGTGCAGCCGGCTTTACAGGGAGCATCCTCGATTGGCGATGGCGAATGCAACCGTGCCTGCGCCCCCGGCTAAAGTAAAAGATCTAGCTGAACACCGCGGACAGCGCCTGGTGCATGACATCGACCGGCGCTTCCTCTCCGGTCCACATTGTGAAGCCGATGGCACCCTGGTAAACAAGCATACCCAGCCCATCCAATGTGCGCGCACCACGTGCTTCAGCCTCGCGAAGAAACGGGGTATGGGGTGGATTGGGAATCACGTCGCAGATGAGCATGCCGGCGCCGATCGTATCGTAGTCGAGCGCCGGGCGCGCATCGATATCGGGAAAAAGCCCAATTGAGGTGGCGTTGATCAGAATGCCGGTTTGCGGTGGGACGGCAAATTCGTATTCCCAAGGAATGAAGGTTGCCTGGACCGCGGTTTTGGCATTGAGGTGATCGGCCAGCTCCTGGCCGCGATCTATGCTGCGGTTGACTATGGTAATGGCCGAGACTCCGGCGAGCGCCAACTCCACGCCGATTGCCCGTGCCGCGCCGCCGGCACCCAGAATGACCACCTCCTCGCCCGCGGGATCGATGCCGGCATCTTCTTGCAGAGCGCGCAAGAATCCTTTGCCATCCGTATTTTCTCCAATCAGGCGATCATCGACGCGGCGCACGGTATTTACGGCGCCAATCAGCGCGGCGTCCGGCGCTATTTCGTCGAGGTATTTCAGGATGGCTACTTTATGGGGAATGGTCAGGTTGATGCCTTTGAAATTCATTGCCCGCATACCACGCACGGCGTCTGCTAAATCGCGGGCATGTACTTCCAGATTGAGGTAGCGCCAGTTTAAACCCATCGCCTTAAATGCGGCTTCCTGCATGACAATCGTCGGGTTTTCGGCCACCGGGTATCCGAATACGCCCGTCAGCTCGGATAAGTAACTGGTAGACTCTTTCATAGATAATCTTTTTGACCTAGAAAGGTAATAACGGCCGGAACCAGGGGATGGCCGCCAGAATGATCAACAGGGCAATCGTGAAAAAGATCGCCGCATTCTTGAATTTAGCGATGTCTGTGTCAGCTTTTTTGGCCCGCGAACGGCCGATGTGGGCGAGGACGATGGCCAACAGCATCATCACGCTGTGTTCGACCAGGAAATAACGCGTTGCCGAATCAGACATTGCCGCGCTCATATTGGCGAAAGCGCTTGTGGTGATGGGGCTGAGAAAGATGTAGAGCAGCAGACCAAGCAAGAACTGGATGTCGATACTGATCGTAAATCCGAGCCCCAGTTTGTCATCGAGATTGGTCCATTGTCCCTTACCAAACCAGCCGATAAGGGCACGTACGATGGCCAGGATACCGAATATAAGGACGAGCCAACGGAAAATATTGTGTGCTGCCAAAACAAAAGGGTACATAACAACTCCTGATAGGGCAGCCGGCGGCCAGGTCATTGGCAGACAGCGCTCAGGCGAAGGCGGCTGCTGCGAACATATACCGGCGTGCCGGGCTGCCGCTAGGTTTAGATCTGATAAGCAGGATTATAGTTGCGACTGTACCGCCGTCAATTAAAGCATGGGAAATTATTTTCCCGAAAACTTTTTTGCGCGTGACACTATGTTGCAGGCATACAGTTTCCGCGAAAATCGTCTTTAGGCCAGGATCACTCGATATAGTCCCAACCGAAGTCCAGGTCGAGTCTCTGTTCGCCCGGATCGAGCACAACCGTATATTGGCCGACGCCGGTACCGGGCCAGGTCCAGTTGCCGGGGATGAGCAGATCGAGGGTGGCTTGATTTAAAGCGTCCATAAAGACGCAGTAAGTGCCTTCGGCGAGGTCCTCGAAGAGGTATTGCCCATCATCACCGGTCAGGGTCGTGTCCAGAAGCGCACTGCCCGCTGGGAATGTACCGTCGGCCGCGCAGGCTTCACCTGCCAAACCGATCAGAATGCCGCTCAAAGGTGTATCGATGGCCCCAAAAGTGCCATCACCAATGAAGACGCCGGCCTCAATGGGGGATTCGACACAGCCCTGTCCGGGGTCGCTGTTAATGCAGAAATCCTCCCAGACAACGCCGCCCAACGCCGCAGAATTGGGCCCGGCTGTGGCAACCGCTTCGGCTTCAGCGTCTTCGACGACGGCTATTTGCAGCCAGAACGCATCCTCAATGAAGCCATCAATGCCGAACGGCTGGCCATTGGCATCCGCCACCTGCCAGTTACCGCGGTAGGTACCCAACTCCACGGGAGCAACCATATCGATGGCGACGGTTAGTTCCTCACCAGGAGCGACAACCTGTTCCAGCGGGATGCTTTCTTCGGCCGACATCAGGTCGCCGCCGACAAAGACGATGCTGTACTCCGTGGACCAGGGACAGGTGCCGTTATTGCGAAGCTGCCATTCCTTGGTGAATTCCTCACCCGACGCGAACGGGGAATCGTCCGGAATATTTAGATCGGCTACAAACTCGAAGCTGTTTGTGCAATCTGTCAGGTCTACGTCTGCGGCAAGGGGCAAATCGAGAAAGTCCCAGCCGAAGTTTTGATCTTCTAATGTCTCGCCGGCAGCCAGCGAAATGGCGCTCTCAGGCGAATCTGCAGGGACCGTCCATGAACCACCGCCAAGGATGCCCTGGTTCTGCGTCCTGGTCATGTCAATGAAGAGACAATAGTTTCCAGGAAGCAGTTCGCCAAAGGTGAACGCGCCGTCCTCACCGGTCAACACGGTCTCCAGAGGTTCCGACGCGGGGCATGTACCCTCGCCAAGAGCCACTTCGACGCCGGCGATACCTTCCTCATTGCCGTCGAGCACGCCGTCCGCCAGGAATACGTTATCGGCGGTCAGAAGGCAGCCCTCTGGCAGCGTCGTGTCCGCCACATCAACATTGGCGCAGGAGTCGTGCCATACGACTCCCGAAATGGCGCCGGCAGGAGATTCGGCCGTCGGCGCCGCTTCCGCAGCTTCTTCTGTTGGCGCTGGTTCTTCTGTTGGCTCAGGCTCTTCATTCGCGAGTTCGAACGACACCTGCCGCTCATTTGCCGTAACCGTGTATGAGCCAGGCTGCAGGCCGGCAACATCGAGGTCAACGATTTCCTCAAAGGGAACAGCTTCCGCCGAACAGTTCTCGCCCGGCTCGACGACGCTGAGCACAGTCAGTTTGAAATCAGTGCCCTGGCTATCGCTGGCTATGTCACTGATGCCGGCGCAGTCGTTGGCTAGGAGCCCACGCAAGCGCACTGAAACCAGGCCTGAAGCCAGGTCCTGTGTGATGACTTCCAGGCTTTCAATTTCTGCCGGTTCGATACGCGGTTCGACAATTGACGCCGTTTCTGTCGCAGCCTGGGTTGGTTCTGCGGGTGGAGGTGTCGCGGCCGTTTCATCCGCCGTGCCGCTGCCCCCAATCTGGTCGCAGGCATTCAGCCCGACGACCAGCGTAATAAGTAAGATCCAGAGTACAGTCCGTTTTCTGCTCATGATTGTGCTCCAATAGTGATATGCTCATTTATAGAGCATGTATGAAGTATTCGCTGTCGCCCCGCAATGGACAATTTCTATTAGCTTTCACTTACGATGCGGCCGTGGCAGCGACCGCGTGCCTCAACGATAAAAGTCAACCCAATTGATGGTGAATTCTGGGTATTCTCCCGTGAGAAACGCTGCCGGCGCCTCCACGATAATCACGCCGCCGGGTACAGGGCTGCTGACGGCCGAACCCTCGCTATCTTCGAAGGAAACAGCCATCCAGTAGCTGCTGGCCTCATCGATTTCCTCCGCAGGCGCCCCGTCGACGGAAACGTTTTGTAAGATCATGTCCTGCGTGTTCACCGAGATATTAATTGTAGTTTCGTTATAAAGAAAGTGTAATCCTTCCAGGCCTTGAAGATGAAAATGCATCTGGATTGAATCGGGCCAGCTGCCGCTGACAAGACCGATCGTTGCGCTGCCGATGCCGGTTTCGCTGATCACCTGAACATTGGCGACTTCACCTTCATTTGAAACGGTGACCTGTGATGACGGCCGTATATTATTCACCTGATATTGCGCAGCAGCCGGCTCAATCATCCCGGAAGTTCCTGTGCAGGCAGCCATGCTAAGAGCCGTACAAAGCAGAAGGAACATAGTGAATCGAGCGGATATGGATGTGCCCATAAGAGAAGTTAATGGTTTCCAGTTCTGCATTGTTACCTCCATGCTGGTATGGTTTCAGCAAGCTGTGAATACCAGCGCATAACAAAACGTTAAGTGGCATCGCGGCGTTTCGTTCGCTTACTCAGCTCTTTGTTCGAGGATTGTAGCGCGCCTCCTGGTTGTGAAGCGGGCTGCCGGGCACGCCGGGAGCAGCACTGTTCAGTTCGTCGGCCGTCAGGACATTTGATTTCATGTCATAATCGAAGCGCAGTTTGTATGGAGTCCCCTGCAGCAGCGGCCGCGGATCGAATAGATAGTAGTCCAGACCATCGGAGGGATTGGAGATAATTCGCGACTGGGCTGGTTCACTGGTAAGTCTGGACGCATTAAGCGGCCGTTGGATTTGTGCGACCAAGCTGTTAATAGCGTAAGGAGTCGGCCACTCAAAGTCGTAGCTGCGCGTACTTCCGCTGCTCGCGTATGGCGCGTAATATTCCACGCGAAACTCGGGCGTATCGCTCTGGAACCTGAGCGTTTCGTCTTCCAGTTCGTAGTCAATGCTGGTCATCCCCGCTTCAGCGATCTCGGCCACGGCATTGATAGCAGCATCCTGCGGAACGGGGAGGGAGATTTCAACCGGCAGCGCCGTGCCGGCTGGTACGGCTCCGGTTAATAGGACCAGGACAGAGGGTCTGTCGTAGTCAGGCCAGAATTCGATTTGCAAAAAGTCGAGAGCCGTTGCAGCGTTGGCGCGGCCCCCCGGCGGCGGCGTTGTGGCCGCAGGCAGTTCTACAAGTCTTGTGACTTCTTTTTCGACCTCTACAAGGCGCGTGACTTCCACTTCCTCGATTTCGGGAACCAAGCGGGTAATTTCCACTACAACAATCTCGGGCTCCATTGAACATGCGACAAGCATGCCCTGCGTGAGGAGTAACAGAAGATATATAACGCGCTTAATCATTACCGGACTATCCTTCAACCAATTAATTACCGTTGTCATGTACTATAAAGCGTTGGCCGGCGAGGCACTAGGGGAATAATGGCGCGCTTAAGATGACGTCTGTTGTTGGTTGGGGACTACCATCATGTGGTTCTATTGTAACTTCGGCCGTGGCATAGTTGAAAAGGGATTCCGGCGCTTGAATACGACCGCCACCATATCCCAGCTCGTCGACAGCCAACAACGCCGCGCTGAGTCGTTGATCCCCTTTAACCAGCCATAACTGGTAACGCTGATCTTCTGTAAGTTGGGGAACCCGGTCCAGGACAATCGCGCCGCTCAGCCCGTCGCCGCTCACGGTTATGTAACCTTCCGCCCCGGGGATTACGCCGGTACTTTGAAGACGGACAGCCTGGAGATGCCCCGACTCCCTATCCAAATGCTGATTATTCACCTGCCCCCACAACAGGAGCGTGCTGGTGGCCAAGATGAGAACTAATGCTAATAGGGCGATTTGTGAAAAGGCGATGGCTCTGTTCTGGCGAAACATGCCTGTCAACTGCTGCCAATAAGTTGGTTTCCGTGCAGTGACGGCGGCCGGCTGTGTTTTGCCGATTCGGGACATCAGCTCTTGCCGCAGTCTGGGGCGCGGACTCATCTCCGTAACGGCCAATGCGAGATCGCCCGTAATCGTTTCAAATTCACGCAGTTCTTGGCGGCAGGCGGGACACATAGAGAGATGTGATTTGACTCTCTCAACCTCGCTGTGATCCAATGCTCCAAGCGCGTAAGCTGGAAGCAGATCAGAAACATGATCCTGGTTCGTCATGCCATAAATCCTAATCATTTATACGAAATTGCCAGTCTCCTGGATTTACCGTGCAGTCAGTTCTTACTTGCTTTTGAGCAGTCTGCACTGCCAAAGTGATTTCTCTCCCCAATCATACTAAAGAATTGCAAGATCGTCTGACAATTTTTTGGAAGTGAATTGAACCTTAATCAGGCGTGGATTGCGAAATTGATGGCAACAGTGACTGCCGCCGACTGTGAAAACGAACAGCGCAGCGGTTGGGTCAGGGCCGGAGAGTAATGATTGTGGGCCATAGCTCGATCAGCGCCATTTGCTATAATTGGCGGTCCTACAGCAGGCAAAATAGAGTTTCTGCCCAAGATATGCAAGGATATACCGGGGATCGCGAGGGCGTCAGCCGGCGATTTTTCCGGATTTTTGATTTCCGAAACTGTTGGAGTGGTTTATGCTGCAATCTTTTCCGGCGATAAGTGAGCAAGTGGCTGAAGCATCGGCCGTATTGATCAGCAATTTCTCCGTCGATCCTGCGTCGATTCGCCAGATTTTTATGCCTTATCGCATCTGCCCACTTGGAGCGCATATCGATCATCAGGGCGGTCATGTGCTGGGGCGGATCATCAATACGGGTACAGTTCTTGTCTACTCCGCGCTTCCTGAGCCGGAGATTCACCTGGAGAGCACCAATTTTGAAGGCATGGTGTCTTTTCCTATTGGCGCGGCCGTCCAGGCGGATCATTGGGCGCGCTATGCACAGGCGGCCGCCCTGGCTTTGAACGAGAACCATATGCTTACCAGGGGATTTGCCGGCGTCACCAGCGGTACGCTGATCGGCGCCGGACTCAGCTCTTCGGCGGCCGTTGGATTGGCTTACCTGCAGGCGCTGGCCGATGTCAATGACATTCCTCTCAATGCGGCGAAGCTGGTGGAACTTGATTACCAGCTTGAGCACGCGCAGTTGGGCTTGCAAAACGGGATACTTGACCAGGGCAGCATTCTTTACGGGCAGGCTAATTCACTTGTCTATATTGACACACGGCAACGGCAGTCGAGTCTAGTTCCCGATCCGCCTCAAGCGGACAGTGTTGGTTGGCTCATTGTTTATTCCGGTATCCAGCGTGAACTGACCAAAAGCGGCGGCTATAATGTCAGTGTCGCCGAGTGCCATGAGGCGGCACAATGGCTCGCGGATGGAGCCAAGGTGCTTTCTGATGTTCCACATGGCCTGTTTGCCGATCGCGCCGATGGGATGCCTGAGAACCTGCGCCGCCGGGCAAACCATTACTTTGGGGAAGTGACGCGCGTTTCCGAAGGCGTGCAGGCCTGGGAAAAGAGCGATGTAGCCCATTTCGGTTCGCTTATGAATGCTTCGTGCGCCAGTTCAATTTACGAGTATGGTTCAGGCCAGGATGAGGTTGTGGCGCTGCATGAAATCGTCAGCCGGACCGAGGGTGTTTACGGCAGTCGTTTCAGCGGCGCCGGCTATGGAGGCGTCGTCATTGGCCTCGTCGACCGCGTGCAGGCGGAAAGTGCCGCCGCGTGTATCCTGGATGAGTACCGCCGCCTGTTCCCGGACCTGGCTGAAACCGCCGCGGTTTATCTGGCAGAAACGGGGGTAAAGACATGGCCCAGAGACCGCTGACGGCTGTATTGCTGGCAGCTGGACGCGGCAAGCGGCTGCGCCCGATCACGGATCACACACCCAAACCGCTGCTGCCAGTTGAAGGCCGTCCCACCCTCGATTATGTCTTAACGGCCGCGTCAAGAGCGGGTATCCAGCAGGTTTGTCTGGTGACCCACCATTTGAGCGAGCAGATCGAAGCATTTGCCGGCGACGGATCTGCCTGGAATCTGGCGGTCGTTGCGTGCCGCCAGGATCCTTTAGCGGGGACGGCCGATGCCCTACAGACGGCCGTGACCGCCCATCCTGCGCTGTTTTCCGGGGAGCAACCCTTCATCCTTACGGCGACGGATTACATTTTATCCGGCGACTATCTGGCAAACCTGACTGCCGCGCATGTCGCCGGCGGATCGGATATGACCATCAGCCTGAAAGAGCTGCCGCCTGACAAAATCGTGGCCAGCAGCAGCGCACGATTTCTGGCAGATGGGAAAATCGAGCGAATCATCGAAAAGCCAAGACCCGAGGAAATTAACAGCCCCTATTCGGCTTCGCTGACCTTTGTGCTGCCGGGCGCCACGCTTGATTACCTTACAACAATGAGCCCTTCACCGCGCGGGGAGTATGAGATTCAGAGCGTGATCAACCAGATGCTGCAAGATGGTTATACGGCATGCGGCCTGGTGCAGGATGCGCCACGAGAATGGGATCCAACGATGGCCCGGTGATCAAGTTGCGGAGAGGCACAACGGCAGAAAGATCCTTATGGGCACGATTTCCACCCGCGAGGTGAAGGTTCCTGATTTTCCGGCACCATCCATAACAGTCAGCGTCACCATGTAGGTGCCGGCTGCCGTATAAAGGTGCTGTGGATTCTCTTCACTTACCACCGGGCTGCCGTCGCCAAAATCCCACTGATAGCTCAGCGGTTCCATTCCCTGGCTATTATTGAAGAAGTGAACCGATTCCCCGATGGTCACCGGACTGCTGCTGGTAAAGTCGGCAATCACGGGTGCTTCAGACCCGGTAGTGAACATCCAGAAATAGTCACCATGCAGCGTGTCGGCGCTGCCATCAATATCCTTCACCTTGTCCGCAAAAACTCTGGCAGAACAGGAGTCAGACGGTTGCAGGGCTGCGTGCTCGAGGGTGTACTGCTGCGGTCCACCCGTATTAACAAGGCCGATCTCTCCCGCTTGATCGCATGACAATGCGATCCACCCGTCGTCCAACTGGACTGGTTCATCGAACTGCACTACCACGACGACATCTACTGGCACGTCCTGAGCCCCATCGGCCGGGAAGACCTCGATCACAGCCGGCGGCGTATCAATCGTGCAGTTATTGGCAGTCCCTGGCGTGGGCTGGTTCTGGATGTAGCCTGAGGTGATCCGCTGGCCGCCGGCGCCGTCGGGACAGCGCTGGTTTGAGTGAGTATCTTTGAAACCACGGCTGTCTTCGTCGACAATCTCTTCGCCTTTACGCAGCAGACGCATTAACTTCGCCGCTTCTTCAATGCCTGTGCTGTAGACGATGGCGTCGAGCAGATCTTCGGTAGTAACGGCCGTGCCTGCGGGAAAGTCAGCCGCGGCAGCGGCATAAAGGGCCACAGCATCGGGTCCATTCTGAATTGTTCCATTGGCCATCAGATAATCCACTCCCGGTACTGCTTTGTTACCGAACAGAAAATAGCCGCTGGCATTGGTATGATAGCCGTCGAGGCCAAGCGACCTGTAGGAACGAGAGTCACTGCCGTTGAAGAGGACAAGGACCAGACCATCAAGGGCCGTATTGCCTTCTCCACCATCATACAGTTCGATAAATTCGGCCGTGTCCTCCCCTTCTGTGTCCGCATCGACCTCGTTTATCAGCATATGGCGCGCGACTGGAATCGTCACAGTCGAAAATGACCAGGAAAAGTCGTGCGCCGGCATATCCGGCGGATCTTCGCTGTCGCTGTCGTGCACACGGTCAGCCAGAACCGTTACCGTGCATTTATCGTTGGCCAGCAAGTTGTTCTGGGGTGTCAGCGTGGCCTGGTCCTTCTGGTGCTGAACAGAGAAGGTCACGCTTCCGCTCTTTTCGCAGGACATTGATATCCAATTTTCCTCCAAATCGACTGCCTCACTAAAGGTGAGATGGAGAATCGTATCCAGCGCCACATTTTCCTCTCCGGCGGCCGGAGACAGCGCGACCAGCTGCGGAGCCGCATCGTAGCTGCATCTGTTGGCTTCTCCCGGCGTGGCCAGATTAGGCAGGAAGGATGCGCTGTGTCTCTGCTCCCCTGCGCCGTCCGGGCAGCGCTGTATCGAATCCGCCTGGACGTTGTCACGGCCGTCTTCATCAAGCTGCTTTTCACCCTCGGCAAGTAGCGTGAGAAGTCCGGCGTCCGGCTCTCCGGCGGGGCCATATACCAGCGCATCCAGCAAGCCACGGGTCGAAATAGGAGAACCAGTGGGGAAGTCCGCAGCGCTGCCTGAATAAAGCGCCACGGCATCAGGCCCGTTTTGCAGCGCGCCGTCGGGTATCGCCAGGCTTACGCCGGGAACATGCGAACCACCCAGCAAGAAGCGCCCCTCTGAATTTGTTTGATGGCTGCTGAGGTCCACTGCCCGATATGAAAGATCGTTGGCGCCATTAAAGAATACCAGGACCAGGCCGTTGAGCGTGGTATTCCCTTCGCCGCCGTCGTAGAGTTCGATGAATTCGGCCGTATCTATTCCTGGCGTGTCGGCATCTAGCTCGTTAATTACTAGGTGCCGGGCCGGTACCACAGCAAAAGACCAGATAAAATCTGCTGCAAGATGGTCTGGCGGGTCGGCAGCATCAAGGTCCCTTACTCCCGCCGCAAAGATAGTCGCCTGACACGCTTCGCCATAGGAAAAGGGTTCCATGATTTGCAGGGTATAAAGCGACCCTCCACCGCTCGAAACGACCGCATGACTGCTGCTGCGCTGGCAGGTCAGATCGAACCAATCGCCGGAAACGACAACATCTTCACTAAATGTTATGGTTATGTCGCTATCCAACGGTACGTCAATCGCGCCGTCGCCAGGAGTTGCGGCCAACACCTGCGGGCCTTCGTCAATCACACAGGTGTTGGGCTTTTTAGGCGTTGGGGTATCAGGCCAATAGGTTCCTGTACGTCGCTGGCCGCCGCTGCCGTCGGGACAGCGCTGCAATGAATGAAATAGATCAAGGAAACGGGCGTTTTCGTTCGCCTGCTCTTCTCCCGGTAAAAGCAGGGGAAGCAAGCCGGGGTCATCGACATCATCCGTATCGTAGACGAGCGCATCAAGCAGGTTTTCTACGGTGACGGCCGAGCCCACAGGCATCTGCGCCGCCTCGACGCCGTATAAGGCGACAGCATCCGGCCCGTTTTGCAGCAGACTGTCGGCCATTATCAGGTCAGCGCCAGGCACATCACTGTTTCCCAGGAGAAAATAACCGTTTTCGTCGGTTTGCTGACCCGTGAGATCAAATGCGGCGTAGGATTTGTCGTCATGCCCGCTGAACAGAACGATGCTCAAGCCGTCGAGCGCCGTCCCCCCAATTCCTCCATCAAACAGTTCAATGAACTCGTTGTTATCCAGCGACCCGGCCACGGCATCCACTTCATTGATCAGCATAAAGTCCGCCGTTTCACCAGCAAAGTTAATCTGCCGGTCCTGGCCAACGTTTTCTGTAACTGAGAGGTTAGCTGGGGCGGTAGGGGAGCTGGATGCCGAAACAACCGTGTGGGAAAAAGGATTATGGGACAAAGTAAAGCCGCTAAGCAAGAAAAGAACTAACGGAAACCGAACCAACAATGCCGAGTGCACCACAACCCCTCCCATGGAAACGAATTCCACAAAGCGTCGCGCCATCGGCTGCCTTGGTTTGCGGCGACGTCAGACGCCGCGACGATTAACAGGCTTCTTAGATTGTGAAAATTTTAACAAGTGGGCATTATCCAGACAAGTAATCTGGCGAAGAGGATGGGAATTGAAGACTATATTGGCGCCGCAACTGGTACTTGCTGGCGAAAGTCTTGTGCCTGATCATATTCGATATACCGCGCTGCCTGAACAGCCTGACTGATATTGATCGGTTAAGTTGCAGCGGGCAGACACGGGGGTCTGCCCCTACGGGGGATTCCGATGGATGTTCGCTATTCCTGTGTCCAGTCCATTGAGAGGGCAGTTTGCAGATCGTCGGCGGCGATCTGCACTCGGAAGTGCGCACTGGTCGGCGAACCACATGACGCGGCAACCATCATTTCTGTCATCTCGGCATCGGCAACAGCGATGCCGGCGGCAGTCAATGTACTGGTCGCCTCCCGTAAATCTCCGTATCCAGGAGAGGTGCCTTCCTCACATTGGATGCCGACCGGGCGGACGATCCAGACCAGCCCGCCAGGATAGGGATCAACGGTAGGCGGAAGGTCCACAGGCTGTTCGGGATAACCAGGTTCGAGCGTCGCGGTTGCGGGAGGCAGTACCTCCGATGAAGGGTAGCCCTGATCGGGAACGGCCGTAGCCAGACCGCCGGATTCACCTGGCGGTGGCGGAAGCGTCGGCAGCGCCTGCGGCGCGCTGCTGCATGCGCCCAGAATCACCAGAATCAATGTTAGAAAAAAGATGATATGAACGTTACGAATCATCATTAGGTCTCCTTGGACCGCTATTTTACCTCGCGAGGGCTGGATGCATAAAATAGGGCCCGCTCATTTAGGGGACGCCTTAACGTGTGTTTTAGTTTCAGTTGTGACCTTTTTCTCATTCTGCGGCCAGGGGAAAGGCCAAACATATGCCTGTGACAGTAAAGGGGGATTGTTATAGGGAGTTATCAGAAGCTTAGCACATCATTGTGACTGTGATAGAATGCTCAGAACCTACGTGAGGAGTAAATTCTATGCGCAAATTGTTATTTCTGCCTCTTTTGATTTTCTTAGCAGCCTGTGGATCGGCGACTGCGCCCGCTGCTACTCCGGCGCCTGAGAGCAGCGATGTTGGCGAAGCGGCCGCGCCACAGGAGAGCGATCAGGAAACGCCGCAGAATGGTCAAACTTCCGAGGCCGGTAAAGCATCTGTGGTCACTGGCGCGACCCCGCAGGAAGCGAGCGTGGTACGCGAGCAGGATTACGTCACCGGAGCGAGCGATCCGAAGGTAACCATTATCGAATATGGTGACTTTCAGTGACCAGGCTGCGCAGGGTTTGCACCCCTGATGGGGCGTCTGGTAGATGCCTTTCCTGATGATGTACAACTTGTTTATCGCCATTTTCCATTAAACCAGATCCATCCTAACGCCCAGAAATCGGCCGAAGCGTCAGAAGCTGCCGGCGCACAAGGCGCCTTCTGGGAATACCACGACGCGCTGTTTGAAAGGCAAAGAGAGTGGTCGGGGCTGGATGAAGCCGGTGCGCGCCAGTTCTTTATTGACCTGGCCGGTGAACTCAATCTTGATGTCGATAAATTCACGGCCGATCTTGACAACGACGTTTATGCCGCCTATGTGTCCGCACTGGAACAGGAGGCGGTTGCTCTGGGACTGCCGGGCACGCCGTCTGCGCTAGTTAACGGTCAGGTGGCTGCCGGGAATATACCCATCGATTACACCGTTTGGGAAGGTTTTGTTGAAGATATGATTGCCGTGGCTGATCTTCCGCAGTGGGACGAGCCGGCTGACATGAATATCGATCCCAATAAGACCTATCACGCGCGGGTCAAGATGGAGAATGGTGGCGAGTTCGTAATTGAACTCTTGCCCGCCTCAGCGCCGCAGACGGTGAACAATTTTGTGTTTCTGACCAAAGAAGGATTCTTCGACGGCATTACGTTCCACCGTGTGCTGGATGGCTTCATGGCTCAGACTGGCGATCCCAGCGGCACGGGCATGGGCGGGCCGGGCTACACGATTCCCAATGAAATTGATCCCGAACTTTCACATGATGCCGCAGGCGTGGTGGCTATGGCCAACCGTGGTCCGGACACGAACGGCAGCGGCTGGTACATAACGCTGGCTCCCGCGACGCACCTCGACGGCGGTTACACGATCTTTGGCCGGGTGATCGAAGGCATGGACGTCGTAGAAGGCATTACGCTGCGCGATCCTGCCCAAAACCCTGATGCTCCGCCCGGTGATGTCATCCAATCGGTTACAATTGAGGAGTCGGAGTAACATTACTTTAGCAGCGGAGCGCCGGGCATTCCTGCCGGCAGTTGTGAATAACGGCCGTCAGGGAGCGGGCGCTCCATTATATGATTGGGAACCTTAGCGCCTGATGTGACGTCTAAGTTACATGTTGGCAATATTGAAGTTGATCATGGCGGTTGGGGGATTTAAGAGGATACGCGGGCTGCTGATGCTTTTCTTGCTGCTGGCCCTGCCCGCGCTTGCCTGCCGGGTACCTGAGTTTTCAGAGATGCCCAGAATGCCCGGCCTGGTCGAGCCGACGCCGGTCGGTTCGCCTACGCCAATGGGCGACACCATTTCATATTTGTCTCCGGCCTATGCGATTTCCTTGAAGCCGGGTGAGAGCGTGCCTGGCACTCAGCTCACATATTTAGGCAGCACCGATGGTGGATATGAAGTCTCCATAGGCGGGCAGAAGGCGGTTAAACGAACTGGTGATTCTTTCTACTGGAGCGGCGTAATTGCGCCGGGCGTCTTTGCTAACTACAACCTGCGTCTAACGGCCGGTTTTTTTGGCGGAATGCCCGTTGGCGGTCCAGTTGAGATTATCGTCCTTTTCCCGCAGCCGGAGCCTCTGCCTATCCAGGGCGATCCTGAAGCGAATTTGCATATGGGGAATCTCGTTATCGATTACCACGTGCCCGTGAACAGGCAGATACCTGGAACGACGCTGACCTATCTCGGTCCCGAGACACAGGGCATGGGCAACCAGAGCTCAACTCTCGCCAGAATCGGCGGTTTGTCCGGCTATCCCAACCTGGCGCAGGGGGATTCTCTGGTGTGGACAGGGGTGTTGCGTGACAATGTGGCGGTCCGCCTTAATTTGCGTGCGATCTCCTTTGATGAAGAGAGCATCCGCTTTATTGGGACGGGGGAGTTGTGGATTACTGATTAGGATTGCAGCAGCGAATGCCAGATGGATACACCTGTTACGGTAGCCACTATTAGCATCCATGGGCGGGAAGATCGCTGGCCGGAAAGGCGCAGTTTGCTTGTGGCCCAGCTCATGGAGTCCGGCGCTGATCTGATCAGCCTGCAAGAAATTAACACTCCCATTCGCCAGGCTGTCTGGCTTTGCAAACAGATCAATGTGCGACTGAGCGGTTCGGACAAAGAGCCTTACCGCCTGGTGCAAAAAGGACAGCGCCGTACATTACGTGGTTCTCCTGGCGCGATCGGGGTCTTGAGCCGGCTGCCAATCCTTTACAGTGAGAGCCTCAGCCTTGGATACGGGGGACGCTTCGCCTTGCGGGCGCATATCGAACTCCCGTCGCATCAGACCATGGATTTCGTGACGACTCAGCTGCACCTTGTTCCCTTTGAGAAAGAAGCACGACATGACCAGGCATTGAAGATGATGGCCTGGCTCTACGGACACAAACGTGTGCCAATTCAGGTGATTGCCGGTGATATGGGTGAATCGCCGGAGGGATTAGCGGTCCAACATATCAAACAGTCTTTCCGTTCAGCCTATGAAACCTTTTATGGGCGCGATCCCCTGGCGACTTATCCAACCGTCCTGAGCAACAAATCGAGTGAAATCGGGCAGTGCCGCGACTACGTCTTTATTTCAACGGCCGTGCGGCGCGTGTCTAAGGTGGAAATCTTTTGCGATGAGTCGGCAAGCGAAGATAATACGCTGTACCCGTCAGACCACGTTGGTCTGCTGGCTACGCTGCAGGTGTAATCTATGAATCCGACGATCTCAATCGTTTCTCC
>JBJYWZ010000466.1:0-5150 GCA_046259725.1 Promineifilaceae bacterium (SeqCode) | reverse complement strand
TATCATGGCAGCTATCCCCGAATCACATCTCGATCTACTCACTGGACCCTATTTCGCGGTCTTTACCACCATCGCGCCTGATGGCGGGCCGGAAAACACCATCGTCTGGACTCTTTCCGACGGCGAGGTCGTAACCGTTGGCACCGCCAAAGGACGGCGCAAAGAAACCAATATTCGCGAGAACAAAAACGTGGCTTTAATGGTGCTCGATCCACAAGACCCCTATCGCTGGATCGACGTGCGCGGTGTGGTTGATTCCGTCACTCCCGACGAGGATTACAAAGTGATCGATGCACTGGCCAAGCTTTATGCCGGCGCGGAGCATTTTTATGGCGGTGTGGCCCCCGCGGACCTGGAAGGTAAAGAGGAGCGTGTCGTTATTCGCATTAAGCCTGATCGTGTGGTGACAAGCCCGTAAATTCCCAAAAATGCCGACTTCTTAAAGACGCCATTTTGAAAGATGCCAACCTCCAAAAAGTTGGCATCTTTTTGTTTTAGCGTTCAGCCAGGCAGGAGCGTCATGACGGCCGCGAAATGGCAGGCGCTGCCGCCGAGCACAAACAGATGCCAGACGGCGTGATTGTAGGGTATCTTTTCCAGCGCGTAGATAAGCACGCCGATCGTGTAGACGATGCCCCCGGCAAAGAGCAAAGTCACGCCCAGCGGAGGGACATTTTGCAGCATCTGCCGCAGGGCCAGAACGCACATCCAGCCCATCAAGACATAGACAATGGTGGCAATGACTTCATACCGCCCAGTGAAGAACATCTTCCAGACGACGCCCAACAGCGCCATCCCCCAGACCACGGCCAGGAGCGGCAGGCCGATCGTGCCCCGCAAACTGATCAGCAAAAAGGGCGTATAGGTACCGGCAATCAGCAGATAAACGGCCGCATGGTCGAATTTTCGCAGGATGCGCTTGGCCGGCCTGTGCTGGATGGCGTGGTACAGCGTGGAAGCGAGATAGAGGATCAGCAGGCTGGCGCCGAATATGGTGAAGCCGGCGACGACGTAACCGTCGCCATAGAGATGTGCCAGTACGATCAGGGTGACCAGACCGGCCAGGCTGAGCGCGGCGCCGACGCCGTGCGTCACGCTGTTGGCGATCTCTTCGCGCAGGGTGTAGAAGGGGTTTTGCCAGGAAGGTTTGTCGTGAAAGAGGCCCATAAGAAGTAATTATGCCGCAAACCTTTGCCCTGCGGAGTGCCGCAAAGCAACTGCTCAGGTTCGCATTGGTTTATCCTGGAAGCTGTCAATTGTGCGCTGCCGCTGCATCCGGCTTCGGTCTCGGAAGGGTCGGCCGTCTGAGATTCCTCGATTCCTCGGAATGACAACCGTGGCCGGCATCATGTCATAAACGGCCGTACGCGCGCAGGGCAAGCAGATTATGCAGCGTGATTTCGCCGCGCCATTCGTCGCGGGCGCCTTGCCAGGCATCGGGATAAAAACCGCCCCAATCCCAGGTTGGTTCCCAATAACCTCCGGCTGTCTGCCTGTCGATTACATAATCCAGATTCTTCTGGATATCTTCCGCAAAGAGATCGGCCACCAGTGAATCGGGCGACGGGGCCAGTTTAAGCGGCGGGATGCTGTAGGTCGCCCAGCGGGCGGGATCGCGCGTGACAGCCGCCGGCGCGGCCTCGCGCACGCGGCGCTGCAGGAGTTCGCGATTTTCAGCTGACAGATGCTCCGCGCCGGCCAGACGCAGGGCATAGACAAGGTCATCGCCGCCTCCGCCGCCAAGCGGCAGCCCATCAACCGCCAGGACGGCCGCTTCAGTCACATCCTCCAGCCAGGGCTCGAGCGCCAGATCGCTAAAGGCGTGCAGGTAAGCAACCAGCTCGGCGCGGGGAATGATCTGGAAGGCGTCAAAGGTAACCGAGAGGCTGCCATCCTCATCGTGCCACCAGGGCGCGTGCGGATAGTCGTTACTGTCCGGCGGCACGACGCGCCAGGTCAGCGTCTGCGGATCAAGCGTCTTTTTCAGGTAGCCGACCGCGTCCTGGGCCATCGGGTGTTCAGGAGGCGCGCCGATCTCGGCCAGGGTGCGCAGGGCGATGCCCGTAGCCAGGGCGGAGGATGTAGGGGTGCGCACATCAGGTTCCAGCGCGTGACCAAAGCCGCCGTCCCCATTCTGAAACGCGGCCAGCTCCTGCCATACGGCCACGGCCGTTCCATCCTCGAAATGGTAGCGAAAGAGAGCGCGCTCCAGTGGGCGCGCCTCGTTCAGGAGATAGGCACGGGCGCGGGCGAAATTGTCAGGGCCCAGAGTTTTCATGATTGGGCCAGTTCCCAGAATTGACGGCCGACTCCGGCGTGGCCCAGGTGAACGGCCGTGTGTTCCAGGCTGTGCAGCAGCGCCCAGGCCACGGTCACCGACCGGCCCTGCATCGGTGCGACTCTGGCCTCGGCGAGGTTATCCAGCGCGAGGCCAGACAGCACCATGCGCGAATGAGCAAGCGCGCGCTGCAAGAGCTCCTTAAGCTCATCGGCCGTGTGCCCGCTGGTCTCAAACTCGGCCGCCCGGTCGCGGCCGGCGGGATCCTCACCCGCCACCTCGCCGATCCAGTACCGTTCCGATCCCGCCGTATGTGCGATCAGCACGGCAAGCGAATTGACCTCCGGCCCCGGCGACCAATCCAGCGCCTCGACAGGCAGCCCTTCAATGACGTCTTCTAAATCGTGGTGCAGCTCCGACAGCCGGTCGTAATAGTCTCTGAAGAAAGGTTCCATTTTTGCCTCCGTATTCAGTGTGTTCAGTTTTCAGTGTTCAGTTCTTCGCTTTTCAATGCGCGGTACGTGGCGTTTCGTACTGTTTAGTGAATACCGCTCACTGAACACTGATCACGCCGTCCAACAAATGTTCATACGCCTGGCGGCGGCGGATCAGGTGAAAGTCAGCGCCGTCGACCAGGACTTCAGGCGGGCGCAAACGGCCGTTATAGTTGCTGCTCATGGCGAAGCCGTAAGCGCCGGCGTTCATCAAAGCCAGCAGTTCGCCGGGCCGCACTTCGGATATGAGGCGGTCGCGGGCCAGGAAATCACCGGTTTCGCAGACAGGGCCGACGATATCGGCCGTGATCTCTGGGCGCGAGCCGTTGGCTTCACACAGAGGGCGCACCGCATGGTAGGCATTATACATCGCCGGGCGCACCAGGTCGTTCATGCCCGCATCGACAATGACAAAACGCTTGCCGCCCTGCTCCTTGGTATAGAGCACGGCGCAGACCAGGGCGCCGGCCGGGCCGACGATGGATCGTCCCGGTTCGACTACGAGCCGGTACCCGGCGCGCTCTACCGGCCCGGCGACGGCCGATACCCACCTGGCGACTGGCGGCACGCCGCTTTCGTTGTAATCAATCGCCAACCCGCCGCCAACGTCCACATAGGTGAGGTCGACGCCGGCGCTGCTAAGCTCGCCGGCCAGATCGACGAGATACTCGGCCAGGGCGCGATACGGCCGTATATCGCTGATCTGCGAGCCGATATGTGCAGCCACGCCTACCGGCTCAAGCCAGGGATCGGCAGCGGCGCGTTTGTAGAGTGAAACGGCCGTTTCTCGCGGCAGCCCGAATTTGTGTTCCAGCCGCCCGGTGCTGTCATAGGGATGGGTGTCGGCGCTGATGTTGGGATTGACGCGTATGGAAATGCGGGCCACACGGCCCAGGTCCGCAGCCATACGGCCGATCAGGTCCAGTTCCTGCTCCGATTCAATATGCAAGGCGCCAATGCCGGCCGAAATCGCCATGTCTATCTCATCCGGCCGTTTGCCGACGCCGGAGTAGATGATCTTCTGCGGCGGGATGCCCGCGTGCAGGGCCAGGAACAGCTCGCCGCCGCTGGTAACGTCGGCGCCCAGTCCTTCTCCCCGCAGCAAACGCAGCAGCGCCGGACTGCTGTTCGCCTTCACTGCATAGCAGACGAGGGCATCCTCGCCCGCGGCCGTATGATACGCCCTGGCGCGGTCCAGCAGCTCCTTTTTGCTGTAAACATAAACCGGCGTGCCGGCCTTGGCTGCGATATCAGTCAGAGGTACGTCCTCGCAGCTCAGGACGCCGTCCTGATAATTAAATGGTTTCAATGAATCATGCTCACTGCAGTATGGTTCTTAGTGACGGCTTCAGCCGTTGTTTGCTGTCTTCAGCGCATTGAAGTGCGCAATACAAATCTCAAATTGAAAATTAGAAATTAATCAGCGTGCGCGGTTTCGGGCTCGGCGGCGGGAACGGCTTCGGTCTTGGTCTGCGCCTCTTCTTCCATCGTGGCAATGGTGCGGGCGACATTTTCGATGGCCACACGCTGTTTACGGTACAGGTCGGATTCGCTCATCGCCAGGCGCCGCGCCACGTCACGCACGCGCCTGCCCTGGATGAACTTCAATTCCAGGATATTATAAAGAATCCATTCACCCGTGGTCATACTGCGCTGCCCTTCCGGACGCTGCTGCTCAATAGCCTCGGCCAAAATGGCGCGCAGGGCGTTGGTTGGATTGTTGCCGTGTTCGGGCATTTCGACCTGAACGATCCGCAGGTCAAGCAGCGGGCTTTCAGTCAGCTTCGGGCCGCCCCAATAATGGGTCAGAGCGTCGCGCACCATCTGGTTGAAGTCTGGGTCGTCCAGCAAAACCTGCCCCGGCTGGTTGGCGCCGGTCAGCGCCGGCAGCCCACCATAGACGGCCGCTTTGCTGCGCTTCTGCAGGGCGGTGATTTCCGGCAGCAGACCTTCCACTGAGGCGAATACCTGCTGCTGCAAGATGCGATCCTCCAGCGCGCTCGTGAGCTGATCGCTCAACTGGTCAAAAATCTCCTGTTCCGCCTCCGTGAGATCAGGAGCCGCGGCGCGCGAGCGCATGCCGTAAATGCCCATGAGGCTGTCCGAATGGCGGCTGCTTAACGGCTTGATCCAGTAATCCTGCCAGAGAACAAGACCGTCGACCACTTCCAGGCTCTCCTCGTATGCTTCGCTGCCGTTGCCGCTGCGCGCGATCTGGCGAATATTGGCGTCTTCCAGGATACTTTCCGGGGCTTCCAGCGGCCCAACCACTGCCTCCAGCCGCGGACCTTCATTGGTCAGCGCGGCCACAAAGGCGGTCGGTGTGCGAAAGGTCTCCACTGTCGCCGCCAGAACGCTCTCCAGGAACTGGTGCAGCT
>JBJYWZ010000465.1:0-5459 GCA_046259725.1 Promineifilaceae bacterium (SeqCode) | reverse complement strand
CGTTTGGCGTGCCCGATGGCATCGAACCCGACAAGATCGAGGCAACCGTGAAGAACGGCGTTCTAACGGTCATTCTGCCTAAGTCGGACGAGGCGCAGAAGCGCGAGAAAAAGATTGAGATCAAGAAAGGCTAAGGCCCAAAACCGCCTGGGAAACGAGGGCCCGTGTCACGGACACTCATCATTTTCGGTCTGGTCTTAGTCGCCGCGGGGCTTCTCTGGCCCGTCCTCTCCAAGCTGGGGCTCGGACGTCTCCCTGGTGACATTGTTATCGAGCGAGAGAACGTCACATTCTATTTGCCGCTTGCCACGTCCCTGCTCATTAGCGTCGTACTGAGTCTGATTTTCTGGCTTCTTGGTCGTTAGGTGCCGGCATCTCTCGCGGTCGAGGAAAATTGGTAGAGCCCTGCGCGGGTCTTATGTGCAAAAGTGTCCACCGATCACTCTAAAATTCTGATGATCTGCGCGACCAACAGACAGATATTTCGACCGACATGTTAGGACTATTTCGCAGCGAACCATCCCGCAGAGCACACATAGAAACTATTCGTGTTAGCGCAAGCCTTGCAGCCACAATTCTTGCTACAGTGCTCCTACTCGTCTCGTCGAGCTCGGTAGCCGAGGCGGCGGGCTGCAGCCAGCGCGTCTATCTTTATAGCGCCTGGTGGTGCCCGTCATGCCGTCAAGTTCGCGCGATTCTTGCCCGCAACAACATTCCCTACACGCTCCTGGATGCGACGACGCCGCGCGTACAGGACGACATGGTTGGACGCTTCGGCGACACGGCCGTTCCCCGCACGCTGATTGGCCGCTCAGTTGTGAAGGGCGTTGACGAAGCCCTCATCAAGAAGCTTTGTGCCAGAGGCCTTCGTCGCCAGCTCCCGAATCAAAGCACGGTTTCGGTCTTTTGGGATCTTGATCCTTGGCCCGTGTCTCTCTGGCATGACTCAAAATCTACGTCCGTCCATACCTTGCCGGTACTAGCACAGGAGGTCGTGCCATGAGAAATGCTGATGAGCCAACGTCGGTGGATGTGGAGCAAGCGCTGTTTAACCCCGGATCAGTGTTTGCTGCGCCGGAGGCGGTTCTTGTTCACGATGGCCTGTCAAAGCAGCAGAAGCTCGAAATTCTGCGGCGCTGGGAGTATGACGCGACCGAAGGCTGTGTCGCTGTCGAGGAGGGAATGCCAGGTGGAGAGAGCGATCTGCTGCATCGTATTCTCCTCGCGCTCGACCAGCTTGCCGGGTCCATCGACGTGGAGCAGGTTGGACCAACCAAGCAACATGGCATCCCACTTTCAGCGGTGAAGTCTAAGTAGCTCGCGACAAGATCCAAGCGGTTGAATGCGGGAGCGGCGCTTGTTGGCACCTACCAGACCTCAATGCCGAGGCAGAGGATGTCTGCTTACGGGCGCAAAGCGGTCGTCACAACGCCTCTTTCCGATGTCGCCCAATGACCCCCAAGCGGCATTGGTTGAGGACCATTAGCGTCCTGGTGACTTCGTAGAATAGGTGAATGTGGGGAGCGTCAACGTTTAGGCTTCGCCAATGTGCTCAAAGGCATAGATCGAGCCATTGATTAGGCTTGCATCACGCTTCTAGTTTGCCTTGTCTGAGCTGCGCGACGACCTGGGCCGCAAAAGATCGGATAGCTTGATCAAGAGGTGCCGGAACCACAGGCGAATGACCCGCGTCTTCCTGAAAGACATCTTCGACTGGTCTATGGAAGCCCTTGGTAGCCACGGATTCAGCCATGAAGAGGCTCACCACTGCGAAGTGGAGAACACCCACACGCTCCCTGAGTTCGCTGATTTCCCTCTCATCCGGGGTCATATGATCCCCCCCATAGACCGAAAGATGACCTTAACGTGGGTGCGACGGCCTAGTGCCGAAATGTTACGCTGGTCTGCAATTTTTTCCGAAAGTGTATCCCTAAAGCTACGTTCGAGCGCGACTCGCTGCGCCCGCCGCCTAACGTCCGTTTTTTGACCCCAAAGGGCCGCGTTCTAATGTCGCCCAATGACCCAGAGCGCAATATGTCCGCTCTCCTAATGCGCTTTTGTGGTGCAACATCTAGCTGTTAAACTGCTGGATGTAAAAGGCTCACTCAGCGATGGAGGGTCTGATGACCCACAAAGACGTATGCCTGATCACCTTCGGGATCTCCCACTTCTGCGAAAAGGCGCGCTGGGCCCTAGACTGGCACGACATCGACTACCAAGAGATAAGTTGGCCACCAGGATTACATCAAATTCTGACGAAACGTTGTGGTGCCGAAGAAACCACGCTTCCCATAGTGCGAGATCAAGACAAAGTCGTGCAGGGAAGTGGCGCGGTCATTGATTGGGCAGACGCCAAGGCAAAAGACCCGAGCCGCCAGCTTACGCAAGAGGGGTCCCTGGAAATTGAGGAACGCGCCGACAAGGTTATCGGTTGGCACGCTAGACGCCTCGCATATGCCGAAATCCTCCCTCGGTTCCCTCACTATGCCAAGCCCGGACTGTTTCAGAACACCAGTCGGACGCATCGTCTAGTCGGCAACATGATGTGGCCGGTGACGCGGCGAGTGATGATGTCAGCCTATGACGTCACCCCGTCCGCTGCGTCAGAGAGCCGCTCAATTCTGGAGGTCGAGTTGGACTGGCTCGATGAGAAGCTCAACGACGGCCGCCCTTATCTTGTCGGAGGCAAATTCAGTAGAGCCGACGTTACAGTCGCTAGTCTGCTTGCACCTTTTGCCAGACCCCCGGAGATGCCCGTCTACCATGAGATGTCTCTCACAGACGATCTCAAGGCTGATTGTGCCCGTTGGGAACGCCGCCCCATTATGCAGTGGGTCAGAACTCAGTACGCAAGTAACCGGTTTGCGGAGCGACTCCACTAAGGTCCGCCAATAGCACCGAAGCCACTCCAATAGCGCGACCGGAGCTGGCAGCTTAGGGGGGTAAACCGGACGTGCTCCAGCCGCATCACAGCGGCCGTTGATGATCCCTAACGGACAACACTCATCCAGACCATTGTCCAGGCGTTCCCGCCGCCCCGTGGACGGACTTCTGGCAATGATCTGAGCCTGCAGCTTGCAACCAAAAGCGTCCCCTCGCATTGTGGGGTGACCTGCGAGCTGCGGGCGAAGTTGAAGAAATGGAGCCCTTGTATCAGTAGCGACCGCAAATCGGCGAGGTTCTGTGGATGGATAAGGTTGATGGTTTGCTCTTCGCGTTTGTCTTGGATGGAAAGGGTGGTGGTCGCGAGATTGATTGGCCAGGGATCAAAGCGTGGAAACCGGAGGACGGAGTGCTGTGGGTGCACGGTGACCGCACCGGGGATCATATGCGGTCCTGGGTGTTGCATGATACAGGCATCGACGAGGCCACGGCCGAGACACTTCTTTTGCCTCAGGCGACCCGCCCGCGGGTTCAGCGTATCGGATCAGGCCTCTTGGTCGTGCTCCGCGGAATCAATCTCAGCGCCGGTGAAGACCGCCTCGACATGGTGGGCTTGCACATGTGGCTTGATGAAAACCGCATCATCACGTTGCGGCGACGACGAGCCATGGCAGGTACAGCCATTCGCGACCTACTTCTGAAGCAAGAGGGTCCGCGATCTGCCAGCAGCTTCCTCACGGAAGTAACCGATCAGCTCCTGCAGCCCGTTTACCCAATCATCGGTGAACTCGACGACGGGGTGGATGAGATCCAAGCCGAACTTCTGAGTGCGACCAATGCATCGCTTCGCCATCGCATTCACGCCGTGCGTCAGGAAGCGATCGGGTTGCGCCGCTATCTGTCACCTCAGCGCGATGCCATGTCTCGATTCCAGTCGGAGCCGGTAGACTGGCTTCTCGATCTTGACCGCGCATATCTCCGCGAAATTGCGGATAGGACTCTGCGCTCCGTTGAGGACCTCGACTCCATCCGCGAGCGCGCGTCCATCGCGTTGGATGAGCTTAATAGCCGCGTCAACGATCAAATGAACCGGACGATGTATTTGTTGACCGTCGTTGCCACGCTGCTTCTCCCGGCAAGTTTGCTAACGGGCCTTCTAGGTATCAATGTCGGTGGTATCCCCGGCGTAGAGTCAAGCTGGGCGTTCGGCCTAGTGGCGCTACTCATTCCAGCTTTGGCAGTCGTGCAGTTCCTCATTTTCCGCTGGTTGAAGTGGATTTAATGCTCGAGGGAGAATAAGACGTGGATTCCATTGTCGGAATTGAGAATCTGACCAAGCTGCAGCAACTGTTTACGACCTGGATCCGAAGCGACGTCTTTGTTTGGTCCAACCTCGTCCAGTTTCTGGTTGTTGCGGCGTTATTCCTCGTCGCGAAGCCTATTGCTAGCAGGCTCAGGGCCTGGTTCGAGATCCTTTTGGCGAGAGAGCCTCGCAAGCGTTTCTCGTCCGCCGTCCTCAAGAATGCTTCGAAGCTGACAGCTCTGACGTTGCCAGCGACATGGCTGCTCTTACTCGCGTTCGCACTTGCCGCTTACCACTACGCTGAGCAGAACGCAGAAATCATCCGCATCGCGGTGAGCCTTCTGGCCGTTTGGCTCGTCATTCGGCTGACGTCCAATCTCGTGCGGGATCCAGGGTGGGCCAAAGCTATCACCGTTATAGCCTGGACGGTGGCAGCACTCAGTATCCTGGGTCTTCTCGACGATACGGTCGCGGTGCTCGATAGTGTTGCCATTAGGGTCGGCGGCGTCCGCGTGTCCATCCTGCTGGTGCTCAAAGCCGTGGTATCGCTCGCGCTCCTTCTGTGGGTCGCCATTGTTGCTTCGCAAGTTTTCGAGCGCCGCATTACCCAAAGTGTGCAACTTACCCCCACCTTCCAGGTCCTCCTGGTCAAACTCCTCAAGATCGTGCTCATCGGCATTGCCATCGCTGTTGCGCTCTCCAGCGTTGGTATCGATCTAACTGCTTTTGCTCTTCTTGGCGGTGCAATCGGGCTTGGAATCGGCTTTGGCCTGCAAAAGATTGTCTCCAATCTCATCAGCGGCATCATCATCTTGCTCGACCGGTCGATCAAACCAGGCGACATTATCCAAGTCGGTGAGACTTTCGGCTGGATCAACTCGCTCGGCGCGCGCTACGCGTCGGTGGTGACGCGTGACGGCACGGAATGGCTTATTCCGAATGAGGATCTCATAACTGAGAAGGTTGTGAATTGGTCATACAGCCACGACGCTGTACGGCTAAAAATTCCTATCGGAATCTCCTACAAGGCGGATCCGCGCAAGGCGATCGAGTTGTGTTTTGAGGCTGCGCGAGAAGAGGAACGCGTGCTCACGAACCCGCCGACAAACGTACTCCTTAAGGGCTTTGGCGATAGCTCCGTTGATATTGAGATGCGCATTTGGATCCGTGATCCTCGAAACGGCGTATCGAATATCAAGAGCGCCGTGCTCCTGAGAGTGTGGGACAAGTTTCATGAGAACGGTATCGAGATTCCGTACCCACAGAGGGATCT
>JBJYWZ010000464.1:0-8917 GCA_046259725.1 Promineifilaceae bacterium (SeqCode) | reverse complement strand
CAACTTATTCTACCCGAGGTTTCACCGAACGCGCACCACGAAAAGCATACGGCATGAATACCAGGTTGAGCCGCCTATTTTGTGCCCTTACTACTTGCTACGATTTGCACGGGGTCTGTGAGCTGACCATTGGCAGGCTGACAGTCTGGCCGGCTGACTGTATAATTCGGAAACGAGAGTTCTTTTTATGACCGAAGAGCAAGCAAGGAAACGAACTATATCCCCGCAGCCTCGTCCGGAGGAAAAGCAGCTTGACGGCCTCATCCGCCCCCAGCACCTGGACGAGTTCACGGGCCAGGAAAGGCTAAAAGCCAATTTGACCATCCTCATAGAGGCGGCGCGTGCACGGCAGGAACCGCTCGATCATGTATTGTTCCACGGCCCTCCCGGCCTGGGAAAAACGACATTGGCCCAGGTAGTGGCCAACGAAATGCAAGGTAATATCCGGAATACGGCCGGACCGGCGATCGAGCGGGCCGGCGACCTGCTGGCCATCCTGACTAATATGCGTGCCGGGGATATTCTCTTTATAGATGAGGTGCACCGCCTGGGACGTGCGGTGGAAGAGGTACTCTACCCGGCCATGGAGGATTTTGTCGTCGATTTTGTTGTTGGCAAAGGACCGGGAGCAAAGAATGTGCGGCTCAAGCTGCCGCGCTTCACCGTCATCGGCGCGACGACGCGGCTGGCCCTGCTCACGGCGCCTCTGAGGGCTCGGTTCGGCGCATCTTATCGCATGGATTTTTATGAGCTGGAGGCTATCGAGTCTATCGTCAAGCGCGGAGCGGGCATTCTCAATGTACCGATTGATGAACAGGGCGCGAGCGAAATCTCGCGCAGGGCACGGGGCACGCCGCGTGTCGCCCTGCGCCTCCTACGCCGTGTTCGTGATTACGCGGAGGTAAGGGCGGACAACATAATCGATGGCCCAACGGCTATAGCGGCGCTTGACCTCCTGGAAATTGACGAATTGGGTTTGGACGACCTCGACCGCCGGGTTCTCGACACAGTCATCGTTAAATTCGGCGGCGGCCCAGTCGGCCTGGACACGATCGCTGCTTCGATCAGCGAAGAGTCGGACACCATTATGGACGTAGTTGAACCATATCTCCTGCAGCTTGGATTCCTGGAGCGAACCGCCCGCGGCCGGATGGCCACGCGGCATGCTTATAACCATTTGAATATCCCACTGCCACAGCAGGAGGTGGAGCGCGGCCCCGCTCAACCAAGTCTATTTGACCCACCGGCAGAATAAATCAGGATTCTGTGGCGCAAGCGGCGCATTTGCCGGGTGATGCTCGGCCCGCTGCGACACAACAGCTACTTATGATAGCATTTGGACGCCTCTTACTGATTATCGGACTGGCTATGGCTCTCATCGGCGGGCTGATCTTGATCGCCAGCCGTTTCTTCCCCTGGCTGGGCAACCTTCCGGGAGATATCCGCTACGAGAGCGAAAATGTAAAAATCTATATCCCCTTGGCCACGATGATCCTGGTCAGCATCCTGGCGACGATTTTATTGAATATCTTTTATCGCTTTTTCCGCCGCTGAGACGCCCAGATAAATAACCGCTTGATGGCACCCCATGAAAACAGACGAATTTGATTATGAACTGCCAACCGAACTCATCGCGCAGCATCCACTACCGCGCCGCGACGACTCACGCCTGCTTGTCCTGCACCGCGAGAGCGGCCTGATAGAGCACCGGAATTTCAGGGAGTTGGGCGACTATCTGCGACCTGGAGATATCATGCTGGCTAACGACAGCAAGGTGTTCCCGGCACGCCTCTACGGCCATAAACCCAGCGGCGGAAAAGTCGAACTGCTCCTGCTCGAACGGCTGGATGGGCAGAACTGGAAAGCGCTAGTAGGTGGCAAGCGACTTGATAATGGTAAGGAAATCTTCATCGATGATCAGGGCGGGAACCTGACAGAGACCGTGGTTACAATTGTTGAGGTGTTGGACGGTCCGCAGCGCATCGTGCGCTTCGATCATCTTATCGACGAGGATCTGGAATCCCTCGGCCACACGCCGCTGCCGCCATATATTCACGAGACGCTGCAAGATGCCAGCCGCTACCAGACCGTTTACGCGCGGTCAATTGGTTCAGCCGCCGCACCGACTGCCGGACTGCACTTCACCGGCGATCTTCTGTTTGACCTGCGCGAACAGGGTATCTTGTTTGAAACATGCACGCTGCATGTTGGTCTGGACACTTTCAAACCCGTCGAGGTCGATGACATTTTTGAGCATAAGATCCATAGCGAGCGGGCACGCTTGACCCCCGATGCGGCGCGGCGCGTAAACGAGGCCAAGTTGGCAGGAGGACGGTTAGTTGCCGTGGGCACAACGGCCGTACGTACACTGGAAACCGGCGCGCTGCGATCCGCAGGCTTAACTGGATCACTGGAGGATATCAGCCAGCGTGATGCCGCGGGCGAGACGAGCAATATGTGTCCCTGGAAGCCGGTTGCCGCTTTCGAAGGGCCGACGGATCTCTTCCTGGCTCCCGGCTACCGCTTTCGCGCCGTGGACATGATGCTCACCAACTTCCATCTGCCGAGATCGAGCCTGTTGATGCTCGTCTCCGCTTTCGCCGGGCGCGAATTGATTCTGGAGGCGTATGAAGCGGCCGTACAGGAAAAATACCGCTTTTACTCCTTTGGCGACGCCATGCTCATTATTTAGAAGCCATTTTCAGTCGCAGGCCTTAACATTGCCTGAACTGCACGCCGCAAAACGCATCACTCGGTTACAGAATTATTACGATTGCCAGGCATGTGCCATTCTTCCGGTATAGTTTATTGATCGTGTGCTTTTTATCTCGCTACTGGAAAGGGTGATCGAACATGGTCTTAGGTGAGCACAATTTAGGCCATCACGGCGATATACTTGTAGTTGACGATGAAACGGCCGTTGTTGAGGTCGTGGCTCTCTATCTGCGTCGTGATGGTTTTGACGTGCGTGTCGCGCACGACGGTCTTGAAGCGCTGAAGGCGATTGACCAGAAGCTGCCGGCCCTGGTCGTTCTCGACGTGATGCTCCCGGGGCTCGACGGACTGGCCCTTATGCGCCAGCTTCGTTTGGACCCGACGGCCGATGTGCCCGTTATCCTCCTGACCGCCCGCGGCCAGGAGGCGGATCGCATTTATGGTCTGGAGCTGGGCGCCGATGACTACGTGACCAAGCCCTTTTCTCCCGCTGAGCTTGTCTCGCGCGTCAAGGCGGTGCTGCGCCGCACACACAAAGGGGAAGAGGCGGATAACGGTACACGCGCACTTGATTACGGCGAAATCAAGATCGATCCCCAGACGCGGCTGGTAACTGTACGCGGCTCGGAGGTCGAACTTACAGCAACGGAATTCGACCTATTGTGGTTTTTGGCCTGTAATCCGCGCCACGTCTTCAGCCGGGACCAGTTACTCGAAGAAGTATGGGGCTTCTCCGAATATCTGGATCCGGGTACAGTGACCGTGCACATGCGCCGCTTACGCGAAAAGCTGGAAGCTGCACCCAGCGAACCTCAATGGTTGAAAACAGTCTGGGGTGTCGGTTACAAATTTGAACCACTATCTGGCGGCGAACAGGAGGACTCATAATCATGTCCACGATTGATCTGAACACCTCTCTACAAGAATCGACCTGGTTCCGGCGTGCGCCATGGCTGATCCTGGTCGGCGGCGCCATTTTCGCGCTGATTGTTGCGGCGCTTCTATTCCTTGTGCTGATGCAGCCGCCGACGTCGGAGATGCGTGCATTGATCACAACGCTCGGCATATCCTCGTTGCTCTCCCTGGGCATCGGCTACATGCTTTACCGGCGCGGCTGGGCGCGTTCTGGCTCGTTGATGCGTACATTAACGCTCACCTATATCTGGGCCGCTTTGTTGACCTTGATCAATGTAGGCATTATGCAGCAGCAGATGTTTGTCAGCGATCATGATCTGCAGCTCAGCGGATTACTCCTGCTCTTTGCGGCCATCATCGCTTCCAGTTTTGGTCTCTTTGTATCCGCTACTGTAACCGATGGTCTGCAGCAGCTCGCGATAACGGCCCAGCAGTTAGCGGAAGGCGACCTGAGTGCAAGGGTAGACATCTCTGGTAAGGACGAGGTGGCTCAGGTGGGCCTGGCATTCAACGAAATGGCGGATCAACTTGAGACGGTAGATATGCAGCGCACCGAACTGGAGAATCTGCGCCGCGATTTGATTGCCTGGACCTCTCATGATCTGCGCACGCCGTTGACCAGCATCCGTGTTCGTGTGGAAGCGCTGAACGATGGTGTATTAGACGATCCGGAAACAGAACAACGATATTACCGCTCTATCCTCAGCGACGTAATGGCGCTTAATCTTCTTTTCGACGATATGTTTGAGCTGGCGCAGCTAGATCGCGTCGATGCCAAACTGGAAAAGAGCCTGGACTCTCTCGAAGAATTGATTGATGAATGCCTGGAACGATTTCAAACTATCTCCGCTGAACGGGGGGTACAGCTTTCCGCGAATGTTGGCGAGGATGTCGATCCCCTGCCGCTCAACAGCGCGAAGATCAGCCGCGTGCTCGATAACCTGATATCCAATTCTTTGCGCTATACGCCTGAAGGAGGCCGGATAGTCATCACTGCTGATCGCGACGGTGACCGCGTGATTGTATCCGTAGAAGACAGCGGACCTGGCTTCAATGAAGAGGATATTCCGCGGCTGTTCGAGCAGTTCTATCGAGGTGAGCAGGCGCGTACGCGGGCGACAGGCGGGGCCGGGTTGGGCTTGTCAATTGCCCACGGAGTGGTCGAGGCGCACGGCGGCCGTATTTGGGCCGAGAATGTGCCCGGCGGCGGGGCGCGCGTCAGCTTTGAGCTGCCCGGATAGTTTTTGAGAATGATGGAGCACGTTACTGTTTGTCTAACGTGCTCTCAGCGATACTACATCTCTTCCTGGAATGTCAGGCCAAGATCGCGGCGCGCCTTACGCACAGCGCGCCGTAGCAGATCATAGACTTCATCAGGGGAGGGCACGTTCTCCAGGATGATAATCGGGCTGTGCGGGTCATGGCTGCGAATCTCAATGTCACCGCGATTGAGCATCCGTTCACCCAGTGACTGTCTGTGATCCATGTCTTGAATGCGCACCAGCTCGATGTTCTCAAATGTCCGGCTCAAGAGACCTTTGGAAACCCGGACGCGCTGGTCCGTGATCAAGTAGTTGACGGAAATAGAGAGGAACGGCCGTCCTTCCCACAGAATCTGCTCGTTATCCTCCAGGAACGCTTCCGTTTCACCTGTCTCTGACTTGATGCTCTCCTGGTTTTCTTCCAGGAGGTTACCCAGCTCATGGTCGACGGCGTCCAGGGCCGCCAGCGTCACCAGATCGACCAGCGATGACCGTGTCTCCTTATCCAGACTGCTCAAATCCAGATTATTTTCGGCGATCGCCTGCCACACCTGGGCTCTAATCCTTGCTTCTGCTTCACTGGGAATCATGCTCTTACCGCCTTTTCACTTTTAGTTTGCTGCGCTATTTATTTAGAATCAACGGGATGCTAATGTAAAACTAACAGAAGCTTTTTAACATAGTATAGTCGTTTGTCAAATACTCCTGCGCTCGCTACAATAGCGGGCGGTGTTCGTAGGGTACACTAAGAAGGACTTAGATAAAGTCAGTATGCCAACATATAGTTACAAATGCACAAAATGTGGTCACCAGTTCGACGCAAAGCAGCGTATGACTGACGATCCATTGACTGAATGTCCCGTCTGTGGTGGTCCCGTTCGACGCGTCGTTGGTTCCGTAGGAATCGTTTTTAAAGGCAAGGGCTTTTATGTAACCGATCACCGCAGCTCCAACGGCAGCGGGCGTGTTCAAACTGCCGAAAAAAGCTCTGATAAGTCTGATAAGCCAGAGAAACCGAAGGACAAACCTGGTAAGACGGATACTGGTAGCGAGTCCGCTAAATCAAGTGCCGCCGCTGCCAGCGCTGCCTGATGTAGTTCCTCAAGCAATCGTTTTAGAAACAGAGACGGGCTTGCAAAGATATTTGCAGGCCCGTTTTTTTGTCGCTAATATTAGCCGCCGGATATTAAATCTGAAATCCTTTGCTGGCCTGTATGGCCTTCAAATTATAGTCGACGACATAAGATTGCAGCCTGTCCGTAACGGCGATCCACTCTTCGCTGGCCAGAATCTCGCGCATTTTCTCTTCAGATGGAATGACGCCTTCGGCCAATTTCTGTTCGCATTCACCGTAGGCCGTGTACCAGACTAGAATGTCCTCCACCCCAAGGCGATTTAAGGCCGGTATAAATTCATGTACCAGGAATTCGAAATATTCCGATTCTTTCTCTGGCCGGATATTCCAGCGCATGAGCAGTTTAATTCCCATTTCTTATACCTTGGGTTTTAAGACCACCGTTTCGGTTTCTTCCGGCAGGCCGCTTGTTGTCAGCTTCAGCGTCGCTTCTTCTCTGGGTTCAGTAACGCCCATTTCTTTCAAGAAGCGATCAACGTCATCAAGGTCTAATTTCAGCCCCGGTATCTTGTAGTGCATGGGGACGACGATATTCGGTTCGAACAGCGAAACCAGTTCGGCCGCCTGGGCCGCATTAAGGCTGTTGCCGCCGCCCACCGGAGTTAACAATATATTGACCTGGCCCAGCGCCTCAATTTCTTTTTGTTCAGGCACTTGCTGTATATCGCCGAGATGGGCTACTGAGATGCCATCCATGTCAAATACGTATATAACGTTTCGGCCGTTGCCATCTTTGCTGTAGGATGCAATTCCGGTGATGAAAACACTGCCTATTTCATATTCGCCCGGGCCGTCCAGCACATGTCTCGAGCCGCTGACGGCCGGTAAATAGCTGTGACCCTTGGCATTGTGGCTGACTGTAACGACGTCGGCGCGCAGCTTCAATTCCGGCAGCCCAATCGTGCGGCCATAGGGGTCTGTAACAATGCTCGCGTGCTTGCGCTCCGAGAGGCGAAAGCAACTTAATCCGTACCAGGTTAGTTCCATAAAATATGTCTCCAAATGAGTGTGCAATTATACCTTATTGTCCCATAATTGAAACATGGACCTTCGCATTCTTGAACTTAACGGCGGGCAGGTCAGAAATGAAAAAACGCTCTGCCTCTCTCTGCCGCCAACCGCTGGCGGCTATGCCGATGCTCAGGTCGACGATTATGGCCCGGCTTCCAGGCGCAGTCATTATCCCTGGCGGCCAGGTATTTTGCTCTCTCTTCGTGCGCGTTTCTCACACGGCCGTGATGATCTCGTCGGCACGGCCGGGTTTGGCTTCTGGAACGCCCCTTTCGGCGATCCGACCGTCCGTATTCCTGCACTGCCCCAGGCGGCTTGGTTCTTCTTCGCCTCCCAGCCGTCAGACCTGCCCTTTGCGGAAGATGGTCCGGGCCGCGGTTGGTTTGCGGCCACAATTGATGCGGGCGCTTCCAGCGCCCTGCTTACCGTACCCCTGGCGCCGGCCGTGCTGCTGCTAAACCAATTTCGGGGACTTCGCCGGCGAATCTGGCCCTGGCTTCGCCGGCGGCTAAACATCAGTTACACCCAGCTTCCACGGCTGATGACAGATTGGCAGGGCTACAAACTGCATTGGTATAGCGATGGCTGTACTTTCATTGTTAATGATGAGATTGTTTTGCGAACCAGCTTCAGCCCGCGCGGCCCCCTTGGTTTTGTTTGCTGGATCGATAACCAGTATATGGTGGCCACGGCAAAGGGCCGATTTCGCTGGGGCGTCTTACCAACCGCTAAAACTCAGACCCTCGAGATAGCCGATCTGGCAATATCCACCATTTAGAACAAGATTTATACGACGGCTTTTGACTCAACCGCTTTGCCG
This sequence comes from Promineifilaceae bacterium (SeqCode), assembly GCA_046259725.1. Classification (GTDB taxonomy): domain Bacteria; phylum Chloroflexota; class Anaerolineae; order Promineifilales; family Promineifilaceae; genus JAACFF01. The sequence continues at coordinate 1,059 of JBJYWZ010000464.1, read as the reverse complement.
TTGCCTAAGCCCGGCTTTGGCGCTTTGGCGGCGGTAATAATATGCGCCGTTTTATAGGCTTTGACATCATTTTACGCGCATGCTATACTGCTCGATTGACCCTCTAGAGTGGTTTGGAGGGATGGCAGAGTGGACGATTGCGACGGTCTTGAAAACCGTAGTGGGTGTAAGCTCACCGGGGGTTCGAATCCCTCTCCCTCCGCTCGCCGGTTCTCTATCATAGAGAGCTCTGCAAAACTTATTAAACCTGTAGAGGCACCGTCAGGGGAGGTGCCAGAGTGGACGATTGGGGCCGCCTGCTAAGCGGTTAACGGTCTAAAAAGCCGTTCAAGGGTTCGAATCCCTTCCTCCCCGCCTTAAGGCTCCCTGGCAAACCTTGCCAGCCGGTATCAGTTACGATATCGTTGGGGTCGTTAATAAAAATGCGCCCTTAGCTCAGCGGATGAGAGCGTCTGGCTACGAACCAGAAGGTCGGGAGTTCGAATCTCTCAGGGCGTATAACACAATAAGCCCACCGTTATGGTGGGCTTATTCTTTTTTACCTTCTATCGGGACTACGGTACAGTCGCTGTGCCGGGACAACGACTGTACCGGTGATTTATTCGGATTCTCAATCCAAATAAGTGAAGCTGAATACAACCTCCTGAAAATCATCTTCTACAAGCATTACGTAAACTCGGTTAGGACCGACTGTGATCCCCTCAGCTGCGTCGCCTTGCAACACGTAGGTGCCGGGTTTTAGGTCGCAGAACACGGCCGTGCCGCCATCACGCGTAATCTTTCGATCGAGTACAACATATTGGGGTGTGGGTTTCACCGGCATAGCCTTTTCAGGCATCGCATCCCTGGGCGGACCCATTGATGGTTCCATCGGCGGTCCGTCCGGCTTCTGGGGAGGTCCCATAGGTGGTCCCATCGGTTTCTCAGTCGCGGACGGTGGCTGCATGGGTGGTCCTTCCTGCTTTTGAGGTGGTCCCATAGGCGGACCCATCATCGGCGGCGGGCCCATCATCGGCGGCGGGCCCATCATTGGCATGCCTTCCCATTTGGGCATCTCCA
>JBJYWZ010000463.1:0-3169 GCA_046259725.1 Promineifilaceae bacterium (SeqCode) | reverse complement strand
ACCCTGCAACCCTGCCACCTGCGTCCTGCCGGCTCCTACTCGCTTCGTGTGCCCGGCACAATGTAGCGAACGGTACGATAGGGCGCGATCTGTTCCATGATCTTATCCTGCAGCACATGGCCAGAAACGTGCATCAGCGTATCGTGATTGAAATCATCCAGTTTCACCATACTGGCCAGACAGGGGAAGTGATGGTGCAGGAGGCCGGCTTTTTCGATGGCCTCGTCGACGTGAACACCGGGAAGATTCGCGGCCACATAGCGCGTGCAGCCGCATACCGCGTCGCGCTTGACCGTAGCTGACGTGATCAGCTTCGTCTTCTCATCAACGGTGATGGAGAGTTCGGGACGGCCGAAATAGCACGCGAACTCACTGATTTGCGGGTTTTCATAACTCCTGCGCTCCTTAAGGGCGATGCCGTAATCCGTCTCCGTCAGCGAGCAGAGCGGCTTTGGCGTGGCGCAGGCGACACCAATATCGGCCAGCCAGCCATGAAGCTGGCGTTCAAGCCCCTTGGGAAGCCAGGCCTGGTTGTCCACGGCCACCAGTACCCCCTTTGCCCCGGTCATCTCGGCGATATCCGGCAGCAGTTCGGCGACCCCCTTTGTTTCGGCAAAAGATAGAATCAGGTCCGCGGGCGCGAAGCTCTCAGGCAGGTAATCTTCGGGGTAGTCGATCACGGGCGGCAGCACGGCCGGCGCCTGCCACTCGATAACGGTCCAGCTGTCCGGCCCGTGTTGGCGAATGTTCGCTACGTGCCGACGGCCGTATTCACCGCTGACTATTGCCAAAATACGCATATGCATAAACTCCTAGGGGGTCGCTTTCGCTTTAATGCACATTATACCACCGGACGTCAATCCCCCAGCCAGGTCATCAGCCCCCCTAAATCACGGTTGACGATCACGAACAGCAGCGCCAGCCCGGCCAGGTAGGCGGCCGCTTCTGCGGAGCGGATCGCCTGCGGCACGCCGCGTACCAGGCGAATAATGGCCAATCCCAGGGCGATGGGGATGGTGGCCATCACCAGGAGCAGCAGCACAATGACCGGATAATAGAGGATGCTGAAAATGCCCGTGTCCTTGGGATCAGGCTGGCCGTAAGTTGGCCAATGCCCGACCTGCACGGTGCCGGCGACGACAAAAATGAAGAACAAGGCCAGCCAGATCCAGGGCAGAAAGAGAGAGAGCCTGGCCAGCAGCATCAGCAGGCGTATGCCCCAATGGTCCGCACCGGGCTGGTTTTTGTCCCCGGTATTATTCTTTAAAGTAGACATAATATATCAACATCCGCTCCGGGCTATCTAAATAGCGCGCACTCGCGGGCCCTGCGGCGTATCGTCTATCTCGTAGCCAAGCGCATGCACCTGATCGCGAAGCAAGTCGGCGTCGGCCCACCGTTTTTCCGCGCGCGCCTGCGTGCGCTGCTGCACCAGGACCATTACCTCCTGCGGCACGACTTCTTCGCCGGGGGTCCAGGCAGCCAGGTCGAGGCCGAGTACTCTGTCAAACTCCAGCATCGTCGCTTTCTTGACGCCGTCCGCCAGGTCGCTCTTAGACAGGTCCCAGGTCAGCGCCAGAACGCGCGGCATATTCAGATCGTCGTTAATCTGCTCTAGAAAGCGTTCCAGGTAGACGGCATCGGCCGTTTCGGCAGCCGGGCCCCATTCGTAGACGGCCGTTCGCAGCCGGTCCAAAGCCGTCGCTGCGCCGGAGAGGGCATCCCAGTTGAAGTTGAGCTTGCTGCGGTAATGCGCGCCGTGGCAGAAGAAACGCCAGGCCAGGGGATCGTAGCCGCGGTCGATCAGCGTCTGCAGGCGCAGGAAATTGCCCTGCGAGGAACCCATACGGCCGTCTTCGCCGGTCTCTTCGTCCTTTACCTGCAAAAAATAGCCGTGCATCCAGAAGTTGGCCAGGTTAGTGCCGTAGCAGGCCTGTGTCTGGGCGATCTCGTTCGGGTGGTGGATCATGATATGGTCTTCGCCGCCAGTATGAATATCGAAGTACGGGCTGAGATATTTAGCCGACATGGCCGAACATTCGATGTGCCAGCCCGGAAAACCGGTGCCCCAGGGACTATCCCACTCCATCTGGCGCTGTTCGCCGGGCGGACTGAACTTCCATAAGGCGAAGTCGGTCGGATTGCGTTTCCCGGCGATATCGACGCGCGCCCCGCCCTGCTGCCCTTCCAGATTCAGGCGCGCAAGATAGCCGTAGTCGGACATTTTGGAGGTATCGAAGTAGATGCCGTCCGGCGTGCGGTAGGTGAAATCTCCGGCCTCGATGCAGCGGATCATGTCGATCTGTTCCTGGATATGGTCCGTCGCCCGGCACCAGATGTGCGGCTCCAGGATATTGAGCATATCCAGGTCCTGCCGGAAAGCCTCAGTATAGATCTCGGCGATCTGCCAGGCGCTCAATCCCGTTCGCCGCGACCCTTTTTCCATTTTATCCTCGCCAGTATCGGCGTCGGAAACAAGGTGGCCCACGTCGGTGATGTTCATGACGTGGTGCACTTCGTAGCCGTTGTACTCCAGCACGCGGCGCAGAATGTCCATGAAGATGTAGGAGCGCAGGTTGCCGATATGGGCGTAGTTGTAGACCGTTTTGCCGCAGGAGTAGAGACCGACCTGCGGCGGGCGCAGGGCTTCAAAGTCGCGTAAGCTGCGGGTATATGTGTCATAGAGTCGAAGTTTTTTCATTGGCAATTATGGCACTAAAGTGCCGACCGCGAACCTCGCCCCGTTTGAAGTAGCGGTTTTAGCAGTCTGCTGAGCACTAAAGTGCTTACTTGGAACCTTATGGTTCGAAGAGCTCGGCGGACACGATGCCACTGCATACTTTTTTCACCGGCCCGCTCATCGTGGCCCTCAATTCGCCATCAAACTGTATGTTGAGCGTTCCGCCGGGCATGTGAACATTAATGCGTTCATCGCAAAGCCCCAATCTGTGGGCCACAGCGGCGGCGGCCGTGCTGCTGCTGCCGGAGGCCAGGGTGTAGCCCGCGCCGCGCTCCCAGATCTCGATGCGGACATTGCCGCGGTCCAACACCTGCATGAACTGCACGTTGGTACGATCTGGAAAGCGGGAATCGGTCTCAATCAGCGGGCCAAGGCGCTGCGCAATCTCCGGCGACGGCCGTTCGCAGAGGACGACACAGTGCGGGTTGC
>JBJYWZ010000462.1:0-4587 GCA_046259725.1 Promineifilaceae bacterium (SeqCode) | reverse complement strand
GTGGCCCGGCTGGCGAAAGTGCCCATGCAGTGCGGTCCGGTGTCGGTATCGGCCGTATCGATGATCACGTTCTCAAAGGGAATGCCCAGCGTTTCCGCAGCGATTTGCGCGATAACGGTTTTCAGCCCCTGGCCCAGATCGGTGCTGGAAAGGGAAATGACGAAGTTGCCGGTCGTGGTGCTGTGGATCAGCGCCTGCGAGGGATCGCCGCCGAGGTTCATGCCCGTGGGATAATTAACGGCTGACATGCCGGTTCCTCTAAGCTTAGCCATGGCTTACCTCCTGCATTGAACTCATCTCTTTATATTCCTGCGGCAGGTCGACGCCGGCCATTTCCGCCGCGGCCTGCATGACCTCGATTAAGGTGGCGTCTTCGACGACTTTATGGTGCGGCTTCATGTCGCCATCTTTATAGGCGTTGATGAAGCGGATGGCCCAGGGGTCCAGGCCCACCACCTCGGCGATCTTGTCCATCTGCTGCTCAATGGCCCAGGTGGACATGGTCACCGCGAAACCGCGCATGGCGCTCGACGGCGCCTTATTGGTATAGACGCAGTAGGCGTCGATGGCCACGTTGGGGATGTTGTAGGGGCCGGCCGCGTTGGCGGCATGCTTGGTCACCGCGTATGGCGTGTGCCGGTTGTAGGCGCCAGAGTCCGCGTAAGTGGTCACTTTGCGGGCGATGATCCGGCCGTCTTTCATCACGCCATCTTTGTAATAGAGGCGCCAGGCGCCGCGCGGCGAAGAGATGGTCATCTCCTCCGGGCGCGAATATTTGAACTTCACCGGACGGCCCGTTTTCATGGCCGCCAGGATGGCGATAGGCTCGACGATGACGTCCACCTTGCCGCCAAACCCGCCGCCGGAGGTGCCGCCGACAAAGTGCATCTTCTCAAAGGGCAGGTCGAGCGTGATGCCGGCATTGTCCAACGAAAAGAAGAGAGCCTGGGTATTGGTATAGACAGTATAACGGCCGTCCGCTTCGGGAACGACGATACAGCCCGTCGTTTCCGTCGGCGCGTGCTCGATAGGGCTGCTCTGGAAACGTGACTCCACGATGTAGTCCGCCTCCTGGAAAGCCTTCTTCACATCGCCCAGGCGCACCTGGCGGTGGTCCATCTCGTTCTCATAGATGAAATAATTGACGCCGGTGTCGGCGATGATCGGCGCGCCGGGTTTGAGCGCCTCTTCCACGTCGAAGACCGCCTCCACCTCCTCGATATCCAACTTCACCAGCGAGGCCGCGCGCTGCGCCGCCTCCACCGTCTCGGCCAGGATGGCGGCGATTGCTTCCCCTTTCCAGCGCACGCGATCCTCGGCCAGAACCGGTTCGTCATCCGGTCCGACGCCGATGAGGCGTAGAATGGTGTAAATATTATTGGGGACGTCTTTGTGGGTCAGCGCGGTAACGAAGCCGCGCACCTTTTCCGCTTCCGAGAAGTCGATGCCTTTCAACCTGCCGTGCGCCACGGGACTGCGTACCATTTTCAGGTACAGCATATCGTTGAATTGCCGGTCTTCATAATAGACGGTCGCGCCTTTGACGTGGCCCAGACCATCCCGTCGGGGAACCGAATGGCCGACTACGTTTAGTTCCGCTTGCTTATTTTCGGCTGTCATTTCGTCTTGCCTCCTATATCACGCCCGCCCGACCATTCATGACCGCTAATACGATGTGATGCGTCGCTGATCGCTTCGAAGATAGATTGGTATCCGGTGCAGCGGCAGACATTGCCGGATATGGCTTCCGCGATCTCGTCGTGGGTCGGGTGGGTGCCTGCCCTCTGGGCGCGGTCAATCAGCGCCTTGGAGACCATGATCATGCCCGGCGTACAGTAGCCGCACTGCATGGCGAAATTATCATAGAAAGCTTGTTGGATGGGGTGGATCTCTCCAGCCCCTGACTTGGTCAGCCCTTCAAGCGTCGTTACTTCCTGCCCCTCAATATCCTTGGCGGGAAGCAGGCAGGAAACCATCGGTTCGCCGTTAACCAGCACGGTGCAGCTGCCGCAGCCGCCCTGTGAGCAGCCGGACTTGGTGGCCATGTAGCCCAGCCGGTCTCGCAGGACGCTTTGCAGCGTTTCCAACGGGTTGGTGACGACCACGGTTTCACGGCCGTTGAGCATAAAACTTACAATTTCTGCAGCCATAATGATCTCCTTCATGCCGCCGGCACGGCGGACTCCAGCATTTCGCCCAGCAGGTGCTTCAGCTGCACTTCAATCATCTGCCGGCGGTACCATGCGCTGGCCGTGGCATTGCTGATGGGCTCGCTGCTATCGGCCGCGGCCCTTGCCGCGGCGGCAGCCAGAGACTCAAGATCTTGCGTCGAGGCATTGTTGAGCACGGCCTCTGCCGCCGGCGATCGCCTGGCGGTCGTGTCCGCGCCGCCCAGGGCGATGCGCGAATTTTCAATGACATCTTCAGCGAGATCGATCTGCGCGGCGACGCTGACGATAGTGGCAGCGCTGGCGGCACGCGGGCCGAATTTCTTGAAACCGGTGATGGTCTGCGTGATGAATCCCGCAGCTACTTGCTCCGGTATATGTATCTCGGTGACCAGCTCGTTTGCTGCCATCTGGCGTCCGCCTGTCAAAAACTCGTTGAGATCGACAACGCGTTCGGAAGAAGCGCTTTGAATCTTAACCTGCGCGCCAAGCGCCAGCAGCGCCACGGCAAAATCCCCGTAAGGCGGCTGGTTGAACAGGTTGCCGCCGATGGTGGCCATGTTCTGCACCGCCCAGCCGCCGATCCCTTTTGCCGCTTCCTGCAAGATGGGATACGTGGTCTGTGCTCGCATCTGGCTCATCGTGCTCGTTGCGCCCAGTATGCCGCGGCCTGAAAGGCCGGCATCGTTCAAAGTGAGTTTGTCCATGCCGGCGTTACGCAGGCCCATGACCAGTTCGGGGAAGAAAAGCCCGTCATTGATCTGGGGCATCAGCAGCGTCCCGCCGGCGATGACGTGCAGGTCAAAGCCGTGTCTGGCTTTCAGCTCCAGGGCCTCCTGCATTGATTCAGGGGTATAGTAGGTTCTGACTGTCACATTCTTTTCTCCTTTTAAGTATTTTAGTTGGTCAGTTAATGCCAGGTACAACAGCAAACGTTGACTATTTCTCAATCAGGGCGAAGAAACGCGCCGGAGAGCCTTCTGCGCCATCAATCTTGATAAAGGGGGCAAAAAATTGCACGCGCTCTCCCAGCGGCAGCTGCGACAGATTGGTCATTTGCTGCATGAGGATCGCCCCATTTTCCAGGATTACCTTGTGAATAATAAAATCTTCGGAGGTGAAATCGGGCAGGCGCGCGCAATATTCGCTGAAGCAGTCGAATCCGATGGCCCGCGCGCCGCGGTCGACGAGCCACTGGGCGGCCTCAGCCGCGCAGTAAGGGGACTCCATATAGTAGGTTGGGAAGTTGCCCCAATGTTTTTCTGTCCAATCGGTGCGCACAAGGGCGATGTCGCCCGCCTGAATATGCTGCGCATGTTCTTCCATGTCGGCGACGGAGATTTCGTGATTTGGCCCCACGTGGCTGAGATCGACCACCTGCGCAAGACCGAAGACGCGATCGAGGGCGACATCAACGGCCGTTTCGCCATCTTCCAGCGTATGCTTGCTGAAATCGACATGGGAGCCAGTGTGCAGCAGCATTTCGATCTTGCTGGCCTGCCAGAAGCCGGGCCCGCGATGGTAGCTGGTCATTTGCAGCTGCAGGTTGACCGACGGCGGGCTGAGCGTCGCTTCGCCGATGGGGACTGAGAGGTCTACGACACGCATGAGTTGTCCTCCGGGAGTGTGCAGTGCGCAGTGCGGAATGCGGAATGGAATCGCGATTGTTTAAGCAATAGGCTGATATTTAGCATCAGGTTACCGTGTTGATCAAGATACCGATTCCTTCTACCTCTACCTCCACTGTGTCGCCGGACTTGAGCAGCACCTGCGGATCGTGGCCGATGCCGACGCCATGTGGCGTTCCGGTGCTGATAATGTCGCCGGGCATGAGCGTGCTGGAGTGGGAGATATAGGAGATCAAAAAGGGAATCTTGAAAATCATTTCGCTCGTGTTGGAATCCTGCAGCGTGACGCCGTTGACGCGGCAGCGGATATCCAGGGCGTGCGGGTCGGGAAGGGCATCGGCCGTTACGACAAAAGGTCCGATAGGACAAAAAGTGTCAAATGACTTCCCGCGAATCCACTGGCCGTCGCTGTCCTGTACATCGCGCGCGCTGACATCATTGACGATAGTGTAACCGGCGACATAGTCTATGGCTTCTTCCTCCGAGACCCTGGCGGCTTTCTTGCCGATAATGACCGCCAGCTCCGCTTCATAGTCAACCTTCTGCGTCATCTCCGGCAGCCAGGAGATCTCGCCGCCGTGCGGCAGCATGGCGGTCGTGAACTTGGCGAAGAGCACCGGGGACTCGGGCACGGGGGTATCCGTCTCGCGGCAGTGATCGGCGTAGTTGAGGCCGACGCAGATGATTTTGCCCGGATCAGACAACGGGATGTCAATCACGGCCGTATCCAGGTCCACGATCACTTCCGGCGCGTGCTCCAGCGCCCAGGCGGCGATGCCGCCGGCCGTTTC
>JBJYWZ010000461.1:0-3912 GCA_046259725.1 Promineifilaceae bacterium (SeqCode) | reverse complement strand
TTCCTCCCCTGATTCTCGCAGCGAAGACGACGCCCACGACGCGCACCTGATCGCCATTGGCATAGGTGGAGTTCAGATTTGCATAGACGCCAATAATGCGCTGAACTTCAATGCGCAGGCGGAGTTCTTCCCACATCTCGCGCACGGCCGTTTGCGCGGCATTCTCGCCCAGCTCGCAGTAGCCGGCGGGTAGGCGCCAATGTTTTTCGTTCACATGCTGCAGCATGAGCAGACGGCCGTCTTCGCTAGCCAGAACGACCGAAACACCCATGCCGGAAAACCGTTCATGACCGATAAACTGCCGTACATTGGTGATCTGATCGGCCGTTTGCCGCAAGGCGTGGGCAGGTCTGAAGCGCGGCGATCCGTTTGCCTGCGACTCAACCACCATGTCTCGGTACCACGGCGGCAGCGCGTAATGAGCCAATTCTGCGACAGGGACAAATTCCTGGTGCGTCGTCTCTTCACCATCCGGTTTCATGGAACCGCCGGACACTTTACCATGCAAGCAAAACGTAAACTGCTGGACCTGGTCACCATTAGGATAGGTCACGTCATACTTCGGATCCGTGTAGATGCCGACCAGGCGCAGATCGCCGGCCAGCAGTCCTGTCTCTTCCAGCAGTTCGCGCCGCGCGCCCGATTCGATATCTTCATCCATTTCCAGGACGCCGCCAGGCAATCCCCAGAATTCGAAGTCCGTTCGTCTCTGCACGAGTACGCGATCTTGATCGTCACGCAGGATCACGGTGGCAAAAGGCAAAAACACCTTCCGCGAGCCTATCTGATTTCGCAGCCATTCAACATACGAGGACATAATTTTCGCCCGATAAATCCGACATCCCTCTTTAAGATATCAGTTATTGGCAATCGGCACGCCTTGATTTACCGCAGTCGCAGCGAGCTGGTCACCGTACGCGGAGTTTACCCGACGCCGCAGGGACAATCAATTTTTCAATTTCGCGACCAGTGACGTTACAATCGGGACCATCATGACGAACATCAGTGCCGGCAATTGTCAGTTTGAGATAAGTTGCGCCGTTTTTGATAAGGACGGCACGCTCCTGGATTTCGAGCAGGCCTGGGGAGCGCGGATAAGGACGTGGGTCGACTTAATGGTCTCAAGGACAGGGGCCGATGAGGCGCTCGCTCGATCCTTTTATCGCGTGTTCGGGTATGATCCTGTGCAGCGGCAGGTGGCAATTGACGGTCCGATTCTGGCCGCTTCCGCGCGCACAACGGCGACGCTTGCTGCCGGGGCGCTCTACGCCGAGCTCGGTCTTCCCTGGCATGAAGCGCAGGTAGTCGCCGCTGAGACGATTAAGGAAATCTTTGCCAGGCCTCTGAGCGAGGACGAGATCAGGCCTCTGGGCGATGTGCAGGGCGCGATTCGCCGCCTGCGAGACGCCGGCGTCATGATTGCTGTAGCGACATCCGATAACCGGGCGATTACGGAGCAGATCCTGGATGTCCTGCAGATCCGCCAGGATGTGGCGCTTCTCATTTGCGGCGACGATCCGCTACCGCAAAAACCCGATCCTGCGGTGCTGGGATGGATCGGCCAGGAATTGGATATCGACCCCACCAGCATGTTGATGGTCGGCGATACAATCAACGATCTGCTCACCGGTCGCAGTGCCAATGCCGCAGGTTGTGTGGGCATCAGCCCTCCAAACAGTGTAGGAACCTCTGTGCTCGTTCGCTATGCCGACGTGATCCTCAATTCGATTGACCAGCTCCAGGTGGTTGAAAATTAGCCGGACGCCGTGCCGGCATTTTACCGGAGGAAGCAGCTATGTTTGACTCAATCAGCAACGCAATGAAAGAACGCATGCGTTATCTGGAAACAGAGGATGCGCGAGACCGGCAGGATGGCACGCCGCAGCCGCAGCGCCTGCGGCAGATTCCGCCTATTACGGGTAGATTTCTGGCTATATTGGCCGCCGGCGCGCCGCACGGAAGAGTTGTCGAAATAGGCACGAGCGCAGGGTACTCTACAATGTGGCTTTCGCTGGCCTGCCGCGAAAGAGAGTGCGGGATCACGACTTTCGAGGTGCTGGATAACAAAGCCGCCCTGGCTCGTGAGACATTCGCCCGGAGCGGTATTGAAGATGTGGTCAACTTTGTGCACGGCGATGCGCGGGACCATTTGGGCGGGATGAAAGAGATCGCCTTCTGTTTTCTGGATGCGAATAAGGATATTTACCAATCCTGCTACGATCTGGTCGTTCCCAATCTTGTCAACGGCGGGCTGCTTCTGGTTGACAACGTCATCAGCCACGCGACGTTTCTGGAGCGCTTTGTACAGAACGCTGCGAAAGATGAACGCGTTGATGCCGTTGTCGTGCCTATCGGCAAAGGCCTTCTTCTTTGTCGCAAGATCTAATCCCCGGCAAATGGGCATTTCTTGTTTGGAGAGGATCATGGAACTACCCAAACGATACAATCCGCGCACCTCAGAACCTGAGTTAGTGACCCGCTGGCAGGAGCGCGGCGTCACCCTCTTTGACCGCGCAGGCGAAGCGCCGGTCTACAGCATTGATACACCGCCGCCCACGGTGTCAGGCCGCCTGCACCTGGGGCACGTTTATTCCTACAGCCACGCCGACTTTATCGCCCGCTACAAGCGCATGAACGGCTACAATGTTTATTATCCCATGGGCTTTGACGACAACGGGCTGCCCACAGGCCGGCTTGTCGAAAAACGGCTGGGAAAAAGGGCACAGGAAATTGGCCGCGAGGCCTTCATCGCGCACTGCCTGGCCATCAGTGAGGAAGCCGAGGTCGAATACCGCGAACTGTGGACGCGGCTGGGTCTGTCAATTGACTGGCGCTTTACCTACCGCACGATTGACGATCTGGCGCGCCGCATCGCCCAGGAATCCTTCCTGGACCTGCTGGAGAAAGGGCTGGCCTATCGCCAGAAATCGCCCGCCATCTGGTGCCCGGAATGCGGAACGGCCCTGGCGCAGGCCGATCTCGATGATCTCGAACGAGAAACGGTATTCTATACGTTGGCCTTTGCGCTGGAAAATGGCAGGACGCTGCCTGTTGCCACCACGCGGCCGGAGCTGCTGCCAGCCTGCGTGGCCGTTTTTGTTCATCCGGAAGACGGCCGTTACCACGACTTGATGGGCAGCCAGGTGCGCGTGCCCATTTTCAGCCAGAGCGTGCCCCTGCTGGCCGATCCCGCCGCCGATCCCCAGAAGGGAACCGGCGCGGTAATGTGCTGCACGTTTGGCGATCTGACCGACATCGCCTGGTGGCGCAGCTTTGAGCTGCCCCTGGTGGAGGTTGTCGCCCATGACGGCACGTTGAGCGCCGCAGCCGATGAATTTGCCGGTCTGAAGCTGGGGAAAGCGCGAAGCGCGATCATCGACGCCCTTGCTGCCAACGATCTGCTCCTTGGCAGCGAACCGATGCCGCAGTCGGTGCGCGTTCATGAGCGCTGCGATACCCCGGTCGAATACGTGGTCACGCCCCAGTGGTTTGTTCGCATCCTCGATCACAAGGACACACTGCAGGCACGTGGCGAAGAGGTGCAGTGGCATCCGGCGCACATGGCGGCGCGCTACAGGCAGTGGGTAGAAAATCTGAACTGGGATTGGTGCATTTCCCGCCAGCGCTTTTTCGGCGTGCCCTTTCCTATCTGGACCTGCGACGACTGCGGCGAACTTCTTACCGCAAACCGCAATTCGCTGCCGGTGGACCCGCGCGAGAAGATGCCGGATGTGACCTGCCCTCACTGCGGCGGGCACAACTTTTCGGCCGATCCCGATGTGATGGACACCTGGGCCACCTCTTCAATGACGCCGCAGATAGCCGGGCGCTGGCAGGAAGACGACGAGCTCTACAAAAAGGTTTTCCCGTTTTCCTGCCGGCCGCAGGCGCAGGAGATTATCCGCACCTGGG
>JBJYWZ010000460.1:0-5523 GCA_046259725.1 Promineifilaceae bacterium (SeqCode) | reverse complement strand
GCAGCCGTCTGCACCTCTTTCGTCGCCCGCGGGCGGTAGCGCATCTGCAAGAAGAGAAACGCCGCGCCGAAGAAGACAATGCCTATTCCCGCTACCTGGGTCCAGTCGAATGACATTTGCTATTTTTCCCCGGAACCGTTTGCCTTGCCGGCGGCAACCGTTTCCAGCGGCATGCTGTCAGAGGTTGTGCTGGTAAAGACGTCAAACTGCGGCGGGTACTCGAAATGTTTCTTGACCGCACATTGGTCGGCGGCGCGGATCACGGCCGTCTTATATTTCTCAGGGAATTCCGGCGGGACCTGGATGTCCAGCAGGACCTTGCTGACCAGGCCTGTGCGCGGGTCCGCTTCCAGGCTCTGCACGATGCGTACCCCGTCTGTGGGAATGCCGCGCTGCTGGCAGAAACTCAAGACGTAGATGCCGGCGCAGGTGCCGATAGAGGCCAGAAATGTGGCAAAAGGCGTGGGTGCAGAACCAGCGCCGTAGGGGCCTGGCTGATCGGTGGCCACGGTATAAGGGCCAAAATGTGCGTCAACGCGCAGACCGCCGGGGAAATCAACTACCATATTCATAATTTATTCTCCAAGTTCTAAAAGCGATAGAGGAACTTTGATCGTCCTCAACATAGTTAGATGCTGAAAGTGGAGAAAGGTGACAATTTGAATGATGCAGGATGCAGGATTTAGGTTGATTGCGGGCGCTGGCCGGGGAGGAAGTAGACGGCCGGTACGCTGATGAGGGCGAGGAAGGCCGTGACAGTAAAGGCGGCGTTCAGGCCGAAGGCATCGGAGAAACGGCCGACAACCCATATACCGAGCGCGCGCACCAGGAAATTGAGCGCCAGATAGGTGCCGTTGCCCAACGCCCGATTATCAGGGAACTGGTCCTGCACGGTCGCCAACAGCACCGGCTGCGGCGAGATGGCCGCCAGGCCCAAAAGGAGCAGCAGAGGGAAGGCCAGCCAGACGGGGCTGTAAATGAAGGCGAGCATGAGCACGGGCGACGTTGCCAGGAGCAGCAGCAGCACCCTTTTACGGCCGAAACGGTCGCTGAGCGTGCCCGAGAGCAAAGCGCCGGCCACGCCGGCCGCCTCCAAAATGGTCAACGAAGCCGCGGCCAGCCACATGCCGCCCTGGCGCTCATCGCTCACGAAAATGGGCAGGTAAGTGGTCAACGCGGCCATCATAAATATACGGCCGGTCAGAAGCCATAATAACGGCGGGAAAACGCGGCGCGCCTGCGGCCAAAATTCGTCGAGCGAAGCCTGCGCCTGCCCGCGCGGCGTCGCCGGCACTTTATGCAGGCGGAAATAGAGGAATAGTGAAACCATCCAGCCGAACACCGCCAGCCGCCAGATGCCGCTCACGCTAAACCAGGCCACACCTGCCGCGACAAAGAGCGGGCCCAAAGCCCGAGCCAGTTCACCGCTGGCCATGAAGATGCTCATGCCTGTGCCCACACGTGAACCGGAAACCTTGGCGACCATGGCCGGAGCAGGCGCATGAAAAGCGGCGATGCTGATCCCGGCGGCGAATAGCAGCAGGGCCAGCGCGAAATAGCTGGATACCAGACCGATGCTGCTGAAGAGGGTGGCCGTGACCGCCGGCGCTAGAATGACAAAGTAGCGCACGCTGACCCGGTCAGCGATGTAGCCAATGAAGGGGTTCAGCAGGCTCGGTATCTGTGTGAAGATGGCCAGGCTGCCCGCCTGCGTATAGCTCAGGCCCATGCTGCTCTGAATAGCCGGCAGCAGCGGAGCCAGGAAGGCACTGTAGACATCGTGCATAAAATGGCCGGAGGCTATCGCAGCAACCTGCCCGGCCTGGAAATCGGAAATGCTATCTTCTATTTCTACAGTGTGCTCGTCGGTTTGTTCGGGCACTAACGTGAGCGGCTGGTCAGACATAGGTGGCAATTGTACCAGAAGGTTCAATAAGGCTCCCGCAAAATCGGTATGTCACCTTTTTTGCAAATCTGCATCTAAAGTTAAAGAAACGGCCAAATCGGCCGCAATCGCCGATTAGCCGAATTTTTTATGAATGGAGAACAGACAATGGCCTTACTTAGCGAACAGGACCAGGAACATTTACGAAATGAATTTGTCGGGCTGCAGCAGCCCGTGAAACTTGTCGTTTTTACGCAGGAATTTGAATGCCAGTACTGCCGCGAAACGCGCCAGATCGCCGAGGAAGTGGCGGATCTGTCTGACCAGATTTCTATCGAGGTCTACGACCTTGTAGAAGACAAGGAAATCGCCGAACAGTATAACATCGACAAGATCCCGGCGACTATCGTCATGGTTGGCGGAGACGAGGTCCCCGCCTCCGCGGGGAAAGACTACGGCATCCGTTACTACGGCATACCTTCGGGCTACGAGTTCAGCTCGCTCATACACGACATCTTGATGGTCGGCGCGGACGATGTAGAAGTGGCCGCGGAAACGGCCGAATGGCTGGAACAACTCAGCGAACCGGTACATTTCCAGGTGTTTGTGACACCTACCTGCCCCTACTGCCCGCAGGCGGTGCTGCTGGCGCACAAAATGGCGATGGCCAGCGAGTACGTAACGGCCGATATGGTGGAAGCGACCGAGTTTCCGCACCTGTCTATGAAATATAATGTCATGGGCGTGCCGCGCACCGTGATCAATGAAAATACGCATATCGAAGGCGCTGTGCCGGAGCATATGCTGCTGGCAAAAATGAAAGAGGCGATTGCCTAAATAAGTGAACTCAGGAACCCGATTTTCTGCCGATTTTGGGAAAGTCGGTACCTTGCCATCAGAAAATCGGGTTTCTTTCCTTTTAATATCATGATGAACTTTGACTTGAATATGGGCATGTCCCAGACCGAATCGAATAATGACTATGATGTGATCATCATCGGCGGCGGGCCGGGCGGCGCATCGGCGGCCATCTACACCGCACGCGCCGATCTGCGCACGCTGGTGATCGACAAGGGACTGACGGCCGGCGCATTGGGCATCACATCCAAAATCAGTAACTATCCCGGCGTCCCCGGACCGATCAGCGGCGCAGAACTGGTGGAGATCATGCGCGAACAGGCGGAATCCTTCGGCGCTAAATTCATCACCGACAAGGTCGTCGGCGTGGAAATCTTCGGCGACACCAAGAGCGTGATCGCCGGAACCGGCGTCTACAATGCCAGGGCCATCGTCCTGGCAACCGGTTCCATGGGGCGCACGAGCACCGTGCCCGGCGAAGGGGAATTCCTCGGCCGCGGCGTCAGCTACTGCGCTACCTGCGACGGCGCCTTTTTCCGCGACCAGCACGTGGCCGTGATCGGCAACAACGACGAGGCCTTAGAAGAAGCGTTGTTCCTGACGAAGTTTGCCGAGCACATCAATCTTGTGGTGCCGACGCCGGAGTTGAAAGCACGGCAGGCGCTGGCAGAGGAAGCGCTGGCCCATCCGAAGATTCAGGTGCGCCTGGGTACGCACCTGAAAGAAATCACGGGCAACGGCCAGGTGGGCGGTATTCACGTCCTGCCGCGGGGTGGAGAATTGGAACATATTCCGGTGAGCGGAGCCTTCGTCTACTTACAGGGCGGCAAGCCGATTACGGACTACCTGATGGAGCAGCTAGAAACAACTGAAGATGGCTGCCTGATTGTGGACAGTGATATGCAGACGACGGTTCCCGGCGTTTACGCCATCGGCGACCTGATCTGCACGCACATCAAGCAGGCGGTCATCGCCGCAGCGGACGGCGTGATCGCCGCCGTGGCTATCGACAAATATATCAACGGCCGTAAAGCCGTAAGAAACGACTGGAACTAAATCTGGAGACTTTTATGGCAGCAACAGAAAAAAGCAAAAAAGCACCGGCCAAGAAGAAGAATCGCGTCATCGTTTTCAGCACGCCAACGTGCAGTTACTGCAATATGGCCAAGCAATATTTCCGGCGCAACAAGATTCGCTTCAAGGACGTGGATGTCAGCCGCGACCAGGCCGCGGCGCGCGACCTCGTGCGACGCACAGGTCAGATGGGCGTGCCCGTGATCGACATTAACGGTAAGCTGATCGTCGGCTTTGACAAGCCGCAGATTAACCGGCTGTTGGATATCAGTGAACAGTGAACAGGTGCCATGCACCTTGGAATCGACCGGCACCTGGTAAGGAGAAAACAAGATGCAAATTGAACCATTGGGCACGCGCGTTTTGATCCGGCCCCTGGACAAAGAAACCACCACGAGCAGCGGCATCATCCTGCCGGAGACGGCCAAGGAGAAGCCACAGCAGGGCGTGATTGAAGCTGTAGGCGATGAAGAAGAAATGGTCAGTGGTCTGGCCGTCGGCGATAAGGTGCTCTTTCCAAAATACTCGGGTACCGAGATCAAGATGGACGGCGTAGAGTACCTGATCATGGAAGAGGGCGACATTCTGGCCCGCATCAGTGAATAACCACCACCATTATTCCTGATCAGCAGCCTCTCTGAGGGAAGAGCAGGAAGGCCGTAGGCAGCTAATGCCTGCGGCCTTTGTCTTTTGTGGCATAGAGGGCAGGAATAGAACGCAAGGCCCAAAGCAAAAAAGTAACACCAACCGTACCGCCGGAAAACAAAAAAAGCTCCCGCCGCATGAGCAGCAGGAGCTTTTTTACCTTTTAGTGTCGTATGGTGGTGCAGGCTGGATTTACTCTTCTAAGGCAGCCACGACGCGCTGCAGGCGTTCGGCCGCTTCGTCGGCCACCGGCTGCAGCTCAGGCAGTTGGCCGACGCTGAGCATGATCATGGGGTCGATAATGGCGACCTCAATCGTATTCTCACCTTCCTGAGAAAGCGTGACGTTGCAGGGCAGCAGGAGCCCGGCATCGGGCACGGCCGTCAGCGCGCGGTGCGCCAGCGGCGGGTTGCAGGCGCCCAGGATCTTATACGGCCGAAAATCCACATCCAGCTTCTTCTTAAACGTATCTTTCACATTGATTTCGGTCAAAATGCCGAAGCCCTGTTCCAGCAGCGCCTGGCGCACGCGGGCCTCTACCTCGTCAAACTCACCCTGTAACTTGACTTTATATCCCAATTCACTCTTTACCTGTTCGTCCATGTCTATCTCCTCAAGCGGCGACCGCTTCTACTTCTATGATTTCGTAAGTCAACTCCATGCCCACCGTTCCCGACAGCATCGCCTGCGCGGGGCAGTAGCGCGTCTCGGAAAGCTCTATCGCCCGCACGACCGCCGCGGGGTCTACATCACGCCCTTCAACAATATAATGAATGTGGATACTGCTGAATACATGCGGGTGTCCCTCCGCCTGTTGGGCATCGGCCGTTACGCGGAAATTGGTGACATCCTGGCGTTTCTTGCGCAGGATGCTGATCACATCCATCGCCGTACAGCCGATGAGACCAGTCAGGATGAGCTCCATGGGCCTGAAGCCGTCATCATCGCCGCCGACAGACGGGCTGCTGCCCAGTGGTACGGTAAAGCCGGAATCGGCCGTTCCCGCAAATGTTAATCCATGATCCCAGGTTACTGCTGCTTTCACTAGAATTACTCCTTGT
>JBJYWZ010000459.1:0-31872 GCA_046259725.1 Promineifilaceae bacterium (SeqCode) | reverse complement strand
CCGGCTTGCAGCAAGCGGAGGAGGTGATGATGTCCTTCCTTCGCCCGGATCAGGGACTTGTATACGAATACGTCAAGCTTGACAACAAGTTGATTGACTCGCCCCAGGGCAGGGCCATTGTTCCCGGTCACGCGATTGAATCGATGTGGTTCATGATGCATATTTATAGATACTGGGGCAAACAAGATCGCATCGATAATGCCGTGGCCGCAATCAGGCGGCATATCGAATATGGATGGGATGAAGAATTCGGCGGCATTCTCCTGTCGCGGGATGCGGACGGCCGTGATCCCTGGTGGCCCTTTGCCGAGAGCAAATTATGGTGGCCGCATACAGAGTCGCTGTACGCGCTGCTGCTGGCCTATGAGCATACGCGAGAAGCGTGGGCGCTGCACTGGTATGAAAAGGTACACGATTTCGCCTTCAGCCATTACCCGGTTCCTGTCTACGGTGAATGGACGCAAAAGCTGGATCGCCGCGGGAATAAATTTTCGCAAACGGTCGCCCTGCCGGTCAAGGACCCCTTCCATCTGCCGCGTTCATTGATCATGTGCACGGCCGTCTTGCAGCGCCTGGCCCATGAAACAGAACGGGAGCCGGTCGTCTGATGCGTTCGCCAAACCTTCTTTTCCTGATGGCTGACCAGCAGCGCGCCGATACGCTCGATCCGCGAACGGGCTGCCAGACACCGAATCTGGACAGATTGGCGGCGGAAGGGGTTCGGTTCCGCCGCTGCTATACCGTTAATCCTATTTGCTCGCCGGCGCGCGCCAGCCTGATGACGGGGCTTCTGCCGCATACGCACGGCATGGTGGATGTCACCCATGCCGTACCGGACTATCGCGCCAGATTTGACGCCGCCCTGCCCGTATGGCCGCGAGCGCTGCAAGAGGCCGGCTATGACACCGCTTACTATGGTAAGTGGCATGTCGAACGCAGCAACCGCCTGGAGAATTTCGGTTTCAACGCCTATGAAATTGAGCAGTACCAGCAGAAGCTGGGATTGGTCGAAGTCGAAGAGGCATTGTCGGAGCGCAGAATCGTTCGCCAGAAAGGGTATGGCGATTTCCTGCTTTGCGGCGTCAGCGACCGGCCGCCGGAGTCATTCCCTGAATACCAGATGTACAGCGACGGCATCGAATTTTTGCTTAAGGCAGCGGCCGATCCCGAACGGCCGTGGGCTCTTTTTCTGAGCACCGAAGCGCCCCACGATCCATATATCGCGTTAAAAAGCATCTTTCAACGCTATCATCTTGACGATATCGACCCGCCGGCTAATTTCGAGGATGACCTGAGCGGCAGACCCGCCATCTACCGGCGTATACAGTCCGTCTGGCATGACCTGTCCTGGGATGATTTCGCCATGGCAACCGCCTGCTACCACGCGAGCTGCACGATGGTCGATGAGCAAATCGGCCGTATTCTGAGGATGCTGGATGAATTGGGCATGGCTGAGAATACGATCGTCGTCTTTACGTCCGACCACGGGGACTACATGGCCGAGCACCGCCTGATGCTCAAAGGCATTCCTGCTTTTGAAGGCGCGTATCGCATTCCCCTTGTGATTCGCGGGCCAGGCGTCCCGGCAGGGCGCGAAATATCTGATGTGATCGGTTTGATCGATCTGCCGCCTACCCTCATGGAGCTGACGACCGGCGGCAGTTTCCCCTGCCACGGCCGTTCTCTGCTGCCGCTGCTGCGAGAAGAGGCGGCAGGCTGGCAACAGGAAGCTTTCGCCGAATGCCATGGCCAGCGTTTTAACTATACTCAGCGCATATTATGGCGCGGCAGCGACAAGTACGTTTTTAATGGATTCGACGAGGATGAGCTTTATGATCTGGACGCCGACCCGCACGAACTGCACAACCTGGCCGGCGAGCCCGAAAGTGAAGCGCTGATGGAGAGCATGGCTGCCAGGATGTGGGAGATAATGTGGCAGACAGGGGATAAGACGATGCTTGGCGCGCAGTACGGCATGTTCCGCTACGCCCCTGTCGGTCCGCTGGCAGCGGAAGGGAGTCACAGATGAAACGGAATGGTAAACAATTCGCGCTG
Source organism: Promineifilaceae bacterium (SeqCode) (assembly GCA_046259725.1). GTDB lineage: Bacteria > Chloroflexota > Anaerolineae > Promineifilales > Promineifilaceae > JAACFF01. Next base: position 29,817 of record JBJYWZ010000459.1, on the reverse strand, counting down.
GTGAACGGCCGTGTGGTGACGCCGCAGGCCGTTGAGGAAGGTCTGGCCATCGTTGTGGATGGCTCTGTAATCGCGGGGATTGTTCCCGAAGCGCAGTTGGACGGCGCGGAAGAGAGAGTTGACGTGGGCGGCAGGATCATAACGCCGGGCCTGATTGACATCCACACCCACGGCGCGCTCGGCCACACCTTCAATGAACCGACGGCCGAAGCATTCGACGTAATTACACGCGAGAATGCGCGGCGCGGTATTACCTCGCTGTTGGCGACGCCGGCGACGGCGCCGATCGCCAATCTCGTGGCCTGCCTGGAATTCAGCCGGCGCTGGATGGCTGAAGCGCATGAAGGGGCGCAGGTATTGGGCGTCCATCTTGAAGGCCCTTACTTTGACCTGGCCCAGGCCGGCGCGCAGGATCCGGCCAATGTACGCAATCCCGATGACGGAACGGCCGAGCGGCTGCTGGAACACCATGACATCATTCGCCAGGTTTCATTCGCGCCCGAGCTTCCCGGCGCCCTGGAGCTGACAGACCGTCTTGTCGAACTGGGCATTGTTGCCGCGGCGGGGCACAGCTCGGCTAAAGAGGACGAGGCAGCCGCAGCGATCGAGCGCGGCCTTTCGCACATGATCCATATCTGGAGCGCGCAGTCAACAACCGTGCGTGAGGGACCCTGGCGCAAACCGGGCCTGCTGGAAGTGTCGCTCGTTTATGACGATCTGACGGTGGAAATGATTTGCGATAACAAGCACCTGCCGCCGACATTGATGAAACTGGCATACAAGTGCATCGGCCCTGACCGCCTGTGCGTGATCTCAGACGCCACAAGCGGCGCGGGGCTGCCTGAGGGCACTATCTTCCGCATGGGTGAGATGGAATATGAAGTGCACGATGGGGTCGGCATGGTGTTCGATCATTCCTGCTTCGCGGGCAGTACAACTCTGATCAACGACATGATCCCGATTCTAGTCGAGCATGTCGGCGTTCCACTTGCGCAGGCGGTACGGATGGCCTCGCTGACGCCGGCGCGTGTGATCGGCGTTAGCGATCGTAAAGGCAGCCTGGAGGCGGGTAAGGATGCGGACATCGCCCTGTTTAATGAAGATTTTTCCACTGCGGGCGTATTGATAAACGGCCGCTGGGCCGTTGGACCGGAGCTATAAACATTTCAGCAAAGGAGCTGTATTGTGACTGCAAAACCGATCTTAGAGAGCAAAGTAGGCGCACTTCCCGTCACTGTCTACCGGACGAATGAAGCGATGGGCCAGGCAGCGGCGCTGGAGGCGGCGGGCATTATCAAGGACGCCATCGCCGGCAAAGGAGCCGCCAATATCATCATCGCCACTGGCAATTCACAGTTAACCTTTTTAGAGGCGCTGCGAGAGATGGAAGATATTGATTGGTCGAAGGTCACCATCTTCCATATGGACGAATACATCGATCTGCCTGAAGGGCACCCGGCCAGCTTCCCGACCTTCCTGTACCGTCACCTGCTGGATTACATCCCCCAGCCGGCAGCCTTCTATCCCGTCATGGCTCGCGCGGGGGAAATCGAGAATGACTGCGCGGCTTATGCCGAACTGCTGCGCGCACACCCCGCCGATCTCTGCGCAATGGGCATCGGCGAAAATGGCCATATCGCCTTTAACGATCCCCCCTTCGCCGAATTCGACGATCCGGTGTGGGTGAAGGTGGTGCGCCTTGATGAGGCGTCGCGCAGGCAGCAGGTCGGGGAAGGCCATTTCGGCGGCCTGGACGAGGTGCCCACGCATGCTATTACTCTGACCATTCCCGCGCTGCTGTCGGCCGATCGCGTTCTGTGTATCGTGCCCGAGGCGCGCAAGGAAGAAGCGGTATACCAGGCCCTGAACGGACCGGTGACGGAATCCTGTCCCGCTTCAATCTTGCAGCAGACCCCTCATGTCCATCTTTATCTCGATGCTGACGCGGCGTCAAAGGCTTACCCGGCTTTATGAATTCACGAGAACGTGCCCTGACGACATTCAATCACCGCGAACCTGATCGCGTTCCTTTTGATATGGGCAGTGTACAGGTTACAGGGATTCAGATAAGCGCCTATCAGAATCTGCGGGAAGCGTTGGGATTGCCCGCAGTGCCCGTCGATTTGAGCGATACGATTCAGCAGTTGGCGACGATCGACGACGATATTGCCGGCCGCCTGGGCATCGACTTTCGCGGGCTTTATCCCCTCAACAGTCACAACTGGGGCATCGAAGTCGAGGATGCCGGTGAAGAGTGGGAATACAGGGATGAGTGGGGCATCACGCACCGCATGCTGAAAGAAAGCAGCCTCTACTACAGTATCTGGGAAGTGCCGCTTCCCAAGATAGACTTCACAGAACAGGAGATTGCGGAATTTCCCTGGCCCGATATGGGTGCGGCCTGGCGCGTGGAAGGACTGCGAGAGCAGGCCAAACGGTTCCACGATGCCGGGTTCGCTGTGGTTCTCAAGGATGCTTTTGCCGGCATTTTCGAGTTCGCGCAGCGCATTATCGGTATGGATAAACTGTTGATGCTCATGGCGCTTGATGAGGTCAAGGCCGGGCTGCTTTTTGATAAGATGCTGCAGTTGAAGCTCGATTATTGGCGGACAGCGCTGGCGGAGGTGGGTGATCTGGTTGATGTTGTGACCTACGCCGACGATTATGGCACGCAGAAATCGCAGCTCATTTCTCCGGCCATGTTCCGTAGGCAGCTCAAGCCGCTTGTGCGGCAGATATTTGCGCTGCAAAAAAAGCTTGCGCCACATGCCAGGCGATTCCTCCATTCGGATGGCAATGTACGGCCGTTAATCCCCGACTTTATCGAAATTGGTGCTGAAATCCTAAATCCCTTACAGACCACGGCGGCGGGCATGGATGCGCTGGCGATTAAAAAGGAATACGGCCAGGATCTGACTTTCTGGGGCGCTGGCGTGGACACGCAGGGTATTCTACCTCGCGGCACGCCGCAGCAAGTGAAGGACGACGTACGGCGCAATATTGAGATTTTGGCGCCGGGCGGGGGGTACGTATTCAATACCGTTCATAATATACAGGCCGATGTACCGCCGCAAAATATCGTGGCCATGTGGGAAGCCCTTCAGGAATATGGTGTTTATTAGGGGCAGTGGGTAACTAAGGAATTCTGACTATGAAAGTACTCTTTATTGGTGGAACTGGCGTTATCAGTTCGGCCTGCGCGGATCTCGCCGTGCAGCGAGGAATCGATCTCTATTTGCTGAATCGCGGGCAAACGGAGCGGCCGGCTGCCGACGGCGCCAGCATTATTCTTGGTGATATATACGATCCGGCGATTGGGGAAACACTGGCCGGGCACTCATGGGATGCGGTTGTAGATTGGATCGCCTTCAAGCCCGAAGCGGTACAGCGCGACATTGACCTTTTCAGGGGACGTACAGGGCAGTATATCTTTATCAGCTCCGCGTCCGTTTACCAGACGCCGCCCAGCAACTTGCCCGTGAAAGAATCGACGCTGCTTGACAATCCTTACTGGGCCTATTCGCGGGACAAAATCGCCTGCGAGGAACTGTTGGTTCGAGCCTACCGCGACGAACAGTTCCCCATGACCATCATACGGCCGTCGCACACATATGATGCCACGAAAATCCCCTTGTTGGGCGGCTACACAACGCTGAGGCGCATGATCGAGGGTGAAAAAGTGGTGGTCTTTGGGGACGGCACTTCACTGTGGACACTGACCCACAACAAGGATTTCGCAAAAGGCTTTGTGCCTCTGTTGGGCAACGCCCGCGCAGCAGGGGAAGCGTTCCATATCACTTCCGATGAGTGGCTCAACTGGAACCAGATTTATGAACTCTTCGGCCAGGCGCTGGGCGTGAAGCCAAGACTGGTGCATGTGCCGTCTGAGTTAATTGCGGCCTACGACAAGGAGATCGGCGCCGGGCTCCTGGGTGACAAGTCAAACAGCATGATCTTCGACAACAGCAAGATCAAACGGCTGGCGCCTGACTTCGCCTGCACGATCCCCTTTTCATGGGGCGCGCGTGAGATTGTTGAATGGTTTGCGGCTGATCCGGCGCGGCAGATCGTGGACGACGAATTAAATGCTTTGTTTGAGCAGATCATAATCGCTTATGAGTCCGCATTTCCTGGCGGATGAAGAACACGGAGCGAGAAAAAAACGCCGAGATGAATCGAAGGCTTGCTATTTGGGCAGTTCGACGGAGCGCTTCGAAGTGAGTGGGTTAATGGCCGATCAATTGATCCCGGTTGAACTGGTATTCAATCCGAACTGGTGGTACAGGACGGCCGGCATCTCGTTCGACGAGTCCTTCTACTTCGATCCCACGATGCGCATTCGCAACGATGTCATTATGCGCCGGGTGCTCCATGAACGTTTCGGCGAGATGGGCATGGGCGAGGCGGATCCGCAGCCGCGGCCAATCATTGGATCGCAGCACGTCGCCGGTGGGTTTATCATTCCCGCCCTGATGGGTGCTGAGATCCGCTTTGAGAAGGATGCCGCGCCCCAGCCGATGCCGCTGCATATGGACGCGGCGCAGATTGAGGCCTTCGAGAAGCCGGATTTTCGTACCACATGGCCGATGAATCTATTTATCGAACAGATGGATGTCCTGGAAGAGATGTGGGGGTATGTCGTTGGTGACATGAATACCGATGGGCTTTTGAATGCCGCCTACCATTTCTACGGCCAGGACCTGTTTATCGACTTCTACATGGCGCCGGATCGCGTGCGCCGCTTTTTGGACATCATCGGCGAGTTGATCGTTGATGTGGCTCTTTATTTGCGTGAGCGCACAGGAGCGGTTTCGATTTCCGTCAATCGCATGGTCGAGCACGTCGATCCGCTGATGTTCTTCCACGCTAACTGCTCCGTACAGATGATTTCGCCGAGCAGCTATCGCGAGATGCAGCTTCCAATCGAACAGCGCATGGCTGCGCGCATCCAGCCTTACGGCATCCATCACTGCGGCAGTAACCTGCATAAGCTGGCGCCGGCGTATGCCGAACTGCCCTTAACCATGGCCGGCGTCGGTTGGGGCTCCGATATCGCCGCTGTACGAGAAGCGCTGCCGGGTGTCTTCCTCAATTTGCGGTTAAGCCCGGTGCGCATGCTGCAGGCGACGCCGCGAGAGATCGCGGCCGATACGGAAAAATTGCTGCAGGCGGCCGGTCCGCTGGAGAACGTGGGCGTCTGCTGCATCAATATGGACTACGGCACGCCGGACGAGAATATTTATGCCATGTACGAGGTTGTTCAGAGATTCAGAAATTTGGGGAAATGAAACAGCGACCAGATGAGGTGAATGATGACGACAAACTGGGATCGATTCAAAGAAGCGGCGCGATTGGGCGAGCCTGACAAAGTTCCGACCGCCCTGATTGTCGACAGCCCTTGGCTGCCGGGTTATGCGGGCATTGACACGCTCGACTATTTTCTCTACCCCGAAAAATGGCTGGAGATCAACCTCGGTCTGTTGGACCGTTTCCCAGATGCGGTCTGGATCCCCGGATTTTGGCTGGAGTATGGAATGGCCGATCTGCCGTCTGCGTTCGGCGCGCGGATCCACTATTACCACGACCGGCCGCCGTCCATCGAACCGGTAACGACCGATATCGACACCTGGGCCGCGGCTCCACTGCCCGCCGTCGAGGAAGACGGATTGATGCCTTTCTTGCTGCAGTTGTATGGGCAGATGGAGGCACGCCTGCGCGCCGATGGCCTGGGTATCAACATGGTCGCGGCGCGCGGCCCGATGGTCAACGCGGGATTCCTGATGGGCATCAACGATCTGATGATGGGCCTGGTGATGCAGCCGGAGAAGATCAGCCGCTTTCTGGAGACGATCACGACGACGATCATCAACTGGCTGCACGCGCAGTTAGAGCGCCTGCAAGAACCGGAAGGCATTATGCTATTGGATGATGTGGTAGGCATGATCTCGGCGAAGCATTACCGGGAGATGGTTGCCCCACACCTGCAGCGCATCTTTGCCGAATTCGACGGCCTGATTAAGATTTATCACAACGATACGCCCTGCGCCCATCTGCATGAAGACCTGGCCAATGCCGGCTTCGATGTGTTTAACTTTACGCATAAGGTAGACATCACCGAAGTCAAGCGTCAGATGGGGCATCGCGTGGCGCTCATGGGCAACGTGGCGCCACTGGACCTGGGTGTGAGAGGAACGCCCCAGGAAGTGGAACAGGCGGCGCTTACCTGCCTGGATAAGGCAGCGCCGGGTGGTGGCATGATCCTCTCCTTCGGCGGGGGCGTCTCGCCGGAAACACCCGCGGAAAATATCGACGCTATGCTGCGTGCCGCCAGAAACTGGACGGGACCATCGGGAAGCGCTGGGCCACGGGAGTCATAATGTCGAGTTCTGAGACCTATCACCTGCCGGAGGATCGTTATTTTGATCCTGATCCGGCGCAGAGGAAAACGGCCGTAGAGCTCTATCGTTCGATCGCCGGACTGCCTCTGGTTTGCCCGCACGGGCATGTAGACCCGAGGCTGTTTAGCGACCCGGATTTTAGTTTCGGCTCGCCGACGGAACTACTGATCATCCCCGATCACTATGTTTTTCGCATGCTCTTTTCGCAGGGTGTCGCCCTGGAAGATCTCGGCGTGCCGCGCGTGGATGGCGGCCCCGTCGAAAGTGACCACCGCAAGATATGGCAGATTTTCGCCGATAACGTGCACTTGTTTCGCGGCACTCCCTCCGGCATGTGGCTGCAGGATGAACTTCATTTTGTCTTTGGTATCGAAGAAAAGCTTAACGGCGCGAATGCGCAGCAAATTTACGACCAGATTGACGAGAAGTTGAGATCTCCTGAGTTCAGCCCGCGGAAGCTGTTTGAAAGATTCAATATTGAGGTGCTGTGCACGACGGACGCGGCGACGGACACGCTGGAACATCACCGGGAAATCAGAGCGTCGGGATGGAACGGCCGAATCCTGCCCACCTTCCGGCCTGACAAAGTCGTCAATATGTTGACGCCAGACTGGCACAACCATATCGGCGCCCTATCCGAGGTCTCGGGAATTGATGTCACCGGCTACGATTCATTTATCCGGGCCCTGGAAGAGCGGCGCGCCTTTTTCAAGGAAAATGGGGCCACGGCCACGGATCACGCCGCGCTGACGGCCGAAGTTGAAAAGCTGGACGAGGACCTTGCCCAGGCGATCTTCTACCGCGCTCTCAAAGGCACGGGAACGGCCGAGGAGCAGCGTCGCTTTGGCGCTCACATGCTGCTGGAGATGGCGCGCATGAGCGTTGAAGATGGCCTGGTGATGCAGCTGCATGTGGGATCGAGCCGCAATCACAATCAGCTCATTTATGAACGCTTCGGTCCTGACAAAGGGGCTGATATCCCCATTGCCACGGAGTTTACGCGCGCCTTACAGCCGCTGTTGTCCGCTTTTGGCAGCGACCCCAGGTACTCGCTGATCCTCTTTAATCTTGATGAGACCACTTATGCGCGTGAATTGGCGCCGCTTGCCGGTCATTATCCGGCGGTAAAGCTTGGCCCGCCCTGGTGGTTCCATGACAGCCTCAACGGCATCGCCCGTTATTTCGACCAGGTCATGGAGACAGCGGGCATCTACAATACGGCCGGGTTTAACGACGACACCCGCGCTTACCCGTCGATCCCGGCGCGCCACGATCTCTGGCGCCGGGCCAGCGCCAATTGGGTCGCCGGCCTGGCTGTACGAAGTATAGTTGATGCAGGGGATGCCTATGAGATGGTGCATGCGCTGGCCTATGATCTGGCGAAGGCGGCATACAAATTGTGAAACTATACCAGCGTAGACGGCTGCGCAGTGGGTTTTCGTTACCCACCCTGGAGAATTACGATGACGGCCATGTCATTCCCTCAAGGCGCTATCTATCCTGAATCACCGGTCACGGTGGAAGGCACGACTTATGCCCTTGCCAGTTTGGCGCGAACGGGTGAGAAGCGGCTGCTTGTGCAAGGTGATACGGCCGGTTTTGATGGTATCCTGCAAGATGGGATGCTGGTGTGTGAGCTGACAGCGGCAAACGCGGCCGAGCTGCGATCCCGTTTGAATTGGCTCAACCCCGCGCCTCTCGGACGGCGCACGTCCTTTGGTTTTGGCGACCGGCTTGGTTCGGCCACGCCGGGACATATCGCGTCGCTGCGGGCGGCCGATCCGGTAGGGCGTATTGCGCCTGTATTCGCCCAACAGTCGGTGCGTGAAAACGCGCGCACTGGACGGACACCGCAGGAGGTCGTGGATGATGCCATGTGGGGCGTTTTTCAGGAGGGCTGGCGCGACCCCTGGGGGGCCGATGCCGATCACGTCAAAGAAGAAAGCGATCTCGCGCCTTTCGTGGCCGCCGGCTACACCTTCTATACCATTGATCCCAGCGACTTTGTGGACAACGAGGCGCAGACGGACAGCCTGCAGAGGCTGCGCGAAAAGGCGGATCAGCTTCCCTGGGATCGCCTGGGCACGACCTATGACGATTTGCAGGCGCAGTACCGCACAGAACCACTGCAAGCGGGCGACCTGCGACTGGAATTTGATGAGGAAACGTTTCTCAGGGCGCTGGTCAAGTACGGGCGCGCAGTCCTGCATACGGCCGATATCGCTGCGGCCCTGGATGAACAAATGGGTGGGCGCGCCTACGATCTGGAGATGTCAGTCGATGAGACCGACACGCCAACGTCTATCCATGAACATTATTTCATCGCCAATGAGCTGCTCGTACGGGGTATTCCCGTCATCAGCCTGGCGCCCCGGTTTGTGGGCAAGTTCCAGAAAGGGGTCGACTACATGGGCGACCTCGATGAGTTTTCGGCCGAATTAGCCAGGCATATGGCGATATTGCATCACTTCGACAGGTACAAGATCAGCGTGCATACCGGTTCTGATAAATTCACTGTTTACGGTATTATTAACGATCAGGCGCGGGGGTACGCCCACGTAAAGACGGCCGGGACGAGCTATCTGGAAGCGCTTCGCGTCGTCGCCGAACAGAATCCGGCACTCTTCCGCCAGATATTGGACCTGGCGTTTCAGAATTTCGAAAACGACCGCAAGAGCTATTTTGTAGACTGCCGGCCGCAGAACGTACCCACGAGCGAGCAGCTGGAAGACGATCAGCTCCCGGACTTGTTTGAGCAGTTTGACGCACGACAGCTTCTGCACGTCACGTACGGTTCGATCCTGGACGAGTATGGCGACGAACTGCACGCATTTATCGCGGAGCATGAGGCGGATTATCGGGCAGGGCTGGAAAAACATTTCGCACGCCACTTAGAGCCGTTTGCTTAGAGATAGGAATTATGAACCTGCAAGAATTGACTCAATGGTACGATTTCGACGGCAAAACCATTGTGATTACTGGCGGCACCGGCGTGCTCGGTGGGGAGATCGCCTGCGCGTTGGTGGGCTGCGGCGCTAACGTCGCCGTACTGGACCGCAATCCAAACCTGCCTGAAGAGTTGAAGAAGCCAATGGACGCCGGGCCGGGCAAATATATGGTCGTTTATGGAGATGTCCTGAAGCGCGAGCTGCTGGAATCGGCCGCGGCCGACATCCGCGCCGCTTTTGGAGAGATCGATATATTGATCAACGCCGCCGGTGGAAATCACCCGAAGGCGACCACCAGCGCCGATGTCTCTTTCTTCGATCTACCTGATGAAGCGCTGCGTTTTGTTTTTGATCTCAATATCGTGGGGACAATTTTGCCCAGCCAGGTGTTCGGCCGTTTCATGGCCGAAGCGGGAGAAGGCATCATCCTCAACATCTCTTCGATGAGTGCCTTCACGCCGCTGACGCGAATTCCGGGCTATTCGGCAGCCAAGGCCGGCGTGAGCAATTTCACGCAGTGGCTGGCCGTGCACATGGCGCAGGAATATTCGCCATATATTCGGGTGAATGCAATCGCCCCCGGCTTTTTCCTGACAAAACAGAATCGTTTCTTACTCACGGATGAAACAAGCGGCGAGCTAACGGAACGCGGGCGGCAAATCATTGACCATACGCCCATGGGACGTTTTGGCAAACCTGAGGATTTGCTCGGGGCAGTCTATTTTCTGCTGTCCTCTGCATCTGAATTTGTAACCGGTATCGTGATGCCCATTGACGGGGGCTTCGCAGCTTACAGCGGGGTTTGACACAACTATATTCGATGACCGGTCGATAAAAGGACGACAAAAGATGGTGGAAATAAAGGCGGTCGCCCCCGACAACCAGCTTCTCGATGAAGATGTTATTCGCCAGACTTTGACCTCCAGTCTGGAAGGCAAATATGCCGGTCAAAAAGTGCTGGTCCTCGTTCCTGACCATACACGCACCCTCCCTCTGCCGCGTTTGTTTCGCATGCTCGTGGAAATACTGCACGACACTCAGCAGCTTGACTTCCTGGTTGCCCTGGGCACCCACCCGTCGCTGTCGCCCGAACAGCTAAATAAGCTGGTAGGCATAACGGCCGAAGAACGGCAGTCGATTTACCATCACGTAGGCCTGCTTAACCATGATTGGCAGAACCCGAACGCCCTGGTGCAAATAGCCACCCTGCCGCAGTCCCAGATTCAGGAAATTGCCGGGGATGATTGGCATCCGACGCTGGGCGGGGACGTGGCGGTCACCATTAATCGCCTGATCCTGGAATACGATCATGTGATCATCCTGGGACCGACATTTCCCCATGAGGTGGTCGGTTTCTCGGGCGGCGCCAAATATTATTTTCCCGGCATTTCGGCCGCGGACATGATCAATGTCACTCACTGGCTGGGCGCGCTGGCCGGCGTGCGCGGCACGATTGGCATTAAGGATACGCCTGTGCGGGCGATGATTCATGCCGCCGCCGCCCATGTTCCTACGCCGACGACGCTGATCGCCCTCGTGGTTGCCGGGGACGGATTGGCCGGGATATTTGTTGGTGACTACGAGTCCGCCTGGAGTGCGGCAGCCGATTTATCATCGAAGCGCCACATCATCTGGGTAGACAAGCCCTTCAAGCGTGTGCTGTCGCAGGCGCCGCCGATGTATGATGAACTGTGGACCGGGGCCAAGGCGATGTACAAGCTGGAACCGGCGCTGGCTGAAGGGGGTGAGCTGATCATCTACGCGCCGCATTTGGACGTCGTCAGTCATGTCCACGGTAAGTATATCTACGAAATCGGCTACCATGTGCTGCCATATTTTCTGGCACAGTGGGATCGCTTCAAGCATATCCCGCTGGGCGTACTGGCCCACAGCACGCACGTGAGAGGTGACGGCCGTTATGAGAAGGGCATCGAATATCCGCGCGCGGATGTTACCCTGGCCACGCAGCTATCACCGGAAGCGTGCGCCCAACTGGCTCTTGGTTATCAAGACCCGGCTGAGATAGATGTGCGCGAATGGCAGAACCGGGAAGAAGAAGGGATTTTGTACGTGCCCAAGGCAGGCGAGATGCTGTACCGGTTAAAAGAAGATAAGGAAGCCAGTTGAACGATCGAACCGTCCGTTTCTATGTGGTTATGGGCGTGTCCGGCTGCGGCAAAACGACCGTAGGCGAAGCGCTGGCCGCGCATCTCAACTGCCCGTTCTACGATGGCGATGATTTTCACTCGCCGGAAAATGTGGCCAAGATGGCCAGCGGCGTGCCTTTGAATGACGCGGATCGCGCGCCGTGGCTGGCGAGTCTGGCTGACCTGATTCGCGACCACCTGGCCAGGGGTGAGACGGCCGTTCTGGCCAGCTCCGCCTTGAAAAAACGTTATCGCGACCAGCTTCGCGTCGATGATCGCGTGCGGTTCATCTTCCTGGATGGCGATTTTGACCTCATCTGGGGGCGCATGCAGGCCCGGCAGGATCATTATATGAAGGCCGAGATGCTGCGCAGCCAATTTGAGGCGCTGGAGCGTCCTGATGAAAATGTAGCGATCCGAATTGACATCGATCAGGATGTAAGCGATATTCTACAGCAAGTGATAGAGGCGATTTGACAGATTGCCAGCAAGATTGTGAGAGCAAAAATGACTGAACAAGCACAGGCAGACATTGGATTAATTGGGTTAGCTGTGATGGGCCAGAACCTGGTTCTTAATATGGAGGATCATGGCTTTACCGTGGCCGTATTCAACCGCACAACCAGCAAGGTAGATCGCTTCCTGGAGAATGAGGCCAAAGGTAAAAACGTGATCGGCACCCATTCGCTGGGGGAGCTGGTATCTAAGCTCAAACGGCCGCGGCGTGTGATGATCATGGTTAAGGCCGGCTGGCCGGTAGACGCCACCATCGAAAAGTTGGTGCCGCTGCTGGAGCCCGGCGACATTATCATCGACGGCGGCAATTCCCACTATCCAGATTCCACGCGGCGTACCAGGGAACTGGCCGAGAAAGGCATCCTGTTCATTGGCACCGGCGTCTCTGGTGGTGAAGAAGGGGCGCGTTACGGACCCTCGATCATGCCCGGCGGTGCGCCCGAGGCGTGGCCGCATGTCAAGCCGATTTTTCAGGCCATTGCCGCCAAGGTGGCCGACGGCACGCCCTGCTGCGATTGGGTCGGCGAGGAAGGGGCCGGCCACTTCGTGAAGATGGTCCACAACGGCATTGAATACGGCGATATGCAGCTCATTTGCGAAGCGTACGACGTCATGAACCATGCTTTGGGCATGTCGCCTATGGAGATGAGCGCCGTTTTTGGCGAATGGAACAAGGGCAAGCTGGACTCTTACCTGATCGAGATCACGGCCGATATTCTGGCATTCAAAGATGAAGACGGACGGCCGATGATCAATAAGATATTAGACACGGCCGGGCAGAAGGGCACAGGCAAATGGACGGCCGAAACCGCCCTGGACCTGGGTATTCCACTGACGCTTATCGGCGAAGCGGTCTTTGCCCGATTCTTATCTGCTCTGAAAGAGGAGCGCACGCGGGCTGCGGCCGTCCTGGGATCGCCGATTCCGGTGTACGAGGGCGAAAAGGGTGCCTTACTTGCCGATCTACAGGAAGCGCTTTACGCTTCCAAGATCGTATCCTATACGCAGGGTTATATGCTCATGCGCGCCGCTTCTGAAGAGTATGGCTGGAACCTGGCCTACGGCAATATTGCCCTGATGTGGCGCGGCGGCTGCATCATCCGCGCCGCCTTCCTGGACGACATTAAGGCGGCTTTTGATTCCAATCCTGAGCTGGATAATCTGCTTCTGGATTCATTCTTCAAGGAACAGGTGCAGCTGGCGGAAGGGGCGTGGCGCAGGGTGGTCAGCACAGGCGCTACCCTGGGAATCCCACTGCCGGCCATGTCCAGCGCGCTGGCTTTTTACGATGGCTACCGGCGTGAGCGCCTGCCGGCCAACCTCTTGCAGGCGCAGCGTGATTATTTCGGCGCGCATACTTACGAACGAGTGGATAGACCTCGCGGCGAATTCTTCCATACTGATTGGACGGGCGAGGGCGGCGACGTGACCGCCTCAACCTATGACGCCTGACACGCGAGACGAAATGTACTTATCCCGGAAACTAATCTAGGATCTGCCTGATCCGTGAGGCAAAGTAGTCTCCGAGATAGTGATGAATTTCTACCAGCGCTGGTGGACCTGCTCCCGGATATCTTCGTCGTAGATCTGCCTGATCTGGGCCATGGTATCTTCGCTGAAAGGTGGTAGATCGGATGCCCTGGCATTGTCTATCGCCTGCTGCCGGTTTTTGGCTCCAGGAATGGCACAGCTCACGGCGTCAAACATCAGGATCCAGCGCAATGCGAACTGGGCCATCGTGGCGCCCTTGGGCACCAGCGGACGCAAACGTTCAACTGCCTGCAGGCCGCTGTCATAATCGACGCCGGAAAAGGTTTCGCCCACATCAAAAGCCTCGCCGTGGCGATTGTAATTGCGGTGGTCATCCTCTGTAAAGACCGTTCTGGGGGTCATTTTGCCTGTGAGCAGGCCGCTCGCCAACGGGACACGGGCCAGGATGCCGACCTGTTTTTCTTGCGCCAGATTGAAGAAGTTTTCGGCCGGGCGCTGGCGAAAGATGTTGAAGATAATCTGCACGCTCTGGACATTGGGGAATTCCATGGCCTTGATCGCTTCTTCAACCTTCTCGACGGAGACGCCGTAATACTTTATCTTTCCCGCTTTTACGAGATCGTCCAAAGCCGCGAATGTTTCCGGCATGTAGTAGACATCGGTCGGCGGGCAGTGAAGCTGTACCAGGTCCAGCGCTTCCACATCCAGATTAACCAGACTGCGCTCGACAAAGGCGGTCAGGTTTTCTACGTTGTAGCCGGAGGCCACATGCGGGTTGAGCCGTCTGCCGGCTTTGGTGGCTACGTGGACTTCTTCCGGGCGCTCTCTTAACACCTGGGCGATAAGTCTCTCGCTGCGGCCGTCACCATAGACATCGGCCGTGTCAATAAAATTGATGCCTTCGTCAAGGGCCGCATGCAGGGCATCGAGCGCGTCTTCTTCGGTCACATGCCCCCAATCGGCGCCTAAAGCCCAGGCGCCGAAACTAATTTCCGATACTTGCCAGCCTGTTCGGCCGAAACTACGATACTTCATTGTTGTTCTCCATGATACTTCTGTCCACTTAGGACCTTTTTTGTTACATCTTGCGCGGCTGCTTCCCGCATAACGCGATCTCCGGTATCTTCGATAGAGGCCATGACAAAGTCACGAACCTCAATCGGGGAATCAGTGACCATGATTAATTCCAGGTCAGCTTTATCGATCTTGGCCCCAACCTGCATTGTATCCCGAAGCCAGTCCAGCAGGCCCCGCCAGTAGCTGGAATCGAAGAGCACCACGGGAAAATTGCGAATCTTACCCGTCTGAATCAGCGTCAGTGATTCGAACAGTTCATCCATCGTGCCAAACCCGCCGGGGAAGATGACGAAGGCCTGGGCATACTTTACCAGCATTGTCTTGCGCACAAAGAAGTAGCGGTGATTGAGCGCCAGATCGACGTAGGGATTTACATGCTGTTCAAAAGGCAGTTCGATATTCAGGCCAACCGACAGCACGCCGGCCTGCCGCGCGCCTTTGTTGGCCGCTTCCATGATGCCCGGGCCACCGCCAGTGATGATGGCACAACCCGCCTCACCAAGTAGATAGGCTGTTTTCACCGCTGCTTCATAGTTTGGATCACCCGGAGGTGTGCGCGCCGATCCGAAAATGGTCACCGCCCGTGACAGTTCCGCCAGCGCATCAAAACCCTGCACAAATTCGCTCATGATGCGCATCACGCGCCAGGGATCGGTCTCGGTAAAGGGCACCTCTTCCGATGGTGATTGTAGAAGCTGTTCGTCCTCGGTCAGTCTTCCTGGTTTTGACTGCTGGACAAATGGTTTGGGTTTATTTGAATCACTGTCAAACGGCTGGTCCGTCATTTTTCATTCCTTTTCAAAACTACAAAGGCCACGTCATCAAACTGCGGCGCATCTCCTATGTGCTCGTGAACCGCGTCCCGGATGCCGTCCACTACGGCTTGCGGCTGCAGACCGTGCAACGACTGCGCGGTCCAGTACAGCCGGTCTGTGCCAAATTCGTCCAGATCCGCATTGACTGCCTCGGTGACGCCGTCGGTGTAGAGAATGAGCGTGTCTCCGGGGTCGATTTTAATCATATTGCTGGGAATGTTGATTTCAGGGAGGATTCCCAGGGCAATACCCGGTGCATGCACCCAGATGTGTCCGCCGTCCTTTTTGATCAGCAGCGGTGGATTATGACCGCCGTTAGCATATGTGAGCGTGCCTGTTGCGGGATCCCACAGCGTGTAAAAGACCGTTACAAATAGATCGGATTCTGCATCAAAATTGATGATCTCGTTGACGCGCATCAATACTTCGGCCGGGTCGCTGCGATTGATGCCTACCGTGCGCATGATCGTGCGGCTGAGGGCCATGAACAGCGCGGCAGGAACCCCCTTGTCGGCTACATCGGCGATCAGGATACCCCAGGTGCCGTCATCGCGAGGAATAAAATCGTAGAAATCTCCGCTCACCTGACGGGCTGCCTGCCAGAAGCTGGATACGGTCAGGCCGGGAATATCCGGACTGCCGGAAGGCAGGAAGCTTTCCTGGATCTCGCGCGCGACATCGAGTTCCTGTTCCAGGCGCGCTCGCTCGGCCGATTCGCGATAGAGCTGGTTGTTGACGACGGCCGTCGCCGCCTGCTGCGCTATCCCGTTTAAGATATTGAGCCGCCGTGGGGACAGGCCTCGTTTTTCCTCTTCCGAAATGCCGACCAGCATACTGCCGACAAGCCGCCCCTGGGCGTTGAGAGAAAATGCCAGGATTGCAGGTGCCCTGAGTACTGTCCTGAGCCAGTCTGCGGGGCGGACCAGATGAACCGTGTCCAATGGAAGCTGTGGGGAGTCAACGGCGGCGATCATGGCCTGGTATTCTTCATCATCGATTTCCAGGGTCTCCAACAGGCCCAGACCCATGGTCCCCACACCATAACTGGGGCCGGGAACAAAGTTCTCGTTTTCATCATTGTGCATGAGGATGACGACCGATTCCACGCCAACCAGAAGAGGCACGAGGCGCACAATGGTGTCCAGAATCTCGTTGAGATCGATGAGGCTGTTGACGGCTTCGGCCACCTGCAGCAGGGCGGTGTTGACCCAGGCCTCCTCCTGCTGCGCCGCGCGCAGGCGTGCGCTTTCAACGGCCGTGCCTGTCTGCTGCGCGATATTATTCAACAGATCGAGACGCCTCTGTCCGGGAAGGGACGTGTCGTCGATGATTGGGGCGATAGTATATTCATCTACGAACATCACTCCCTGGGCTTGAGAACGGCCGCCCGTGGTCAGCGGGAAGAGATGGAGACCTTTTGGCGGATGATTTAATTGAGTCATCAGCTTACCCAACCACAGAGGCACCTGTTCAGTTCTTAATGCCTGCTGTCCCACATGAACTGCATCGAGGGCGTGCCACTGACCTACAGGTAGTGTGACGTCGCAGAAGTCTTCAATCGTGCTGCCGTCAGCGCTGTGCAGACTGGTTCCAAAATAGGTCTGCCGCTCATCATCCCAGAGTAAAAAGCCGCAAAATGAAACGCCGGTCAACATCGGCGTCAGCCGTGATACCGACTCGATGATTTCCTCCAGATTATCGCTGCGTGAAATGGCCTCCGCCACCTGCAGCTGAGCCGTGGAGATCCATGCTTCGCGCTGCTGCCAGGCGAACTGCTGCGCTTTATGAATGGCCGATGCCACCTCCGCGGCCAGCGCTTCCAGCACCGTTTTTTCGCTTTCGTTAAATGCGCCAAGAGCTTCGCTCTGCACATCGAGCACGCCCAGGACGCGATTGTCCACAATCAGCGGTATGGCGATTTCTGAGAGCGAATCGTGGGCGACCAGGAAATTTGTGGAATCCAGGGCGCGGACGTAGCGCGGGTCATCGGCCGTATTGTTTGAGACAATCGTTTCCCTGTTGGCTGCCGCCGCACCAACAATGCCTTGTTCCGGCCCGATGCGCGCAGAGTTTGGCGGCACGCTGCGATCACTGCTTGCCTGAAGCACCGCTTCGCCGGTCCGCGGATCGATATCAAAGATGGAAACGGGATGGAAGCCGAATGTGCTGTTTGTCAAGGAGACTACCTGGTCGAAAATCTCTGCACGATCCTGAACAGCATTGACCTCACGGGCGATCTTCCCGACGAGCTCAAGGTGAGCAGCACGCATGCGTTCCTGATCGTACAGTCGGGCATTAGCAATCGCCGCCGCGGCCTGGTTAGACAAAATCATCAGCCGCCGCATGTCCTCTTCCTGATAACAATTCGGCTCGTGACTTTGTGCGGCTACGATGCCGATGGTTTCTTCACCGCTTATAAGGGGGATAAAGAGACCTGAGCGCGGTGGAGACTGGCTGATATAACGCGGCCTTGCCGGCAGATCAACCATCTCCTCCTCGAAATCATGGACAAGAAGTGGTTTTTGTGTTTCACGAATCCAGCTAAACAAGCCACGGCCATCACTGATGTCGAATGATTGTGGAGAGTCCCTTTTTGTCCCGTCAACCGTCCAATACAAGATGCGGTACAGATCGTTGTCGAACAACCCGACCTGGAAGGTTTCGGTATTGATCATTTTTTCGGCCTCGCTGGCGATCAGACCAGCCAGTGCGTAGACGTCCAGTTCTGAAGCAACAATGGCCCGTCCGGCCGCGCTGAGTGCTTCCAGTTCGGCAACGCGGCGCATCAAGATCCGCCGCGAAAAATAGCGTCGCCAGATGATGAGTGTCGTCCCCAGAAGTGCCAGGATAAGAATCAGCAGGGACAGCATTTGCCAGAGTCCTTCTGTCTGCTGAATTATGTCACTCATGATCAGCCCATTGAAACCCATTTACCTGGGTGTAGAAGATTAGTCAGGGTGGCAGGGATGAGTGGGAATTCTGTCATAAAGAATCACAGGGCGAAATGATCGCGCGCTTCATCACAGCTGTTGTAGATGGTGAGTACTTGATCCAGGCCTACCATTTCAAACACTTCGGCCAGACGTTCGGTTAATCCGCAAATGGCGATGTCGCCTCCCCCACTTTGCGAAAGACGGCGTCCGGTAATCAGACTGCGCAGCCCGCTGCTGTTGATGTATGTCGCATGGCTCAAATCGACAATGATGTTATTGTGACCGTTTGCCAAAAGTGCTTTGAGCGCCGCTTCAAGTTGGGGCGTGAGCGTCTGGTCGAGACGACCCTGGGTTTCTACCAGCCAAATGTCTGGCGCAAGCTCGCGCTGTGACACTGTCATTGCTCGCTCCCTTCGTCGATATACTTCACCAGGGTCAGCCGGTTGCCGTCTTCGATACTGAAGCTGTATTGGACGTCGTCCATGAGCTTGCGCATAAGGTGAATGCCAAGCCCGCCTATTTTGAGGCTGTCGAGAAACTCGCTGAGTGCCGGTGGGGTCTTGTTGTCTACGTCGCTGAATGGACCTGGCTCAGGAACATCCTCGGGGCTGAAAGGACGGCCATGGTCGAGAAACGTTACGCTGAAGGCTTCCGTTGTGGTTTCGTATTGAACGGTGATCGTTCCCAGGTCCTCGGCCCCGTAAGCGTGCTCGATGATATTCGTCGAGGCCTCATCGCAGCACAATTCGAGGTGGAACATGGCATGCTCATCAAGACCGGCTGCCTGCGCACCTTCTAAAACAAAATCAATGATCGTCCTGATCTGGTCAAAGCGGCCCGGTACAGTCAGGGCATTTTCTTCTTCCATTGAACGCGCCGCTTAATGGGTTGTCCCTGGGTGGTGCCAGATATCGATGGGATTAATAACTCCCGACGGCCGATGCGTCATTTTCATATACTGTGAAAAGGGGAGAAGGACCTGTTGTCAACCCTGCCAGTTCAAAGACCTCGGCTACGCGACTCGAGGGAGCGCTCAGGCACAGGTCGCCGCGATGTTTTTTACATTCACGCAGTGCCGATACCAGTGCGCGCAAACCGGCACTGCTCATGTAATCGACGCCGCTCAAATTCACGGCAATATTATAGTTGCCGTCATTGATCGTTTCCTTTAAAGAATTATCTAACTCGGATGCGTTGGTGCTATCAATGCGGCCCTGAACGGTCAACAACACGACGCGTTTTAATTTTTCAACATTGATCTCCAGATTGGATGTACTCATGCGTCTTGACTTTGCCTCCTGCTGATTGATTCAAAATGCCAGGAGATTATACCACACACGGTGGACAAGATTGCATCTGGTTATTGTCTGGTGGAAATTCCTTTTCAATTGGCTTCAGAGTAAGTGTTTATGTGTTGATCTGGCGCCATCTGATGTAAGTTGATATTAAGTTGAGCGAATAAATTCGATATAATCGAATTGTATGGCCGATCTACTTCCCGAATTGATTGCACGCGCTCATCGTCTGGGTTTTGATTTTGTTGGCGTCTCAGCCGCCTCCCCGGCGCGGCGGCTGGATGCGTACCTGGAATGGGTCAAAGAAGGTCGACATGGAGAGATGGGCTACATGGCCCGCCCGGACCGTGTGGAGCGGCGCCAGGATCCGCAGGTTATTTTGCCGGGCGTGAAGTCGATCATCAGCGTTGGTCTGAGCTATTCCACGATGAAGCTCCCTCCGCAGATCGCCAATGATCCCGCCCGCGGGCGAATTTCCAACTATGCCTGGGGCCTTGATTACCATGACGTGATGGAACCACGGCTGGAGGAACTTGCGGCCTGGCTGGGCGGGAAGGATGCGGCGGCAAAGCATCGCATCTATGTAGACACGGGCGCCATACTTGAACGAGACCATGCGGAGACAGCCGGGCTCGGATTCACAGGGAAGAACACAATGCTCATTGCCCCTCGCGGCGGTTCCTGGCTTTTTCTGGGAGAACTGTTGACAACGATGTCGATTCCGCCCACTCCTCCACCGGTCATGCCTTCTTGCGGTTCCTGCCGCAGGTGTCTTGATGCCTGCCCGACCGGCGCTTTTCCGGCGGCATATGAACTGGATGCGCGACGCTGTATCTCCTACCTGACGATCGAATTGAAGGGTTGGATTCCGCGTGATTTGCGGCCGTTGATGGGCAACTGGATATATGGATGTGACATCTGCCAGGACGTCTGCCCCTTTAACCGCTTCGCCAAGACTACGACGGAGCCAGCATTTCAGCCGCACAATCTGGATGCGATGGCGCCGCCGCTGGTGGATATCCTGGCTCTCGATGAGGCTCAATTTAGCGAACGTTTTGCGAACAGCCCAATCAAGCGCATCAAGCGTGGACGTTTGCTGCGTAATGCCTGCGTGGCTGCGGGAAATTGGGGAGATACGGCTGCCGTGCCGGCATTGGCAAATCTTCTAACCGATCCAGAGCCGCTCATTCGCGGCCATGCCGCCTGGGCTCTGAGCCGGATTGGGGGAGGGGATGCCTCTGGCGCAATTGCAGGCGCCCTGCGGACAGAGCTGGATGAACGAGTACGGATTGAACTAAGAAACAAAGCGTAATCGCAGCTTTAGTTCGCATCACGAATTTTCTTTTTAATATGTGCAGACTTCCCAACATTCGTGGACAAAGAAAGACATCAGGGAATCATGAACTCATTGTTCCGCAAATTCGCGCAGGGCGCGCAAATTGCGCAGGGGGGTGGTGGCCATGACCACGCAGCCTGTTCCCAGCACGAGGCGACGGCCGTCTGTCTGTTCCAGCGCGTCACGCGCCTCGGCCAGTGTCTGTTCAGGCGACTCCTGGTGTATGGTCCACTGGTTAATGCCGCCGCTGGCCGCACCGCTGATCTGCGCCAGGCCTTCACGCAGACTGACACCGGATTCGCGGTCGTGCCAATTGACCAGCGGCACCGGGTAGTCGGCCACCAGGTCGAACATGATGTCCGTGCTGTGAATATGCAGCATATTGAGCCAAAGATCAGCGGCAGACTCCAATACACGCAGGTCGTAGGAACGGCCGAATTCTGAAAACTCGGCACGGCTCATCAATGGATAGCGGGCATGCTGCACCGCGTAATAGACGCCGTCTATGCCGGCTCCTTTGGCCGCTTCGATGAAGCGGATCGTGCTTTTCGTAATCGTATCCAATGCCGCGTGCAGCAAATCGGGATGGCTGTGCAAATGCCCGGCCAGCGTCTCCTTGCCCGCAAGATGTTTCGCTTGCGAGAGCGGCGAGAATATCGTGGCCAGGACTGGCACCTCCTCACCGACTTCCTGCCGTACTGCAGCCAGAGCTTCGATCTGCATGGCCAACTTTCCGCGTCCGGGATCCAGGACAGGCAAACCAGCCCAATCCTGGGGATCATGTACCGGCCAACGGGTGGTTTCCCGGGTGCCCTCGATGTGACCTATCCAGCGGTCTTCGACGCCCCAGTCGGCCACTGAGTAGTTGCTGTCCGGGCCGACCTTCAACAGGTCCCAATCGTAATCGTGCTGCCACTTAATATGGGCCGCAGCAAGCGCCGCCGCATCCTGATCGTCACCAGGCCAGTGTCTCCATAAGGCGACCGGCGGCCGGTCAGGTTTTTCACCACGGATAACGGCTTCCAGCCTGCGGCGCTTGCTCCACTTTGTCATGAGTCTAAACCTATCTCTCGCTATTGAATAGAAGGCCAAAGAAATGAATCAATTAAGCCGCTACCTTCTCGCTGCCGGAAATTAACTCCGGTTCCTGGAGATCGTTCTCCGCAGCTTCTTGCGGTTCCGGACGTAGTAAGGCGCCTCCTACCGGCAGGTATTCATAACCACCGCGCACCAGGGCATTGTAGTCGGGGAGCATGCGACGCCCGTCGATTACCAGGTAAGGTGGTTTCACTGTCGTTTCAATAGTGCGTGATAATCCGCGAAACTCTTCCCAGTCGGTGGAGATATAGAGCACGTCGCTGCCTTCGATAGCCTTCTTGGCTGAGTCATGGTAGGTAATCCGGCCAAAGAGATGATTCTTTTCGGGGTCGAACCAGTAATTCTTAGCGTCTTCCATGGCCAGCGGATCATAGGCGCGTATCTCTTTTACGCCGCGAACCAGTAAGGACTCTACGACCTTGAGAGCGGCCGAATCCCGCATATCGTTGGTGCGTTTCTTGAATGCCAGACCCAATAGCGCGACTGTCTTCTGGTTAAAGTTAAATCCCGCCTCGTGTACGGCACGGTCAATCAGATAGACCTTCTGAAATTCGTTGATGTTGTAGACAGCTTGCAGCAGATCGGTGGAACGTCCCGTGCTGTTGATCTGGTAGATTAACGATTGGATATCCTTGCCGAAACAACTGCCGCCGGCGCCGTTGCTGACGTAGGAACCCCAGGTGCTGATGCGATCGTCAGACGTTACACCTACCTTCAGGTCCTCCATGCGTATATTGGGGAATGCTTCGCCGAGACGGGCGCCGACACCGTTCCAAAAGGAGATATAAGTGAGCAGGAGCGTATTGGCCATGTACTTTATGGCTTCGGCCGTTTCCGGCGTTGTTTCCAGATAGCGAATCCGAACGTGGTTGACAAACTGCGAATAAACTCTGCGGAGTATCTCGAAATCTTCTTCCGTATCCGCACCCAGCACAACACGGTCCGGCCGTCGCGAACCGCCAATTGCATTACCCTGCGCAAGGAACTCGGGATTGGAGGCGACGCCGAAATTCTCGACGCCGTATTGTTTCATCAATTTCTCCAGCAGCCGCGCCGTGCCCACCGGAACGGTGCTTTTATTGACCAGCACGACGCGATTTTTCTGTGTCCGTTTGGCGAGCAGATCGGCCAGATGATTGACGGCATTCAGGTAGTAGCTCAGATCCGAAGCGCCGTCTCGTTTGGGTGGCGTGTTCAGGCAAAGAAAAATGACGTCAGCTCCGTCGACGGCATCGTCGATATTGGTGGTGAAAAAAAGATAGCGGTTGATGTTCTCCGCGATTGCCGCAGAAAGTCCGGGCTCGTTTACGTAGCGCTCAATCTGTTCGGCCTGGCCAGACTTATAGGCATTAATACGGTCTTCGTCGATATCGTAGGCATATACTTCGTGCCCGTATTCCGATAATACGGCCGCGTGCGGTAGACCTACGAATCCGGTTCCGACAACGATAATCTTCATAAAAATTTCTCCTAAATTTATGCGATTCAGCAAATCAATTGGCCAGCCGGCCAAAGAGCGAGCCAACCTGGATGCTGGAACGATGGAGTGCGGCACGCAAAAGTGCTGAAACGCCGATTTGCCTTAGCGACTCTCCATATTATCATGGATATCTTTAGAGTGGTAATTGGCTCTCGCTAAACGGTTGTCCTTCGTTGAACCTGCGCTGCGAAATGATGCGCTATTTGAGATCGTCCAACATTAATTGCGCTGCCTGACGGCCGATCTCGACCGCAAAGTTCGTGCCCCGGTCCCAGGGATAGACCTGGCTCATACTGGCCAGGTAAAGGCCATTGAGCGGCGTGCGTATCGCCGGAATCTTCTCGGAATGATTCAGGCCCGGTACCGGCTGGGCATAGCGCTCGCGAAATACCCAGCTCTTGCGCACCCACTCCGGCTTGAAATCGGGATTAAATTTATGCAGCACACCGGTGAAGAGTTCCTGCAATTCATCCTGGCTCATCGAGAAATAGGCGTGGTCCGCAGGAACATAATCACCACAGTAAACAATCGTATCACCGCCGTAATGCGTGCGGTCGATATAATTAGTGTGTTCCACAAGGGCCAGGAATGGTATCTCGTTCTTGCTCTTATCCGGCGAATGGGCGGGGATATTCAGCCAGTACGTATTGGAAGCCGCCAACAAGGGTTGTTTGAGGGCCAGGGTCATTACCACAGCGCCCATGCTCTTTAAGTCGCGAAGACTGTCCGTATACGCATCCGGCAGGCCGTCGGCGATCCTGGCGAGCAGGCCGGGCGATGTGGTGGCCAACACGCGATCGAATATTATTTCATCGTCCGCCGTAACGAGGCGCAAGCCGCTTTCGCCGAGGGATTCAATTCGGGATACCGGGCTGCCCAGGCGAATTTCGCCGCCGCGCTGTTCGACGGCTTCGGCGAGGCGGTCGACAAAGGTTTGAAAGCCGCCCACAAAATAGCCCAGTTTCGGGGAGCGGACGTGCAGCCTGGCCCACATCCAGGCCATATTAGCCTCGCGATAATAGGGGCCGAATTTGCCGATCAGCATGGGCTGCCAGGTCATCTCGTAGATTTTGTCGCCGTACCAGCGGCGCATCCAGCTGTCGGCCGTTTCTTTTTCCAATGTTCGCCAGGATTTGCTGAAGCGCAAATAGGCGCTGACGAGTCCAAAACGGCCGACGTCCAGCAGGTTAAAGCCGGGGAACGTGATCCAGCGCTGGGGTGAATCGAAGGGCACGATGCGATCGTCGTAAATGACCGATGTCGTTGGCCGGGGAAAGAAGAGTTCATCTTCCATTCCCAGTTCTTTTACGAGGGAAATGATCTGCTTATCTGAGGTAAAGAGATGGTGGTAGAATTTTTCCAGGGGCCATTCCCAGCGTTCATCCCGGAACCCGGCGGCCAGGCCGCCCGGCTGGTTTGCAGCTTCATAGATAACGACTTCATGGCCGGCTCCCAGTAGATCATAGGCAGCGGATAAACCGGCGATGCCGGCCCCTACAACAGCGAACTTCATGCGACGACTTCTTCCTCCGTTCCTTCCATGGCGCGGCTCAGTTCAGACCAGCTCATCCCATCGCGCAGCATATAGTAAAAGCCCAGCAGCGTAATCGGCAGCCACAAGGCGGCGTGCAGGATCAAGGTATAGGCGGCGGCGGTGTTCTCGTTCACGCCGTAGAGTTTCAATATTTCGATGCCCGGCTCATCGAATGTGCCCACATATCCCGGCGCCGAAGGCAGGGTCGTGGCCAGGTTCACCACGCCGTTCATCAGCATGAGGGCGAAGAAGCTGACCTGGAAATCGAACGCGTGCATGACAAACCAATATTTAACCGTTTCCAGCAGCCAGATGAGCACGGACGTAAAAAAGATCATGATCACGTTGCGGAAGCTGCGCAGCGATGCCAGACCCTCGATAAAGTGGTTCAGGAATCCAAGCATGGGCTCAGCGATGCGCTGGGGCAGCAGGCGATCGCCGAACCATTCAGCCGTGCGCATGAAATAATCGGGGAAGGCAGCCAGGATGAAGAAAACGATCATGGCTCCGAAGAAGGCTACACTGGCAAGTGTAACCATGGTGCTGATGCGGCCGGTATCGTCACCGGGAATCGGCGTCAGGGGCAGGGCGACGAAGACAAAGACCAGCATGACCAGACCGTCAAAGACGCGTTCGACCACAACGGTAGCCAGGCTGGAACTGATGGCGATTGCTTCCCGCTGGCGCAGGACATAGGAGCGCAGCAGCTCACCCGCGCGAAAGGGGAAAATGTTGTTGCCCATGTAGCCGATCACGACAACGGGGAAGAGACGCGGCACGGATACTTTCTTCAAGGGGCGCAGCATAAATCCCCAGCGCCAGGTGCGTACCACTACGGCCGCAAAATAAACCAAAACACTGGGCACAAGCCAGATATAGTTTGCATGGCGAATATTGTGCCAAACCTGGTCGAGTCTCAAACCTCGCAGCGCCAAAACAACAAAAACGCCGCTGATGAGGATCCCTAACCAGAACTGCCATCTTCTCAATTAAGACTTCCTTCAAGTTCGTTTGCCATCTGCATATTCATACACAGTTCGTGCGTTGGCGGCGCGGTTTTATGAGAACCCTATACGATAGTGCCGACGGCGGTTGCCCCTGTAATTGTATCAAAGCCCTATCAGGCGTCATACGCCGTGGGGATGAGGCACATATTTTGCTAATTGGCAGGGATTCACCAGACTCGAAATAGAGACCTCGCAGGCCTTCAGCGAGCAAGATAGTATACAAAAGCGCAAGGATCTGCGAGGTCTAAAAAGTGGGTCAAACCCAGATTAAGATTGGGCCAATCTACTGTGCGCCGGTTTGCAATCTACTGCGCATTCTCTATAATCCTTCTTTGTTCGGGGTGTGGCGCAGCCTGGCAGCGCGCTTCGTTCGGGTCGAAGAGGTCGCCGGTTCGAGTCCGGCCACCCCGACAGGCAGGTCACGTACCTTTAGTACGTGACCTTTTTTAGTTGGCAATGTGGAGTTCAGAGTTTGGAATGAATGGTCGCGAAAATTGGCGAGGAACCGTTGAAAGGGTCAGGCGCGCGGCGACAGCGGCCGGGCGCGCACAGAGCGGCTATTTCTCTATCGAGGGTATCAGGCTGCACGAACGGGCGCTGCGCGCCGGTTGGCGGGTAGAGACGGCCGTGTTGGGCCGCTCCTTCTCGCAGGACCTATCACCGCGAATACAATCATTACTTCAAGACCTGCAGCAGGCCGCTTGCAGCCTGGTACCGATTCCGGATGAGGTCATGGTCGATCTGACCGGCGGCCGTGACCTGGGTGCGATCATCGGTTTGCTGCCTCTGCCGGAGACATTATCGTTGTTTGAAGTCATCGAGGATACCACCGCCGAGCCCCCTCTGCTGCTGGTGGCTGCCGGCGTCAAAGACCCGGGCAACACCGGCGCGCTGATGCGTACGGCGCTGGCGTCCGGAGCAACGGCCTTCATCGCCTGCGGCACCTGCGATCCCTTTCACCCGAAAGCTGTGCGTACAAGTATGGGCAGCCTGTTTAAGCTGCCGGTCGTGACGGCCGGCAGTGCAGAGGAGCTGCTGCCGCAGCTTGCCACGTATGGCATTCAGAGCGTGGGACTCGCGGTTGGCGGAGCGGTTCTCCTGCCGCAGGTAGAGACTGCTGAGAAGGGAACGGCCGTCGTCGTGGGCAGCGAAGCCTGGGGCCTGTCGCCTGCTGTGCAGACGGCGCTGGACTGCCTTGTTTCCATCCCCATGCGCGAAGATGTTGATTCTTTCTCGGTCAATGCCGCGGCGGCGATCGCCCTTTACGAAATCGGCCTTCGCCGGTTTATCGAGGACCAGGCGTGAAAACGCCCTTTATCTGGTTAGGCGCCGGTAGGGCAAAAAAGGTCGGCGTGGCGCGGCGAGGGCGGCTGCTGGACGACCTCGCGCGTGCCGGGCTTCCGGTTCCTGACGGTGCAATTTTGCTCGACGAGCTCTTTCGCATATTCCTGCATGAGGGTGTTGTCGAGCAGGACGGCCGCCATGTGATTGTGCCTGATCCGGTCTGGCTGCTGGAGGTGCTTTATCGCGACGTGCGCTTCCCGCGGCTGGGCTCGCCAGTCGACATAGCCCCAATCCGATCTGATGACGAAGACGGCCGTGCCGTACACTCCGCAGGAGTCGATCTGGAAGGGGCATATGAGACGGCCGAAGCGCTGCGCGGCGCCTGGTCGTATCCGGCCGATTCAATCGATTCTCGACGGGACGTGTTGGTTATGAGGCAGCTGCATGCGGAACAGAAGGGATCGGTTTTGTCGTTGGAGGATGCCGGAGAGGATCGGATTTCGACTCTATGTGGCACAAGTGAAGTAGTAGTCACGATGCCGCGGCTAAGACGCTGGCAAAGACCGTCCGCTGAGCTGTCCCCCTATCTATGTCGTATTCAGAAGCTGATGCGCGGCGTGCGGCGGTCACTCGGCCCTGGCGATTGGGGTATCGATTGGATTGATGACGGTGAAGTCTGTTGGATTGTAGGTTTGCACTGAGCTTCAGCGGCTACACATTAAAGCGGAAGTAAATCACGTCCCCATCATGGACGATGTATTCCTTACCCTCGACGCGTAACTGCCCGGCGGCGCGTACTTTGGCGGTTCCCCCGTATGTGGCGAACGTGTCGAAATCCACCACCTCCGCGCGGATGAAGCCGCGCTCAAAATCAGTGTGGATGACGCCGGCGGCCTGCGGCGCCTTCCAGCCGTCCTGGATGGTCCAGGCGCGCACTTCTCGCGCGTTCATCGTGAAGTAGCTAATCAGGTTAAGCATCTGGTAGCTCTTGCGAATTAACTGATCAAGCCCGCTTTCCTGCGCTCCAACCAGCTCCAGGTATTCGCGGCGCTCTTCGTCACTTAAACCGGCCAATTCCGCTTCCATTTCGGCGCTGAGAATGATGACCTCGGCGTCCTGTTCGGCGGCAACCTGGCGCACTTCTTCGATGCAAGGGCTGCCTTCAGACAGACTTTCTTCGGCGACATTAACGGCGAAGATGACCGGCTTGGCGCTCAGGAATCGCATTTCCTTGTTGAAATCGCGAAAGGCCTGATCTTGATCGGGGTAGGCGGAAATCGGCCGTCCGGATTCGAGGTGGTCCTTCAAAGCCCCGGCCAGCTCCATGATCGGTCCGTAAGTCTTGCGGTCGCCCTTCACCTGTCCTTCCAGGCGCTCCATCTTGTTCTCCAGCTGCTGCAAGTCGGCCAGGATCAGTTCCGTATTGACGACTTCGATGTCCACGCGCGGCTCCGGTTGGGCGCTGACGTGTACCACGTTGGGATCTTCGAAACAACGCACGACGTGCACAATGGCGTCGGCGTCGCGGATGTTACCCAGGAACTGATTGCCCAGGCCCTCCCCCTGGCTGGCTCCTTTCACCAGCCCGGCGATGTCCACGAATTCAATCGTCGCGTAGATCTTTTCGGGGACGCCTACAATTTCGTGCAGTTTATCCAGCCGCTCATCCGGCACCGGCACAATCGCCTTATTTGGCTGGATGGTGCAAAAGGGGTAGTTGGCTACCTCGGCGTTCTGCGCCCTGGTCAGGGCGTTAAAGGCCGTGCTCTTGCCCACATTGGGCAGACCGATGATTCCGATATTTAGTGACATGATAGGAACAGCTTTTCCTTCTTTTCCAGCATTTCAATTGTCTGGCGACGACATTTCCGGCCGAATGGGATACGGAAAGGCGTGTGTCTTTGAGGCCATGACTACATCCTGAACGTTCCATAAATCCCTTCAGGCAGCGGCGCGTAAAGAGAGGCGGCGAAGGCCAGGGCCAGGGCCTGGCGTGTTTGCGCGGGATCGAGAATGCCGTCGTCCCACAGCCGCGCCGTGGCATAATAGGGGCTGCTCTCGTATGCGTACTTGGCCAGCACCGGCTCTTTGAATTTTGCTTCTGCCTGCGCCATCTCCGCTTTTGTCGGATCGTCCATCTGGTGAAAAACGCGTCTCTTACCGACCGTCCACAGCGTGTCGGCGGCCGATTCGCCGCTCATGACGCTGATACGGCTGTTAGGCCAGGAAAACAAGAAACGTGGATCATAGGCACGGCCGGACATACCGTAATTGCCCGCGCCGTGACTGACGCCGTGCAGCAGCGTGATCCGTGGGACGTTGACATTGCTGACAGCCATGACCATCTTGGCCCCGTCCTTGGCGATACCCTCGTTTTCGACCTGCTTGCCGACCATGAAGCCGGCAATGTTCTGCATGAACAAAAGCGGCGTGCCGCGCTGGCCGCAAAGCTGGATGA
>JBJYWZ010000458.1:0-7589 GCA_046259725.1 Promineifilaceae bacterium (SeqCode) | reverse complement strand
TCAAACAGCACATCGGATGGCACCAGGTCGAGCCTGCGAACCAGAGCCAGCGCTTCCGGAGCGCCCTGGTCACGGTTCATGCCGTTATCTTCCCATTCGATTGAGAAGGGGCCGTCGTAGCCAATGTCGTTGAGGGCGCGGAAAATGCGTTCGAATGGCACGCCGCCGCGGCCAGGCGATACGAAATCCCAACCACGACGGTGGTCGCCGAACGGCAGGTGCGAAGAGAGGATACCGTTACGACCATTAAGATTACGAACTGATTCTTTGACATGCATATGGTAAATGCGGTCCGCGAAATCATAGACGAATTCCACAGGATCTACCATCTGCCAGTACAGGTGGCTGGGATCATAATTGATGCCGAACGCCTCGCGATAGTCGATCGCCTCAAGTGCCCGTTTGGTTGTCCAATAGTCAAAAGCGATCTCGCCCTGGTGAACTTCCAGACAATATTTCACGCCCACTTCATCACAAACATCGAGAATCGGATTCCAGCGATCGGCGAAGTCCCTGAAGCCGCCTTCGATCATTTCCGGCGGTATAGGCGGGAAACCGGCGACCGTATGCCAGATTTTTGACCCGACAAAGCCGGTGACGTACTTTGCGCCGAATTCGGCGGCGGCACGGACCGTATTCTTTACTTCTTCAGCAGCGCGCTGGCGCACGCCTTCCGGATCCCCGTTGCCCCAAATACGGGAAGGGAGAATACCTTTGTGACGCTCGTCAATAATAAGGTCGCCAACACATTGGCCTACAAGGTGTGTAGCAAGAGCTATGCTGCTCAAACCATACTTATCCAGTGTGTCGCGAATTCCTTGGATGTATCCATCCTCTTCCAGCGCTCTTTCTACGTTAAAGTGTTCGCCCCAGCAGGCGATCTCCAGGCCGTCAAAGCCCATTGCGCTCGCCTTTTCGCACATTGTTTCAAAAGGCAGATCTGCCCATTGTGCTGTGATTAGTGTAACTGGTCTTGCCATTGTTTCCTCCAAGTAATTGCGGATTTGGGATTGCGGATTGTGGATGTGAAAATCCACTCACCCCAACACCTCGCCCGTTAAAAGTAAAATATCTGAAGACAAAAGGATCGGGAATTCAGGTCTGCTGTCAATCGTGACAAAATCCGAGGTCCCAGATCCGACGTCCCAAATCTAGCCCAGCTTCTCCTTTAAGAACGCCAGTCCATCCGCCGCAAGCTGGTCCTGGCTCGGCGCCAGGCTGCGCCAGATGGCGGCGGCTTCGGCGATCGATTCGACATCGGCCGTAAATGATTCAATCACCACCGGGCCGTCGTAGTTGATGTCCTCCAGAGCCGCCGCGATGGCGTCCCAGGTCACGTTGCCCGATCCCGGCGCGCCGCGATCGTTTTCGCAGGAGTGCAGGTGCACCAGCCTGGGCCCGGCCTTGCGGATGGCCTCGCCCAGGTCTTTTTCTTCGATGTTCATGTGGAAGGTGTCCAGCATCACCCCAAGATTTGGATGGTCGACGCGATCCACTACCTCGATAACCTGTTCGTGCGTGTTGATGAAGCTGGTCTCAAAACGATTGAGAGGTTCGACACCCAACGTAACATCGTGGTCGGCGGCATAAGCCGCGAGTTCTTTCAAATAGGGAATTAGCGTGTCCAGGTCCGCCGCTCGTTCTTCAGGGGTTGCTTTCCATTTACGGCCGACGGCCGAATAAATCGGCCCCACGAGGTTTTTGCCCCCCACCTGCTGCGTGATCTCGATTGCCTGCTTGAGGTAATTCATGCCGTTGGCCTGGATGGCCGGATCGGGATGTACCAGATCGCGGTCGGGTCCCATGGCGACGCAGCAGCTCACGGCCAGGCTGTACTCTTCGCTCAATTCTCGCGCGCGATCGTAATCAAAATCACCGATTCCTTCTAAAGGGAATTCAATCTGATCAAAGCCGAGGCCGGCCACCTTTGGAATCAGTTCCTCCACTGACTCCGTGCTCAACGGTGCCGTCCACACCCATGTATTAACACCAAATTTCATCCTTTTTTCTCCTGTTGCTCCTAAAACAAACGCGATTTACTTTTCCGCGCATTCACCCCACATCTACAAAATATTATCGTGCCCCCGCCTTCTATACGCGCTTCCCATCCCGATCAAAGAAATGCAGGCGGTCGCGAACGATCTCAAAGCGCACATCATCTCCGATTTTCAACGGCGTCATCCCTGAGACCAGGCTGACCAGCGTGCGCTCGCCGGACTGAATATGGACCACGGTTTCTACGCCCAGCGGTTCTATCAAAAGCACCTGGCCGCTGTACGCTCCATTGGCCTTGGGTTGAATATCTTCCGGCCTGACGCCCAGAGTGAACTCTTGTGGCAGCGCATCAGTTGCTCCATCCACAGGCACTTTGATCGGGCTGTTCGGTATGTGCGCCGACCCGTTCTCGCGCACCGCATCGATCAGGTTGATGCTCGGAGAACCTACCAGCTTGGCGACGAACACGGTAGCCGGCCTATCGTAGATATCATTCGGCGTGCCGATCTGCACCAGGCGACCCTCATTGAGCACGCCGATGCGATCGGCCATGGTCAGCGCCTCGACCTGGTCATGGGTCACGAATAGCGTCGTGCTGCCCTGCGTTTTCTGAATATGTTCCAGCTCCACGCGCAGCGTCTCGCGCAGCTTGGCATCGAGGTTAGACAGCGGCTCGTCCATGAGGAAGAGTCGCGGCTCGCGCACGATGGCCCGCCCAATGGAGACGCGCTGCATTTCGCCGCCCGACAGGTGCGCTGTCTTGCGCTCAATCAAGTGGCTGATGCGCAGTATCTCGCAGGTCTCTTTGACGCGGCGCTCGATTTCCTCTTCGGGCAGCTTGTGCACGGGCGAACGCAGCGGAAAGGCCAGGTTGTCATAGACCGTCATATTGGGATAGAGGGAATACTGCTGGAAAACCATGGCCACGTCGCGCGAGGCCGGCGTCAGTTCGTTGATGGCCTGCCCGTCAAATAGAATGGTCCCGTTGTCGAGTTTTTCCAGGCCGGCGATCAGGCGCAGCGTCGTCGTCTTGCCGGCGCCTGTCGGGCCCAGCAGGACAAAGAACTCGCCGTCGCCAATTTCGAAAGAGACATCACTGACGGCCGTTACTTCCTTAAATTTCTTACTGACGTTATTGAGAACAACTTCGGTCACGAAACATCCTCCAGGACAATTGCCCGCTCGTTGTGCGGATCAAAGAAACGTACCATATCCGCATCCAATTCGAAGTGCGTGACTTCGCCGATCTTGTGGCTATAGCCGCGCTCGCCGCGGATATGCACAATCGCATCGAGATTGTCTTCGTCCAATTCAACGTGCATCATATTGAATGCGCCATGCAGGTCGCTGGCATAGACCTCGCCGGCCAGACTTCCCAGGCCGTTGGCATGCGCGGCTTCCGGCCGGAACCCTAGAATAACCTCGTCCCCGGTAAGCTGCGTGGCCAGGGCGGCGCGCCAGCGATCGGGCACTTCGTAATCGTTGCCGCCCGGCAAATGGACAGTCCCGTTACCGTAAGTTCCCTCAAGCAGGTTCATACCTGGACTGCCTATAAATCGGGCCACAAACAGATTGGACGGGTTGTAATAGACCTCATCCGGCGTCCCTACCTGCTGGACCACCGCATTGGACATGACGACAATGCGGTCGCCCATGGCCATTGCTTCTACCTGGTCGTGGGTAACATAGACGGTGGTCGCGCTCTCGGCGATATGCAGCTTTTTGATTTCGGCACGCATCGTCTCGCGAAAATCCGCATCCAATGCGCCCAGCGGTTCATCCATCAGGAATGCGGAGGGCTTGCGCACCAGCGCCCGCCCCAGGGCCACACGCTGCTTATCCCCGCCGCTCAGATTGCCTGGCTTCAGCGGCAGCAGGTGACGAATTTGCAGGAGGTCGACCACATGCCTCAGGCGGCGCTGGATGACCTCTTTTGATGCCTTCTGCGCTTCTAATGGAAAAGTGATGTTCTTCTCCACTGTCATGTGCGGGTAAAGGGCATAAAGTTGAAAGACAAAGGCGATGTCACGGTCGTCAGGGTTGTGCCAGGTCACGTCCTGGTCGCCAATGTAAATCTTGCCCCCGGTCACCGCTTCCAGACCGGAGATCATGCGCAGCGTCGTCGTCTTGCCGCAGCCGCTGGGACCGAGAAGCACAACAAACTCCCCGTTCTTAATGGTCAGATCCATCGGCTGCACTGCCTGGAAATCACCAAATCGTTTCTCTACTTGCTTCAATTCTATCTGTGCCATAGTTCTTACCAGTGGCCAGCGACCAGTGACCAGTTTTCAGTAAGGCGAGTCACCGTTCACTGATTACTGAATACTGTTTACTGTCTGATCGCTCCAAATGTCACGCCTCTCAGTAAATGCTTGCGCAGGGCAAAAATGACGACCAAAACCGGTATCAAGAAAGCCAGCGTGCCCGCAGCGATGGCCGACCATTCGATGCCGCCGCGCCCGAGCATGGTGGCGATTGCCGGCGGCGCCGTGCGCGCGTTCTGGCTGGTCAGCATCAAGGCGAACGCATACTCATTCCAGACAAAGATGAGGCTGAATACCGTGGTGGCGGCGATACCAGTCGCCGACTGCGGCAGCACAATCTTATAGAACGCCTGGAACCGGCTGTAGCCATCTACCATGGCCGCTTCTTCATACTCGCGTGGGATTTCGTCAATAAATCCTTTTAACAGCCAGACGGTCAGTGACAGATTAAAAACGGTATAGATCAGGATCATTCCCAGGTGCGTGTCGTGAAGACCAAGCTGGCGGTACATCAGGAAGATTGGGATAGTCACAACAACGGCGGGCAGCATACGCCCGCTGAGAATAAAAAAGAGCAGGTCGCCTGCGCCGGGCACGTCAAAGCGGCTAAACGCATAGGCAGCGAAAAGGCCCAGGATGACGGAAGCTGCAGTCGCGCCAAATGCAATAATTATGGAATTCATCAGGCGCCGGGTGAAGTCGCTGATCCCTGTTATCTGCTGGCCGTTCTGCACGGCGATGCGATCAAAGACACCTAAGTTTTCAGCATTGGCCTTCGCCTGCTCAAGCGCATCACCACGCAGCTGTGAACGCTCAGTTAACAGGAAGACAAACCCCTCCAGTGTAGGCTCAAAGAACAGTTTTGGCGGCACCGATACCACATCGGAGCGCGACTTGAATGCGGTCATGGCCATGAACGCTACCGGTACGAGGAGGACAATGGCCACGATGATCACGATCACGGCGCGCAGCTTCTTGCCCAATTGTGCGCGCGGCTGAACTTTGTCTACACGAATACTTTCCGTAACCGGTTCGCGTGGTCCGGTTTCTTCGAATGAGGACATCGTTACCCCTCCTTCGTCTTGTTTAGATTGCGGATGTAGATATTGCTGATGGCAATAATGATAATCAACACCATGTAGGCAAATGCACTCGAACGTCCCGTATTGAACTGGCCCAGGAACGCCTGCTGGTAGATCGAAACAGCCACTACTTCCGTCTGCCCTCCCGGGCCGCCCCCGGTCATACCCATGACCAGGTCAAATGATTTACTGAAGGCCTCGATTGTACGGAAGAGCACGGCGATGAGCAGCAGGGGAGCAACCTGGGGCAGCGTAATGCGGCGGAATTGGAACCAGGAACTTGCACGGTCAATTACGGCCGCCTCGTAGAGATAATCGGGAATGGCTTTAAGCCCGGAGTAGATGAGCAAAGCGACGAAAGGCGTCCACATCCAGACATCGACGATGATCACCGCCCACAAAGCCAGGCCGGGACTGGAAGCACCACCCCACCTGCTGGCCAGCCAGTCCGGCGCCGTGGCCGGGTTATTGAAACCAAGCAGGTAGTTAAACGGACCAAAGGTAGGCGTGTACATGAGCTTCCAGAAAAGGCCCACAACCACCGGCGAAAGCATCATGGGAATTAAGATAATGGTTGTGATTATACCGCTGCCGGTGAACTGTTCGCGCAGCAGCAGTGCCAGCGCAAAACCCAGGACCAGTTCCAGGCCAACCGAAAGAATTACATAACGACCAGTAATGGAAAAAGACTCCCACATACTCTCAGAGAATAGAACGCGGTTGAAATTCTCCAGGCCAATCCACACGGGTGCATTGGCGGACATTGCGGAATAATCCGTGAAGCTCAGGAAGAGACTATAGAATAAAGGAAAGACGTTGAAGGCGATCAGGATAATCAGCGTGGGCCAGATGAATAAATTAACAAGTGCGCGATCACTTAATACGGAACGCTGCTTTTCCTGAATGGCTGCCCCGGTAGCCTGCGCCTCCGCAGATTCCAGGCTGGATGTAGACATAATACCACCCCTTGACGTTTCAGAATTCTGGGGGAGAGCGGTAGTTAACCGCTCTCCCCCATCGGGCATCTTACTGAACGAATGCCCAGTTCAGATTAACTGGATTACTCTTGCAGGAATCCAGCGTCGCGCAATATTTCAGCATGTTGTGCGGCAACAGCATCCAGCGCTTCTTGCGCAGTACCCTCGCCACCGATCACATATCTGCCCACTTCATCCTGGGCGATGCGCAGCAGCTCGCCAAAAACGGGAATGTTATAGAAGTCTTTGACCATTCCCATCGTTTGCGCGAAGGCGGCATTATAAGGCGCCACGGCCAGGAATTCATCCGAAGCCAGGACAGCCTTATTGGCCGAATAGCCTCCCAACTGGCCCCACTTGGCCTGGACATCATCCTGGGCGAACCACTTGATAAAATCAAGCGACGCTTGCTTACGATCTTCAGGAATGAAGCTAATGACGCTGATGCCCTGGCCGCCAAGGCTGGCGAACTGGTCGCCGTTTGGTCCTGCCGGGTTGACGAAGTAACCGGTGACATCGGCGTACTCGCTGATCTCTGGATTGGCCAGAGCCGGGAAGAAAGCGAAGTAGTTCATGGCCATTGCAACCTGACCACTCAAGTAGGCGTCGTTGACCTCATTAAAGAAGGCATTGCTCAGGCCAGGCGCCTGGCAGCAGTCATAAAGCTCTTTGTAGTATTCAAGTGCGGCGACGGCCTCAGGGCTGTTGATCACACCTTCTGGATTCCAATTTTCGTCTGACCAATTGGCTCCGTAGGAGAAGAGCACATCCTGGAAGCCCATGGTGAGGGCGTCATAATCAGCCTGCGTATAAATGGCCGTGCCATATAGTCCTTCATCGGGACGGGTGAAGAACTTGGCGATATCCATCAGCTGCTCCATCGTTTCCGGCGGGGCCAGCGGGTAGCCGTATTCCGCTTCGAATGCGGCCATTTCTTCCGGGTCCTCGAAGAGGTCCATGCGATATGCCCAGCCATTGGCGTCACCCTCGGTCGGGAACGCCCAATAGGTGCCCGATCCCGGCGGGTATTCGCCGTAGTAGGTCAACGTCGCTTCCGTGACCGTATCGGCCAGATTGTTATCATTGAGGAAGCTGGTCAGGTCAATATAATGACCCTGGCTGGAGGACGTGCCTATCCATTGGCTGTCGCCAACGACCATATCATAGGCGTCGCCTTGAGCCGCCATCTCCGTGTAAAACAGGTCCTGGAAGGAACCCCACGGCTCCTGGATGACGTTGACCGTAATGCCGGTCTCGGCCTCGTAATCTTT
>JBJYWZ010000457.1:1971-3824 GCA_046259725.1 Promineifilaceae bacterium (SeqCode) | reverse complement strand
GCGCTTGATTCATATTTTCCCAATGATAACCTATGCCAAGACCCTTTCAAGGGAGGAACGGCCGTGTGCACCCACTCACTCAGATTTCATTCTTGTATATGGAACTAAAGCAAGTATAATCGTGCAAAATCCCCCCTATTCAAAGAATAAGGGTTGTTATTAGGAAATATCGAAGAATATGAACGACACCTCTAGTGGCAGTGGCCACCCCATGGATTTCTTGCTTGACGAGGAATTGAATTTTCCCGTTGCCGGCGAAGTACGCACCGGCAGTATTGTCTCACATAACAACAATGAGATTTTGGTCGACATAGGCGCTAAATCCGAGGGTGTGATTGACAGTAGAGAAGTCTCAACGTACGACGAAGAGACATTGGCAAAATTGGAGGAGGGCAGCGAGATCTACGTCTACGTTGTCAACCCCGAAGATAGTAAAGGCAACATCGTCCTTTCTTACAGCAAGGCAGCCGAGGTTGAAGATTGGGAACGGGCGACAAGAAGCCTGGAAACCCAGGAGGTCTTGACCTGCAAAGTGCTCGGATTTAATCGCGGCGGCGCGCTCGTTTCATTTGGGCTGCTGCGCGGCTTCGTGCCGAACTCCCAGCTCAGCCGCGACCGGCAAATCAGCCGCAACGATCAGACCGAGAAACAACGGGCTTTACAAAATCTCGTGGGTGAAAAACTTCGCGTGAAGGTAATCGAAGTCGATCGCGAGCGCAACCGCCTGATCCTCTCTGAGAATGCGGCCGGCAAAGAGATTCGTGAAGCGCGCCGCGCTGAAATGCTCGAAGATCTGGAAGAAGGCGCCGTTCTCAAGGGCCGCGTGGTCAACCTGGCCGACTTTGGCGCATTTGTGGACATCGGCGGCATAGAAGGCCTGGTCCACCTGTCGGAAATGAGCTGGAAACGAATCAGCAAACCCGGCGATCTGCTCAAGGTCGGAGAGGAAGTCGAAGTGACGGTTCTCAATATCGACCAGGATCGACAGCGTGTTGCTTTAAGCATGAAACGTCTAAAGCCGGATCCCTGGTCCCTTATTGACGAAATGTATGAAGTGGGGCAGCTCGTCGAAGTAATCATCACGCGTCTCACCAAGTTTGGCGCATTTGCCCGGCTGCAAGATGATTACCAACTGGAAGGGCTGATTCATATTTCGGAAATGTCCGAGGATCGCGTTGAGAATGCGCACGAAATCGTAAAACCCGAGGATAAGGTCATGGTGCGTATCATCCGCATCGATCCGGATCAACGCCAGTTAGGGCTTAGCTTAAAACAGGTATCTTCTGACAGGTATATAGAGAACGACCTGGCTATGCTGGACTCTCTCTCATAATGTGTAATATCCGGCAAGCCAGCTAAATCTTGCCTGAAAACATTCGCTAATACCTGCAGCCTGTAGTTTAATGTACGCAGTGCAGGTGATCCAATTCCTGCACCGATTTTTCGATTATCGCGTATATAGTATTGGGTTACTTGACCCACAAATTGGGCGAGGTGGGCGCTAAATTTAGAATCGTGCACCTCCATGGTTAACAATTGACCGAGGAAAAAACGGTGAACTCTAAAAACTGGGAACGATTTACACAGCGGGCACGTAGAGTGCTCAGCCTGGCGCAGGAAGAGGCCGAACGACTGAACCACAGCTACATCGGTAGCGAACACGTGTTGATCGGTCTATTGCAGGAAGACGGAGGCGTTGCCGGCCGTGTTCTCCGCGAACTTGGCCTGGATGCCGTTCGTGTCCAGGCAATGGTGGAGAGAATGTCCGGCGGCCCCGGTACACGCACGCCGTTTACGAAGACCGAGCTGTCTCCCAGCACCAAGCGCATCCTGGAATTGGCCGTTGAAGAAGC
>JBJYWZ010000457.1:0-1871 GCA_046259725.1 Promineifilaceae bacterium (SeqCode) | reverse complement strand
CGCGTCTTGCAGCTGGACGTCGGCAGCCTGGTCGCGGGCACGATGTACCGCGGGCAGTTCGAAGAACGCCTGAAGCGCGTCATTGACGAGCTCAAATCCAGCGACTCGATCCTCTTCATCGACGAGGTACATATGCTGGTTGGCGCCGGATCGGCGGGCAGCTCGGTGGACGCGGCGAACATACTCAAGCCCTCGCTGGCACGCGGCGAACTGCAAACGATCGGCGCGACGACGCTGGAAGAGTATCGCAAATACATCGAAAGCGATGCGGCGCTGGAACGGCGCTTCCAGCCAGTGTATGTCGACGAACCGACGCCTGATGAAGCCGTGGAGATTCTGCGCGGCATCAAGGGCGCCTACGAGCAGCACCACAACCTCTTTATTACCGAAGAAGCGATTGAAGCGGCCGTTAATCTTTCGGTACGCTATGTCACGGATCGTTATCTGCCGGATAAGGCGATTGACCTGATTGACGAAGGGGCGTCTCGCGTGCGCATGTACCGCATCCCCCATTCGTCGGATGTCCGCGAAACCTACGAGCGCCTGCGCGAACTGCGGCAGGAACGCGGGGAGGCCATTGACCAGGGCCAATACCAGTACGCAACCGAGCTGAAAGAGCGTGAAGAAGAGATCCAGCATGAGCTTGACCTGCTTCGCGCCGGTGGTACGGAATCGCCGTCGGAAAACAGCCTGACGGCCGAAGATGTCGCCGAAGTGCTCTCCATGTGGACGGGCATCCCGATTTACCAGTTTACCGAGGAAGAATCGGCGCGCTTGCTGCGCATGGAAGAAGAATTAAAGGACCATATCGTCGGCCAGGATGAGGCCATCACGGCCATTTCCAAGGCAGTGCGCCGCGCACGCGCCGGGCTGAAAGACCCTCGCCGTCCAATCGGTTCCTTCATCTTCCTTGGCCCGACGGGCGTTGGCAAGACGGAGTTGACCAAGGTGCTGGCGCGCTTCCTGTTCGGCAGTGAAGATGCCCTGGTGCAGTTAGATATGTCCGAATTCATGGAACGGCACAGCGTAGCCCGCCTGGTGGGCTCCCCTCCCGGATACGTCGGCTACGAAGATGCCGGCCAGCTCACCGAAGCGGTGCGCCGCCGCCCCTACTCCATCGTCGTTTTCGATGAGATCGAGAAGGCTCATCCCGAGGCGTTTAACATCCTCTTGCAGATCATGGAAGAGGGTCACCTTTCCGATGCCAAGGGTCAACAGGTCGATTTCCGCAACGCCATTATCATCATGACATCGAATGTCGGCGCGGAAGATATCAAGCGCGGCCCGAACCTGGGCTTCGCCTTCCAGCGCGATGAGACAGTGGCCGCCGATGCGGAATACAAAGAGATGCAAAAGACGCTGATGGAGAAGATGAAGCGCGTCTTCCGGCCCGAGTTCCTCAACCGTGTGGACAAGGTCGTTGTTTTCCGCCAGCTTCAGAAAAGAGATATCCGGCAGATCGTGGATATCATTCTGGCCGAAGTAAACCGGCGCCTTGTCGAACACGAGCTGGTTCTGGAACCGACCGACGCGGCGCGCGACTGGCTGGGTGAACATGGCTATGACGCCGAGTTCGGCGCACGGCCGCTGCGCAGGCTGATTCAGACCGAAATTGAAGACCAGCTTTCCGATCTGGTTCTGGCCGGTGAGTTCAAAAACGGTGAGGACATCATTGTCGACGCCGAAGATGGCAAACTCGTCCTGCGGCATAAAGAAAGCAGCGAAGAAACCGACGAGGTTGAAGAACCGGTCACGCCGGTTTAGCTAAGACTCCAGCAAGTATTGAGCGAGGTTTTCAGACGGAAACCTCGCTCTTTTTGTTTACAGCGTCCGTGCCTGAAGAAGTGAAACAGATGCCGGTGCTGCGGCCC
>JBJYWZ010000456.1:0-13211 GCA_046259725.1 Promineifilaceae bacterium (SeqCode) | reverse complement strand
GTTCAACGGCCCCAGCCATGCCGCGCACGGAAAGGTTTTGGGGAGAAGTGCTGGCGGTGATACGCGGTCCTTCTTCATCAGGATTCCAGACCGGATACTCGCCGCCGGCTATTGTCCGTGCGTGATAAACTGGATCGAGCGCCACCACTGCTTTAATTCTTTGGTCTCTGGCGGCGACGGCCAGAGCGGTTGCTCCGCCAAGGGAATGACCAACCACGGCAAACCGGTCAGAATCAACGAGATTGTAAAGCATTGAGGAGGGGTCCTGGTTGGCAGATGATAGAAGATCCAGGACCTGCTCGATCTTTGCGATGCGGACTTCTGCATCGTCGGGCAGCGCCGGGATGGCGACGATATAACCCCAGCTCGCCAGGTGAGCGCCATTGCCCGCATTGTCACCCGCGCCGTCTGTAAGGCCAAAGAAAGTGAAGCCGTGCGCATAGGCTATCGCGGGATAGGGCGCTGTGAAAACGGCCGTGCACCCATCCGCCGGATAATAGATATCGATATTCAGGTCATTCGGGCTAATGGTGTCCACTTTGAACTGACACGGTCCTGTTGTACCAGGTAAAAGGGGCGCAGCCTCTTGCTGCAGGACAAGAATGACGAGTGCCATGCTCGCAACGATCGTGCATACCTTTGCTAGTCCATACATATCAGTCCTCTGACCGCTGACCCATTTGTTTCCTGCTCACCATGATATCTTCCCATATCAACAACAGGCTGGCAGCCTACCTTTTACAATCGCAATCTCTACTTTTAGAAAGGTGCTGCACGTTGCTGGTCCTGCGTTTCTGCACTTATGGACGCCACCATAATGGAAGCACGCTTGCATTGCCGTACCAGGGCTTGCCGATGACGGAATGGTGGCTGACGCCTTCCAGGACGATTTGTTCAGAGTTAGGCAAAAGCGCGGAATCCACAGGGACAATCCCGTCGCCCCAGACGGCGCCATCGGTGCAGATTTCTTTATAGGATCTGAAAGCAAATCGCTCGAGGAGCGACCCGGTGAGATCGCCGCGGGTGTATTTGCCAGCCACGGATGTGTAGCGAACCTCCGGCGCGAATGCCGCGTCCGGCACATATTGTTGAACCCAGCGCGACATGTGCCCACCACGCTGAATGCCGCCCTGGTTTTTGTGTGGGCTACCCAGCGTTATCAAGTGATCGATGTAATCCAGGCCGTAGTAACTGCTGCCCAATAATGGTGCATCGCTCAGATAAAGCCGTGCTAAAATACCTCCCTGACTATGACCAATCAATGTCAGCCTGCGGTCGCCGGATTGTTTCAAGGCTTTTTTGACAGTGAAATCAAGCTTATTGAGGACAAGAGACCAGCCTTGTTTCGATACACTCGGCAGCCAGTCCAAAACGCGTGTGTCTACCAGGAAAACCTCTTTCCCACTAAAAGACTCTAGCGCGCTGCTGAAACCAGAATAGAAAGAAGCTTGGCTGAGGAAACCGCCTAGAACCACAATCGCTGATTTGCCGTCAGGAGTCATTCTAATAATCGATAATTCCACTTAGGAGATGAAATGAAAATCGTACTGAACATCGTCGCTGCCCTGCTGATCATAACCGGCATCGTGTGGATCTTACAGGGTATCAATATCTTGCCCGGCAGTTTCATGACCGGCAACACCCATTGGACCCTGGCCGGACTCTGCTGCCTATGCGCAGCCAGCCTCCTGCTCTATGTCACTAACCGCATCCTACGTTAGCAGCGAGCGGAAGAAGAACCAGCGAAAAACTGTTTAATGATCACTACCCACTGTCTACTGGTCGCTGGTTACCGCCCATTGTTCGTAATCATTAACCAGCAGGCGCGTTGGCGGAACGTCCTCTTCGATAGCCGGGAAACGGCCGACCGGCTCATAGAAGCGATTATCGGCCGCATCATCGTTGACCGAAGACACCTCGCCTACCAGCACCCGTTCCTTCTCCGCCCAAAAGGCATGGTAGAGGCCGGGAAGCAGCGTAATACTGTCCCCGGGCCGCAGAACGCGCTTACCGCCCGCCTCGACACGGTGCAGGATGCCGTCAAGCTTTACTTCTACTTCTGAATCATCCAGCCCACCATCTGGCGTCGCATTGTAGAGCTGCACAACCAGATCGCCGCCGCTGCGGTTGATGATATCTTCCGTCTTTTTCCAGTGGTAGTGCAGAGGCGTCACCTGCCCGGGATCCACAACCAACACTTTCTCGGCATAAATCTTGCTCGGATCTTGCCCCTGCGGATCGCCGTTACGAATCGTAAACAAGATCAGCCCCAGGCTCTCGAACCGCCCCTGGCCAAAATCGGTGATATCCCAGCCCAGCCGATGATTGACGATCTCCGACAGGTCATCAGGACAGGCCTGCCATTCTTGCACCGTCCAATGCGACCAGCGCGGTAGGTAAAAATTATGCGCCAGGCAAAATGCCTCCGCGCCGGTAATGATCTCGTTAATCTCAGAGCGTTTCATCCTCTTGTCTCCATTCACAATCTCGATTTCGATCACCATTATATCGCCATCAACAAGCCAAATGGCCTATACAGCATACAGTTATACAGCGCATAGCGGAGAATCTCCCTTTCTTTACAATGATGATAACTCAGAGATATGAGGCGGATGGTGAACATGAAGTAAGATTCCTCGACATTTCCCCCTCTCTACAAAAGAAAAAGCGCAGACCTGGTGGCTGCGCTTTCTCTTCTTGGAATCAGCAAGAGACTCGCCTTCGTTCAAATTCAACTTTATTGGCCATAGCTGGCAAATACCTGCGTCTGTCCAGACTTGTCAAAGGCAATCACATCATATGGCTGATCGGCCGCGCCATCAACCTCCATGCCTGGTGAACCAATCGGCATGCCCGGGACAGCCAGTCCGGCAATGGCGGGGCGCTCTTCCAACAATCTCTCTATTTCAGCAACCGGGACATGCCCTTCGATTATGTAGCCATCGACGATGGCTGTGTGGCAGGATTGCAGCTGTGGAGGAATCTGTTGGTTTCGCTTGACGGCGTTGAGATCGTTGACATCCTCAACCTTGACCGTGTAACCATTTTCCTTCATATACGCAATCCAATCACCACAGCAGCCTCAAGTGGGGGCTCGATAGACGGTGACGATCGGTCCATCGCCTTCTTCGACAGCCTGTTCCGGGGAAGATGTCCCCCCACAGGCTGCCAGGGCAAAGACCAGAAATAGTGAAAATAACAAAATCAGTCGCTTCATAGTGTAACTTTTCCTTTTATTTCCATTGCTACATACAGGTTCTTAATCATGCTTTTCCACCTGTCCAATATTGATCCACAATAACAGACACGGGGAGACTGCACATGCGCCAAATGGCCTATGCGCTTCTGGAACATGACATTTGTCACATGAAAGGCATGACGGCCATCATACTGCCGGCATTAGCTGCCCTCGCCGGCCAGCTCCAACCGCCCCACTATCGTCAATTTTGATGCATTCACTCACGCCTGCTG
Source organism: Promineifilaceae bacterium (SeqCode) (assembly GCA_046259725.1). Taxonomy (GTDB): domain Bacteria; phylum Chloroflexota; class Anaerolineae; order Promineifilales; family Promineifilaceae; genus JAACFF01. The sequence goes on along the minus strand of JBJYWZ010000456.1, from coordinate 9,740 downwards.
TCCCGCTCAGTTGAGATGGTCTGCCGGATCAGATGTATGCACCCAGACCCACAAATCATTGGGAGCGTCCGCTGACCAATTATAGGTCCATTCGGCATCTTTGATGGGCATGTTCACACAGCCATGACTGTGTTTGTAGCCAAAACGATCGTGCCAGTAAGTACCGTGCAGACCTATGCCATTCTGGTCATCAAAGTACATGATGTAGGGCACGTCCTCCAGGAAATAGTAATCGACTTTTCCTTCCGCCCCGGACATCTTGTATTCGCGGAAACGAGCCCATACCTGGAAAAGACCTTCATTCGTGGGCCAGCGATTAAGACCGGAGGAAATCGGCGTCGCGTAGACCAGGCGATCCCCCTCGTAGGCGGCAAACGTCTGTTCATACAGGTCAACCTCCACCCAGAATTCATCCTCGCCAACCTCGTCCGGGCGTGGAGACACTTCAACAAGGCTGAAATAAGTCTGTCTGACCCAACGGCCGTCCCCGATATCATACCAGATCCAGTTTTCCTGCCCTTCCACGGCGTCATAGATCTCCACAAACGTGTAACGCGGCAGTGTTTCAAAAGCAGCATCTGGTTCGCCGTCCGGCTCGCTGCTGGGCGTTACTTCCTCTACCACCCAACCGAACGGCCGTTCCGGCTGGCGCGTCGCTTCCACCCCCTGAAAGTCGGATGCCTCCGTTGGCTGAATATCATCGCCATGGACAAACTCACCGGGATTGATTTCATACCATGTTTCGCGGCTGTCATTCTGCAGGCGGCGAATGATTGTGACGAAGAGATAGCCATCACCGACATTGCGCAGCGGAGCGGCGGCCCGCGTGGGTGACGCATAAACATTTGCGTTGTCGGCCAGACGGCCGTACCAGCGACGGGCGAATAACGAGTCCTCTGGCAGATCCGGCGTGATAAACAAAGGTTCTCCACTGCTGTTCGCCGCTGAAGCGCCCGTATCTTCCTGTGCCTCGCATACGTCAATCAAATACCAGGCCATGTAGCAGGAGGTCGCATGCACAGCCGAAGCGGAGCATAGGTATGCCGCCGGCAGCAGCACGAAGGCCAGTAATCGTGTTAAAATCCTCATAGGTTTCCTCAGTTTATTCAGTCTATGATGAAGAATGCGAACCGGCAACCCGCTTAACCCGCGGGCAGGGTTTCACGGTCCTTGAATGTCCGGTCATGGCGCTTATGCGACCATAACGCTGCCCAACCTGGACCAGAGTAAAAACACCACCAAATGGCCAGATTTTCCTTCACCAGAAAGCACTTTCAATCCAGCGGCTATTCAATTATGCTATATTAATAAACCAAGCTGGCGGCAGCCTGCTCTACAACTATGAAAATGTGTCCGACTTAGAGGAAACCATGACCTCACATACAGATCACGAAAAACACGCACATGACAAGCCGCCTGAGAGCGAACACGCGGGCGGGCACAATCAAATGGACCATGACGCAAATGATACCCATGATGGACATAACACGCATGGCGGACATACGGGCCATACGGACCATACGGGCCACGAAATCATGTTCCGCAATCGATTCTGGGCCTGCTTACTTCTAAGCATTCCCGTCCTTGTCTACAGCGAAAGTATCCAGAGCTGGCTGGGCTTTACGGCGCCAGTCTTTCCAGGCAGCCAATGGATCGTTCCCCTGTTTTCAACAATCATCTTTATCTATGGCGGCCTGCCATTCCTGCGCATGGCCACAGGGGAACTGCGCCGGCGGCAGCCGGGCATGATGACCCTGATCTCGCTGGCTATCACCGTGGCCTATGCATACAGCATGGCTGTTCTTCTCCTGGGCAGCGGAGAGGCTTTTTTCTGGGAACTGGTGACCTTGATTGACGTCATGCTCCTGGGGCATTGGCTGGAAATGCGCAGCGTGCGCCAGGCGTCCGGCGCCCTGGACGCCCTGGCAAAACTGTTACCGGATACGGCCGAACTGATCATGGAAGATGGTTCGGTGATGGAACACCCGGTCAGCCATCTCAAAACCGGCGATCTGGTCCTCGTGCGACCCGGAGCAAGCGTGCCCGCTGACGGCGTGGTCACCGATGGCGAGACGGCCGTTAACGAAGCGATGATCACCGGCGAATCCAAACCAGTAGCGAAGGCCCCTGGCGACGACGTCATAGCCGGCACAGTCAACTCAGGCGACAGCAGCCTGCGCATTGAGGTCACCGCTGTCGGCGGCGACACCGCTCTCTCAGGCATCATGCGCCTGGTAGACGAGGCCCAGCGGAGTAAATCACCAACGCAGCTCCTGGCCGATCGCGCGGCCGCCTTCCTCTTTTATGCCGCCCTTACCGCAGCCGTAATCACGGCCATAGTCTGGACCACAGTTGACGGCTTCGGTCCCGAAGTGATCGCCCGCGTTGTCACCGTTCTTGTCATCGCCTGTCCCCATGCCCTGGGTCTGGCCGTCCCTCTCGTTGTCGCCAACACGACCGCCCTGGCTGCTAAGAATGGTATCTTGATACGCGACCGGCAGTCGCTGGAAACATCCAGAGAACTGGATGTGATCGCCTTTGATAAAACCGGCACGCTGACTAAAGGAGAATTTGGCGTGGTAGATATGGCGGTCGCTGACGGCGTAACGGCCAGCGCGGCACTGGCCGAAGCAGCGGCCATCGAAGGAGATTCGGAGCATTTGATCGCTCAGGCCATACGCGGCACAGCAGAGTCAAAAGAGCTCTCACTGCCTGCCGTCGATGACTTCAAAATCCTCAAGGGGCGTGGTGTCCAGGCAAGCGTAAACGGGCATACCGCCCAAGTGGGTGGACCGCGACTGCTTGAACACCTGGATGTAGACCGCCCGCCGGAATTAGTCGAGTTTGCTGATGTCGCCGGCGACAAAGGACAGAGCGTCGTCTACCTGGTCAGGGACGGCCAGGCGCTGGCCGCTTTCGCCCTGGCTGACGTCGTCCGTCCGGAGAGTAAAGAGGCCATTGACGAACTGCACGCAATGGGCGTCGAGGTGGCCATGCTCACAGGTGACAGCCAGGACGTGGCTGACGCCGTCGCGCGAGAACTGGATATCGACCAGGTATTCGCCGAGGTATTGCCGGAGGACAAAGACGAAAAAGTCATCGAGCTGCAGAATCAGGACAAAGAAGTCGGCATGGTAGGCGATGGGGTAAATGATGCCCCTGCTCTCACCCGTGCCGATGTAGGCATCGCCATCGGCAGCGGCACCGACGTGGCCGTGGAATCCGCGGGCCTGATCCTGGTAAAAAGCAATCCCCTGGACGTGGTCAAGATCCTCAAACTCAGCGAAGCCAGCTATCGCAAGCAGGTGCAGAATATCTGGTGGGCGGCCGGATACAACATCATCATGGTCCCTTTGGCCATGGGTATCCTAGCGCCCTGGGGCATCGTCCCATCGCCGGCGCTTGGCGCTTTTATCATGTCCATCAGCACGATCATCGTGGCCATCAACGCACAGACACTGCGCGGAGTCGACCTGGACGTCTCTTAATAGAACAATCCATCTGTCCTCTACAACAAGGCGGAGCATATTCACCCTATCTCTATCTCTCCTCCCTTTCTCTCCCCCTCAATCAGGCTGCTTCTCGCCATAATACTGGTAATAATTGACGCGGATGTTGCCGTTGTACAGCTTGCGCACCCGGTTCGGCCGTCCCCGTTTGAAATAGCCCGGAAACTTGCTGTCGGCCGTCAAGATATACACCGACCAGCCTTTCTTCTTGCGAAACATCTTATTCAACGTGATGTATATGGCGTTGATCTCGTGGAAATCGGCCATGCGGTTCCCATATGGCGGGTTAGAAATCACGATGCCGTACTGCTGGTCAATCCACAGGTCATGAATATCCTTCTGCTCAAATCGGATATCATGCCCCACGCCCGCTCTGCGCGCATTATTGCGCGCCGAGGCGATCGCGCCGGCATCCACATCATAGCCCAGGATAGTCAACGTGCCGGCGTGATCGATCGCCGCCTTCGCTTCCTCGCGCGCGCTGTCCCACGCCTCCTGCGGCACGGCCGGCCACTCCTCCGCTGCGAAAGACCTTCTACGCCCGGGCGCCATATTGCGGCCGATCATGGCCGCCTCGATCAAAATCGTGCCCGAGCCGCACATGGGATCCAGCAGCAGGCGGTCGCGATCCCAGAAGCTGAGCAGCACCATGGCCGCCGCCAGCGTCTCAGTCACCGGCGCTTCCCCACCCTCGGTGCGGTAGCCGCGCTTGTGCAGCCCATCTCCCGACGTATCAATCGTCAGCAGCGCCATATCCTTGCGCACGGTGGTCTGGATGGTAAATAACGCTCCCGTTTCCGCAAACCACTCGATGCCATACGCTTCCTTCAAACGCTCCACAACCGCCTTTTTGACAATCGACTGCGTGGTGCGCTCGCTCTGGATCGTCGACTTCACGGTCGTCGCGTTGACCGGAAAACGGCCGTCCGGCGTGATCCAATCCTCCCAGGGCAGCGCCTTTGTTCCCTCGAACAGCTCATCAAAGGACTTGGCCGGGAACTCGTTCACCTTCAGCAGCACGCGGTCGGCGCAGCGCAGCCAGATATTAAGGCGCGGGATATCGTTGACCGTGGCTTCGAATTCGATACGGCCGTCGCTGACGCGCAGGTCTTCAAAGCCCAGCGCCTCCACCTCGCGCTTTACCAGCGCTTCCAGACCAAACTTCGCCGTTGCGATCAGGGTGATTCTTTTCATATTTGCCAACCTATCCATCCAGTGCCTGCAGCGCCTCTTGCGCTGCATCCCAGAGCGACATCTGCTGCGTGCCCTCTATCCCGCCCAGCTTCTCCAGCGGCACACCGCTTTTTGCCGCCAGCTCCCTGCCGGCCAGGTCGGCGCGCATCGCGGAATTTGCCACAATAGGCAGTCGCGCCAGGGGAGCGTAGATATGCAGCGCCTCCGCCGTACGGTCGTCATCGGCCAGCAGCAGAGCCACGCCTGGCACCCCGAACAGCAGGGGAATGATGGAATCGATAGCCAGACTCATCTCAATCGCACTCCGGAACTGAACAGCCGCCCCCTGCCGGTCGCCCAGGCCGCGCAGTACGTAGCCCATCACGCCCGGCACCTGCGCCCGGCGGTCGCGCTGTTCGCTGTCCGCAAACAGGCTCTCGCTCTCCCGCAGTAAGTTGAGTGCGGTTTCAGGATTGCCCTCAATCATCTCCAACACGCTGCACGCTGTGAGCGCAAATGCAAGATCCACCCAGTCGCCGCGCGCCCGATGGTAGATGATCTGTTCCGACAGCAGGCGCCGCGCCTCTTCATAATGGCCCAATTCCTGGTGAACGATACCCAGCACGGTCAGGGGCGCAGACAGTCCCAACTCCTGAAAAAGAGTCACGCTTTGTTCTATAACCGCCAGTGCCTCTTCAAACTGCCCCTGGTAAATGAATAACCATCCTAGTGCCAGCTCGCCCGCCGCCAGCTGCTCGCGGTCGCGGCCCGCTTCTAACAATCGCAAAGCCTGCTCCGCATATTCCTGCCCCTGCGGCATGCGGCCGAGATCACGCGCTGCATAACTCATCCGCTGCAAGACACGCGCCTCGGAACGCCGGTCGCCGTATGCCTGGAACAGGTCCCGTGCAGCCTCGTAATGCTGCAAAGCCTGCGGGTAAAGGCCGCTGCCATTGTCCGTGTCGCCCAGGGTCACCTGCGCCACCGCCTCCAGCCAGGCATTATCTGCCTGCCGCGCAAGGTCCAGGGCGATTTCACTATGCTCCTGCGCTTCTGGAAAACGGTCGTCTTTCAGCATAACCTGCGCCAGCCGCAAGTGCGCCCACGCCGCCGCGCCCTGCACCCCATCGTCGTCCTCTGCAAGGGCAGCGTCCGCACCCGCCAGCAGGTCCAGACTGCGCCGGTAGAGCGTCTCCGCCTCAACTCTATTCTGTCGCCGGAAAGCAAAGACGCCCTGCCAGGTCAGCATCCGCGCCGCGAGTAGCTGATCCGGAACTTGCGTGGAAACGGTCGCCGCCGCCGAAAATGCTGCGTAACCCTCTTCATAATGATTGCGCCATAGGTTAAAGAAGCCGAGCGTGTCTGCCGCCTGCGCCAGCATAGCGGCATGATTTGCCTCGATCGCCGTCTGCCAGGCGCGGCGTACATTGGCTGCGTCCGCCTCGATACGGTCCAACGCCTGGATCTGCGCCACGCCGCGCAGGTCTGCGGCATTGTCGATCAGCCGCTGCAGGTAGGTGCGCGTGTGCGCCTCCTGTACCTGCCGCGCCGCCTGCGGCTCGACCTCCATCTTCGTCTGCGCAAACTGCCGCAGCAGTTCATGGATGCTGTAGCGCGCCGCTGCCTCATCAAAGTGCAGGAGACTTTTGTTGACCAGCACCGATAGATCGGCCATCTGTGCGCCAGTTACAAGGTGAACCGCCTCCTCATCGCCGCCGCCGCGAAAGACGGAAAATGCGGCCAGCAGTTCCCTTTCCCTTTTATCAAGCCACTGCCAGGTGGAATTAAAGACGGCCTCGATGCTGCGATGTCGCGCCGGTAAATCGCGGATCGCCGTCTCCAATATTTCATAACACTCCGTTATTTCCGCCAAAATCTCGGCCGCCGTGGCCTCGTCTACCCGCCCCGCAGCCAGCTCCAATGCCAGTGGCATCCCTTCCACCAGTTGGCAGAGTCCAGCAATTATTGGCCGGTTTTCGGCCGTGACAGCAAAGTCGTGGCGCGATCGCTGCGCGGCAGCCACGAACAGCTGCCCGGCGGGATGATTGATGCCCGTCGATTCGTCATCCCGGCCATTGGACAATCCCTCGAGGCGTACGACATGTTCAGCGTGCAGCCACAGCCGCTCGCGCGAGGTGGCCAGGAGCGTCAGCAGGGGCGTGGCGCGCAGCAGTTGGCTCAGGTAATCCGCCGCATCCTCTACCTGTTCCAGGTTGTCCAGCACCAGCATCACCCGTCGCCCGCGCAGAAAATTCGTCACCTGATCCTGCACGTCGCCGCCGGCGGCGGGATCGAGGCCCAGTCCGTCGGCGATAGCACGCGGCATCTGTGAGGCCGCTTCAAGGTCGGCCAGGGACAGAAACAGCACGCCGTGCGTGAAGCGACCCGCTTCCGCCTGCTTGCGGGCCGCGGCGAGGGCCAGACGTGTCTTGCCGATGCCGCCCGGACCAACCAGCGTGACTAGGCGCGTGTTGTTGTCGCTCAGACGCTCGCCGAGGGCGGCCAATTCCAGCTCACGGCCGAAAAACGGCGTCTGGTCGGCGGGCAATCTGGCAGCGGGATAGATCGTTTCTGTAGCCGGCGGCGGTGACCATTGCCCACCGGCGATCTGGATTGCCAGTTCCTCCGTGGCCGGATCCAGCGGCACGCCTAGCTCCTCGTCAAACACACGACGCGCCGTTTGCACTTCCGCGAAGGCTTCCGCCTGCCGCCCGGAGGCGGCCAGCATCTGCATCAGCAGGCGGCGCGCATCCTCCGCAAGCGGATCAAGAACCAGCCAGCGGCGAGCCAGGGCGATACCGCTGTCATAATCCTGCCGCCGCTGGTCATGGTGCGCCACCAGCCGGTAAGCGTCCAGAACTCGTTGCAGGATGTGCTCGCGCTGCGTGGCAGCCCAATCATCAAAACCGGGCGCGCCGCGCAGGAAGAAGCCGCTCAGAAATTCGCCCTTATAAGCGTCGAGTGCCTGTCGTAAATGGCCGATTTCATCCGCACCGCTGCTTAATTCCGCCAGCAGCGCCCGCGCGTCCAGACGCACAACCGCTTCTTCATTGATCGCTACCGCGGAACGACCGACCCAGATGAACGGGTCCAGATGCCGTCGCAGATCATGAAGCGCCACCCGCAAATTGGTTTGCGCCCGCTCCTGCGAGCTCTCGCCCCACAGCAGGGCGGCCAAAACCTCACGCGGAACCGGCCGCCGATGGTAGGCGAGATAAACCAGTAAGGCGACGACCTTGCGCGAGCGCAGCGCGTCAACAGGTGTGCCCTCGAGCCGGATCTGGACACCTCCCAGGGTTGAAATCTGCAAAACGCCTGCCATGACAATCCATTATAAACAGAAGTGATTTGCAAGCTAACTGAATTCGAAACGATTTCGAAACGGCCGTCAGTTAACCTGTATAAAACTTCTGACCAATTGAAACGGAGGTAAACCATGTTTCGACAAAACAATAACCGTATTTCATTTTCTGTGTTCGCTGTCACTGTCGCCCTCCTGGCCGCGCTGCTGCTGGCCGGCAGCGTCTTCGCCGTGCAGCAAGTGCGCGTGGACAATGAGGGAGAGACCCCCTTCTATGCCCGGTTCGGTACGAATGAGACTTTTTCCGACGGCGATCGCACGGTGATCATCTTCTACCGCCCGCCAGGCTGTATTCCAGCCGATTTCAACATGATGGATTTCTTCGACCTTCCGGATGAAAGCGGCCCCGGCGCGTTCGGCTGCCAGCCGACGACAACGGACGGCTACGAAATTTGGGAAGGTGAACCCGGCAGTGGGCCGGCGCCTCTCCGGGTCTGGCTGCGGGGTCGCGGCGCAGTTCCTGTCTGGTTCGTGAATACGGCCGAACTGCAGGCGTTGATCGACGACGATGGCGTGGTAACTATCACTGATCTGGAGTCACTGTCGCCCTTAAAAGGCATAGCCGGCAAGTATTACGAGGTGCTGCACCCCAGCCAGTCCAACGAAAAGCCGCTGATCATTTTCCGCGCCGAGGGCGAACTGCAAGGTGGCGGGTCGTTTTGGGCCCGCGCCAGCATCATCGATGGCGAAGGCCCCACGCGCATCCACATCGATCAGTAGAGTTCTGGGCAGATTTCCCGACCAGGTTAGGAGCACGCCCCCATGACAACGGGAAACACCATGCATTAGAGTAAGTACATCGCATTGGGGAATGTACACAGTTGTTATCCAGTCGCTTGTTGTGAGCCGGCCGGGTTTAGAAGCCCGGCCGGCGCACGCCGGAGAAGATATGCCTGTTAAAACCAGTTTTCCAGAACGAATCGCCTTCTATTCGCTGAACGCCGCCCCCGCGCCGATGCTCGACCTGGCCGGCGCGCTGGCCTACCAGACATTGAGCACGGCCGTGCACCTGGACCTCTTCGATAACCTCCACCGGTCCCCGTCCTCCCCCGCCGAACTGGCCCGAGCCCTCGGAGCGCAGGAGCGCGGCGTGCGCCGCCTGCTGGAAGCACTGGAAGCGATCGGCTACGTCGAAGAACGAGACGGCCGTTACCACAACAGCACCATGACCGAAAAATGGTTTCTGAACGGCCAGATTCTTGATATGAAAGCGGCCATGACCTGCTGGGACGCTTTTCTGCGCGACCTGTGGCCGCAGGGCTCGCAAATTGTGCGCAGCGGGGAACGGCCGTTTGACTTCTACGAATACACCGCCAATACCACCGGCCTCAGCGACGCCCACCAGCGCATGATGATGGGTAATGCCAACGTCGCCGGGCCGGATATCGTCAAGAAAGTAGACCTGCCCGAAAGCGCCTCTCACCTGCTCGATGTCGGCGGCGGGCACGGGACCTTCAGCATCCACTTCTGCCGCGCGCACCCCAATCTGCGGGCGACGATCATCGACAGCGAGGCGGCCCTGCAGACCGCCCAGAAAAATGTTTCTGAAGCTAATTTGGACGACCGTATCATCCTCTGCGCCGCCGACCTGTGGCAGGCCGATTGGGGCCGGGACAATGACCTGATCCTGCTCTTCAACCTGCTGCACCATTACGACCTGGAAACGAACCACAAACTGCTCAAAAAGGCTTACGCCG
>JBJYWZ010000455.1:0-12858 GCA_046259725.1 Promineifilaceae bacterium (SeqCode) | reverse complement strand
AGGCTTCGGCTTTTCAGAATCGGCCTTCCACATCGCCATCGTCATGGCCTCGCGCAGGCTGAAGAGCGATCGCTTTTTCACGACCAACTTCAATGAAGAGACCTATACCAGGGCGGGTATGGATTGGATACGCGAGAACTCGATGCGCACCGTCTTGCTGCGCCACTATCCCGAATTGGAAGCGGCACTGCATGGGCTGGGCAGTGCCTTCAACCCCTGGAACCCAACCGTCCCGGCGCAGTAGGCATTACGGCCGTGCGCCAGATAGAATCAGGTGTTTCCGCTCAGGTCTGATCCCCGCTCCCCCGTTTTGCCCGGATGGCCTCGTTGAGCTCACCCAGCCGTCCGCGGCGCTGCATATAGAGCACAAGCTCGCGCGCTTTGGCCGACTTGCCCGTGCCGCCGAGCTCTTCATAATCGACCCCCAGCGCGAAGCAGAGGTCCTGCAGTTCTTCGATGTTGAATTCATCGACCAGCCGCTGATGCAGTTCCTGAGCGTCTGGTTCCGGGCCACCGCCGTTCGCTTCGGCCGTTTGCTTTTCCCCATGGGTGGATTTTTCCACGGAAGCGGACGACGAACGGCCGATGGCGATTCCCTCAGAGCCCGAAATATCCCCGATCGTAAAAACGTCTCCTTGGATGATCGTTGTAGATGACGTTCCAGGTTCGCGCGAGTCGCTTCTCTGGGGGTCATCAACGTTGAAAACGTCGCCCTGGTAATACGCCGTCCCCTCGGCCTCCACACCGGCCATGATTAGAGGCACCGTGGCCTTCAGACCGCTGTGCTGCTTATTTTCCTCCAGCGCGCCCTGCGCCAGTTTTTCCAGCCATCCATTGCGCACCGCATCCTCGATCACCTCATCCACATTAGTATCAAAGCCCGCGCTTTGAGCCGTGATGCGATCCAGGCGGCGTTCGCAGTGATAGCGCAGGACCAGGCTCAGGCTGCTCCAATTGAACCCGCTGATCAACGCTTCCCGAAACGGCCGTCTTATTTCATTCCATTCTGACATAGTTCACCGGCGCAAGAGTTATCCAACAAAGCAGCGAATTATAAGACTTCCAGGGTTCCCAAATCAAGCATAAGTGTCATCTCCCACGACCTCGGCCAGCAGCTTGCGGTAGAAAATGTAATTCTCGTAAGGAACGACTGCGCGCACACGGCCGTCCGCCAGGGGAATATAACCACCGTCTTGCAGCAGCGCCGGGACCTTCTCCTGCAGCTCGCGGCGAATCGCCTCTTGATCCTGCCGCAGCACGTCCACATCGATGCCGCCGATCAGGCGCAGGTCACGGCCGTATTCAACACGTAGTTCCCTGTAATCCATCGCTTCAAGAGTCACTTCACTGGCCCAGAGGCAGTTAAAACCCCGCTTCAGCACGGCCGGGAGCAGGGATCGGGCGTTGGCGTAGGTGCGCCAAATGAATAATTCCACGGCAAAGCGGCGCAGCACATTTAGCAGTGGTTCGTAGCTGGTGTTAATGAGCTCGTCAAACATCTGCGGCGAGATCAACGGCCCGCTGTCGCCGCAGATCGGTTCGCTGAAAATAGCCCCATCCACCCTTACCTGGGTCAATATGCGCTCGATCAAATCGGCCGCAAAACCGGCCTGAATCGCCAGCATCTCATGCACCAGATCAGGTTCGTCCTTGAGCAGCAGATTGACCTCGGCGAAGCGCTGCCACCCGTCCACGCCCAAAGTCTGGTAAAGGCCCTGGTGAACCCGCAGCAGCAGCGTATCGCCATCTCGCTGCCGCCTCGCGGCGAGGTCGGGAAAGCCGGCCGGCAGGCGGGCGGGATCGGCCGCGTCCAGCGCGCCGCGGAATCTATCAAGATTGGCGTGGCTGTCGGGCCATGTTTCCGGCAGCAGTTCAGGCGCCAATTCCAGGCGCTCGTCGATAGGCACGATGCTTGCCAGGGAGACGTTTTGAGGCATGCCTTGCTGCTGCCACGTCTCGATCACGTCTGCTCGAATGCCCTCTTCAAAAAATGGGACGCGATCCGGGCTCCCGTAAGCCATTGTTTCGCGGAATCGCTGCCGGCTGTTCATAGAAAATATCTTAATCAAAACTCCGCGCTTGGCAAGCGTGATCTGCTGCCGAGACATCCGCTTTTTTGACGTTTCTGTGTTACCATCGAATCGCTCGATGAACCGGATGCTCAATCGCAGCCGCCAGTTGATCGGAAATCAGATTGAAAACAACGCTGCTGTAGCATAGATGCGCTTGAGCAAACAGATTACGCATGATGGATAAAAACGAAATCTTACGGTTGTATGACGAGCAGGAGCGGCGAAACAGCGTGCAGCCGCCTTACCGGCGCGAAGAAGTGGAGGACGTTGTGCGCCATGTGCACTCCGATCCCGAACGTCTGAGTTTTATCATCTACAGCGATCTGACGGCCGAAAACGCCGATCGCGCCATCCAGGAGCAGATCGACTGGTACAGGACGCGGATCAATGGCGGCGGCCTGGAGTGGAAGACATTCGAGCATGACGCGCCGCCCGATTTGCCGCAAAGGCTGGCCGCTTTTGGCTTTGAGGCGGATGAGCGCGAGGCCCTGCTGTTTCTCGATCTACAAAACTGCCCCGATGTGTATTTGCGGACGCCGGTGGCCGATGTGCGCCGCATCACCGATCCCGATGCCGTGGGAATAGTGGCCGATATCCAGACCGAGGTTTACAACAGAAATTTCGACTGGCTTGAAAAACAACTTCGCGCCTCTCTTTCTGCCTATGCTGATAATTGGGCCGTTTACGCTGCCTACGTGGATGATCTCCCCGTGTGCGCTGCCTGGATGTCCTTACCGGCCAACAGCCAGTTCGCCGGCCTGTGGGGTGGAGCGACGCTGCCGCAGTACCGTAAGATGGGCATCTATACGGCCGTTGTTGCCGCCCGCGCCCAGGAAGCCATCCGCCGCGGCTACCGCTTTCTCACCGTGGATGCCGGCGACATGAGCCGCCCCATTCTGCAAAAACGGGGCTTTCAACTGCTTACCTATACCACGCCATACACATGGAAACCTCCGCAGAGCGACTGAAACAAGCCGATTGCCGGCTGCCGACCGCTCCTGCACTGTCTAACTGTCTAAGAAAATCGCGTCGGCCGGCATGCCCGGTTTCAATAAATGCTCCGGGTTATCCAACCGGATCTTGACCGCGAAGACCATGTGCACGCGCTCTTCCTGGGTCTGTACATTCTTCGGCGTAAACTCAGCCTGCGAGGCGATGTGTACCACTTCACCGGGGAAGCGCTCCTCGTAAGCGTCGACATTCACGTCCGCTTCCTGCCCCAGGGAAACACGGCCGAGACCCGCTTCCGGCACGTAGACGGTGAGCGTGACCTCATCGAGATTGGCCAGCGTGAACAAGGGCGCCCCGGGGGCAGCCAGTTCGCCCACCTGCAGCAGCCGCTGCAAAATCACACCGCTGACCGGGGCGCTGACGATCGACTGTTCAAGCTGGATGTCCAGAGCACTGACGACCGATTCGGCCGTTTGCACGGCCGCTTGCGCCTGCGCAACCTGTGCTTCCAGCCCGGCGATCTCTTCCGGCGTCGCGCCCGCGCGCAGGCGGTCCAACTGCGCGAGCGTTTGGGCAAGCTGCCCCTCGGCCACCTTGACCTGCGCGGCAGCAGCGTTGATACCCGCATCGGCTAAGGCCACCTGGTCCTGGCTCGTCTCCGGTGAGGCCTGCGCCTGGGCCAATGCCGCTTCGGCGGCGGCCACGCCTGCCTTGGCGATGTCCACCTGGGCATCGGCTGCAGCGACTGCGGCGTAGGCGGCAGCCACTTCGCTGTCCGATGCGCCTGCCCGCGCCAGATCGAGCCGCGCCTGCGCCGCGTCACGCGCGCCACGTGCGCTTTCGCGCTGGTAGCGGGCTCGTTCCTCCGGCCATCCGCCGATATCCTTGTCGATATAATCCACATAATGAATATTCTCGGCCAGTAGAAATTCCGACTGCGCCTGGTTGACCAGGGCCTGGTACATGGCAATCTCCTCCGGCCGCGCGCCGGCCAGCACGCCGCTCAAATCGGCATTGGCTGCGGACAGGCCGGCGTTGGCCAGGTCCACCTGGCCCTGCGCCTGGTCGACGTTCGCTTCTGCGGCGGCGACCGAGCTTTCCGTTGCTTCCACCGTGCGCGCGCTGCTGGCATTCACTTCAGCCTGAATGAGATTTGCCTGGGCCGCGGCCAGGGCGCCTTCGGCCGCGGCGACGGCGGCTTCGGCCGCAGCGATCTCCTCATCTGTCGCCCCGGCCCGCGCGGCGTCGAGCTGCGCCTGGGCCGCGTTCAACGCGCCCTGCGCCTGTGTGACGTTTGCCTTCGCGCCTTGCTGCTGGGCCAGCAATGTCCGCTGGTCCAGCCGCAAAAGCTGCTCGCTTGCCTGCACTTCATCCCCTTCATCGGCATCTAACTCGGTGATCCGGCCGCCAAGCTCCGCAGCGACAAGCACTTCCTCGGCTTCGATGTTGCCCGACGCCGTCAATGACCCCAGGACACGGGCAGGACGGATCGACGGCCGCGGCGCGGAGCTGATCATCGGCGCCGAGGGGGCCTCGCCGCCCATCTCGGCCATGAAGTTGTCCCAGGCGTCGGGGTTAAGCGCGTAATAAATCCAGCCGATGGCTACCGCGGCGACGATAATCCCGAAAACGCCAGCGATGATTTTCACTTTTTCGTTCATTATAAGATACTCCTAGCTATCAGCAATCAGCAATCAGTAGTCAGCTGTCAGCCAGATGCTGACCGCTAACAGCTGATGGCTGACCAGCTTCATTTCTCACACTGGCAATAAAGACATCCTCCAGCGACGGCTCAATCACGGCTATCCCCTCGACCGTGATATCTTCCGCTGCCAGCAGTTCTCTAATCCTCGAAGAGGCCTTCTCCTGGTGGGCCTGCGCGTTGTCGATGACGACGTGAATCTGTGCGCCATAGAGGGCGACTTCCTGGAAAAGGTTCGCTTCGCGTAGTATGGTAACGGCCGCTGTCACATTTGAACAGTCGATTTCCAACACCTGACCGTCCATCTTTTCTTTCTTGATCTCTTCCGGCGATCCCATCGCTGCCAGCCGGCCGTTCTGGATAAAGACCAGCCGGTGGCAGTGCTCCGCTTCATCCATATAGTGCGTGGTCACGAATATAGTCCCCCTCTGCGAGAGAGGAGCCGCCTCGTTGGAGAGCGTATACAGCAGGTCCCAGAAGTCGCGGCGCGAAATAGGATCGACGCCGGCCGTTGGTTCGTCCAGGAAGAGCAGCTCCGGTTCGTGCAGGATAGCGCAGCCCAGGGCAAGGCGCTGGCGCCAGCCCCCGGACAAATTCCTGGTCATTTCCTTTTCGCGACCCTGCAGACCGGCCATTTCCAGAATATCCGTGCGCCGTTCTTCCAGCTTTTGGCCACGCACGCCGTAAGCACGGCCGAAAAAGTTGAGATTTTCGGCCACGGTCAGATCGTCGTAGAGGCTGAAGCGCTGCGACATATAGCCGATACGCCGGTGGATCTCGTTTTTTTGCGTCCGGCTGTTCAGCCCCAGTACAGTGACCTCGCCTGAAGTAGGGGGAATCAAACCCATGAGAATGCGCATCGTCGTCGTCTTGCCGGCGCCGTTAGGCCCCAGGAAACCAAAAATCTCTCCGCGCTGCACGGTGAAACTGATCCCATCAACGGCCGTGAAATCGCCGAACTTCTTGGTCAGATCGACGGTCTTGATCGCCTCGTCGTTCGCCCGTCCGATCTCGGATGCTGCTGTTGGAGTTTCGAATGTTCGCTTGCGCATGAAAGATCACTCCAGTTTATTGCGCCGCAGCAGAATAATCGTGACCGTATAGATACTGATGCCCAGGACGAAAATGGCCAGGAGCTGCGGGTAGAAATCCTCGATGCCCGCCCCTTTTAGCAGAATGCCGCGGAAGATGATCAGCCAATGTTTTAGTGGAAAGATATTGGAAATGGCCTGCATCAGGGGTGGCATCGTGTCCACGGGAAAGGCGTAGCCGGAGAAAATGACCATTACCATGATCACGGCGAAAGCGATGAGCAGCGCCTGCATCTGTGTTTTGGCAAAGGCGGATATCATCAGTCCCCAGCCCAGCTCCACAAGCATGTACAGGAAGGAGAGAACCATCAACAAGGGCAGTGACCCGCGCAAGGGCACGTCGAAGAAAAAGACGACCATGGCCAGCATGAGCAAGAAGAGCACGTAGCCCAGGGAGACGGCCATGATCGATTTGCCGATGACCAGCTCCGCAGAGCGGATTGGCGTAACCATGATCTGTTCCAGCGTGCCCAACTCCCGCTCCTTGGCAATGACCATGCTGGCCAGCATGGCCGCGATGGCCGCGGCAATAAAGCCAAGCTCGGAAGGGATCATATAGTTCGACTCTTTCATTTCCTCGTTGAACCACACGCGCATACTAATATCGAGAGGAGGATTCAACATTCGAAGCCCCGAGTCCAGCGTTTTTTTCAAGAGCACATCCTGCCCGTAGCTGGCGGCGAGCCCTTTGGCCGTGTTCACGGCCGTCTGCGCGGACATGACGTCGGAACCGTCGACGATGAGCTGGATGGCCGAGGAGCCTTCGTCCGTGTTGAGCAGCTGCGCCTCGAAACCGCGCGGTATAACCCACGCGGCCAGTGCCGTCCCGGCCTGGATATCGGCCGTGATCTGGTTCAGGTTGGCCACGAAGTAGGGGTCGAAAGTCTCTGTATTCTCCATGGCCACGATCAACGCGCGGCTGGCATTGCTGTTGTCCAGATCGAGAACGGCCGTGGGTAGATGATCGATCCCCTGTAAGGATGACCAGGCGACCATCAACAACTCTGCCAGCGGCCCCAGCAGGACAAGCGGTGCCAGCAGCCTATCGCGGAAGAGCTGCGTGAATTCCTTGATCGTGAGGTTCCAGGTACGGTATAGCATAGTCGTTTGTCCGGAGTTAAAAGTCCAAAGTCCGGTGTCCAGAGTCGTTACTCTTTCGTTAGATACACGATGAGACCATTGGTTAGTTTCTTTACTTCGGCGGTGAGCCGGTAGGTGCTGCTCAATTGGTCTTCGGTGATGTAGCTGCGATCGAGGGCCAGGTAAAGCTGGGATTGCACCTCACTGGCTGAACGGCGAGACATCTTTAGAAATCGGCAAAACTCTGCGTCGGTACCCGCATCAAATCCCTCGGCAATATTGTGCATAGTCGACCCCGCTGCACGGCGAATTTGCCTGCGTAGTTCATAATCTTTAGAAAACTGCCCATCTGTTGACAGGTTATAAACCTCATTAGCCAGCTTCCGGGCCTTTTGCCAACACTGCAAATCCTCAAACCGCGTAATCTTTGTCATCAACAATTACCTCATAAGAGTCGTTCGTCCTGTGTCCATAGTCCTGAGCCTTCGACCAGTTGACTCTGGACTCTGGACCTTGAACTCTGGACCACTTTCCTATAACTTCTTCTTAAACATCAACACCGTCAGCGCAAAAAATATCAACCCGATGATCGCCAGCGCCAGAACAAAGAAGCGGATTTCCATCATGCCCGCACCCTTGGTGAAGATGTTGCGGCTGATGATCACAAAATGGGTCGTTGGCATAAGCATTGCCTCCATTTTGATCAGCGGCCCCATCAGCGAAAATGGTATCAAGAGCCCGGACAGGAAGAAGCCGGAAAAGAGAAAGATCATCATTGAGGCCATGATCGCCGCCTGCTGGCTCTTGATAAAGACGGAAATGAATATGGCGATGCTCATCGTGGAGAAAAGGTAGAGCAATGAGAGCAGCAGGTAGAGTCCGATGCTCCCCTTGAAGGGCACGTTGTAGCCGTAAACGGCCGTGATCATGATCAGCGGGATGCTCAACATGCCGGCGATAATATACGGGACCAGCTTGCCCAGAATCAGTTCGTTTTTGCCGATAGGCGTGGCGATGAGTCCTTCCAACGTGCCCCATTCCCGTTCGCGTGACAGCGCCAGCGAAGCGGCCATGGCCGGCACGCTGAGCACGATACCCACCAGCGCCGGAATCATGCTCACGGTGTAGCGCAGCGAGGGGTTGTACCAGGGCCGCAGGCGCAGGTCTATCGGTGAGGCAGCGCTTCCGCTGTACCCGGCGCGCAGGAGCTGCTCGTTTTGCTGCTCGGCGGCGAAATATTCCGTGTGCGCACCGATGTGCTGAATGGCATGGCCGGCTGTATTGGGATCGGTGCCGTCGACGATCACCTGCACGGCGGCCGTTTTCCCCGCCTGCAGGTCGCGCCCGAATCCCTTCGGGACGATGACCACAGCTCTCACATCGCCGCGCATCATCAACCGGTCCACATCCTTTAGACTAGTAGGATATGCCTCAATGCGCAGCGCATCTGTGCTGTCTATTTGCGAAAGGTACTGCCGCGACAGGGGCGTCAGATCCTGGTCCATGATACCGATGCCCACGTCTTTGATGTCAATAGAGAACGCATAACCCATCGTGATCATCACCAGAACAGGGGATATCACCAACAGGATAAAGGAGGTCTTGTCGCGCGTGATGTGCCACCACTCCTTGCGCATCACCGAGAGGACGCGGCGCCAGTTCATGATGCTGACTCCATTGTGGCGCGGTCTGCAGAGCAGTTCATGCTTCCACCCGCTTAAGCACGCGCAGTGCACGCAGCGTGACCCATTTGCTGGGCTGCCCTTTCTCTTCAATATCGACCCAGGTCTTGCCGTTGTAGCTGTACTCCATCTTCCAGCAGCTCACCTGCCCACGGCAGGTATTGTCCCGCTTGCTCAGCAGTAGATCGACCGCATTGGTCAGGCGCGAGTCAGAGCCGCGGCCCAGGGCCGTCAGAACTTCCAGGTTCTGCAAGACGTCGGTGACATAGCCGATAGGATAGCCAAAACGGAACCAGCTGCGGTTGGGCTTTTCTGCGTAGCCCATGGGGTATTCGGCCGTTGCCGGGTCCGTGCCCAGCAGAAAGTCGGTACCTCTCTCTATCGCCGCTTCCATGGCCGGTGTGCGCGCCCCTTCCGGTACCTTGCTCAACGCCAGCATCGCCTTTACCGCACCCCAGGCGCAGGGCAGGTGGTCGTTGGCGCTGCACAAGAATCCCGGCCCGCTGTTGCCGCTGCGTAAGTAGCGAACATCTGCTTTCCGTTCGCCGGACGGGGCGATACCTTCGCCGGTGATGCTGCGCGCCAGCCAGTCCAGCGCGGCATCCAGCCGCTCGTCTCCCAACCATCCCAGGTCGATCATCGCCGCCGCCAGGTTGCCCTCCAGGCAGTGAATCTGGCCGGAGGGGGCGCCGTTCATGCTGAATGCGCCGTGACTGGATGGGCAGTGCCTGAGCAGATAGTCGCAGCCCTCCCTTACCCGCGGGTCATTCCCATCCGCCCCAAGTTGGGCCAAAAAGATAATCTGCCAGGCGGAGCCGCGGTATTTGGGATAATAGCCGGGACCCGGCTCCACCCAATAGCCCTCGGCTTCCTGATTGTCCAGGATAACGGGTACCGGGCCATTGGCCATCACATCATGCCGTGCCGCGATCAGGTCGGGATCGTCCGCCGTACGGCCAAGCAGATTGGCGAGCGCAAAATAACGCACGCCAGGATTAACTGGATCGACTTCTAGAAGCCATTCAAGCGAATTCTGCCACTTCATATCACAGTTACCTCCGCAGGGTGTTTGTAGTAGCCGCTTTAGCGGCCTGACGACTGAAATCATTACCGCGAACGAGCGGTTCATTCATGGTGTTCTGCCTGGGCCGGGAAGGCTTGACCTATTTCCCTTTGCTGGCTAATAAGAGAGATAAACGCTTCTTCCATGCGCGGCTGCGTGCGGCGCATTTCCAGAATATCGATGTTCGCAGCCGAAAGCGCGCTCTGTATATCATCGCTGATGCCCTCCGCGTCTTCGACGAAAAGCCGCAATTGATCGCCATAGGTCTGCACCTCGAGCACGCCTTCCATACCGCTGATTTGCTCCTTTGCGCGGCGCCTATCGGAGGCCCAAAGGGCGATCAACTCGCCGGGCACCATGCTTTTGATCTCCTCCGGAGTGTCACAGATCATGAGCCTCCCCTGGTACATCATGCCCACGCGCGAGCAGCGCTCCGCCTCATCCATGTAGGGCGTGCTCACCACGAGGGTGACCCCCTGCAGGTGCAGGTCGGTGAGGATGTCCCAGAATTCACGGCGCGCGACGGGATCGACGCCGGTGGTTGGTTCGTCGAGGTAGATGATGTCCGGGGTGTGGATCAGCGTGCAGGCCAGGGCCAGCTTCTTCTGCATTCCGCCCGATAAATTCCGCGCGCGGCGGTCGCGGAATTCGTTCAGGCTCGCAAAATCGAGCAGCATCTCGATGCGTTCTTGCCGTTCCGCCCCGCGCATTTCAAAGACGTCGGCGAAGAAATTCAAGTTTTCCCAGACGGAGAGATCCCCGTAAAGGTTGAAGCGCTGCGCCATGTAGCCGATGCGCTGTTTGATCGGCTCCGGCTCCTTTACAGTGTCGAAGCCTTCTACCCGGGCGTAACCGCTCGTCGGATCAAGGATGGCTGCCAGCAGGCGGATAGTCGTGGTTTTACCCGCGCCGTCGGGACCGACCAGGCCGAAGATTTCGCCGCGGTTCACGCTCAAATTGACTTCGTCAACGGCTGTCATCTTCTTGAACATGCGCGTTAGGTTATGGGTCTCAATGACCGGGCTGTCGTTCTCCACTTCCTTGCCCCATTATGCCAAATGGGCCCACGCTCAAACTGCCGAATACAAGGTCATTAGCGGCGTTGGCTAGAAGGCCCCACTCGATATCGAGGATATCCATGCCTTTGGCCAGCGTCATGCCATCGTAGAGGCTCAAAATAACGGCCGCTGTCGCTTCCGGTGAGGTAATTTGGAACTCGCCGCTGTCGACGCCTTCCTGCAGCAGCCGCGTCATCATGGCGATGTACGGCTTGTAAAAATTCTGCATCAATTTCTCCACGTCCTCATCGAAGCGCGTCTGCCCCCATGCTTCGAGCATGACGCCGAAGAAGGGGGCCCACTCTTCCATCATCGGACCAAACATGGAGAGTGTGGCCTGCAGCTTCTCCACTGCCGTAAGGTCAGGGTTATTTACAATCCCTTCCCAGGTCCCCGTCATTTGCTCCATCATGACTTCGAAGAGATATAGAAAGAGCTCTTTCTTGCTGCTGAAATACCAGTAGAGCGACCCCTTCGACAGGCCGCACTCGGCAGCGATATCGTCCATCGTTGTCAGGTGGTACCCTTTACGGCCGAAACAAGCTACAGCCGCTTCAAAAATCTGCTGCTTACGTTCCGCTGAAACGTCTGGCTTCGGAGACATATGTTTACTCCCAATCGCAATAAATCACTATAAGTGGCACAATTGGCTTAGGAGCGCAACGTGCCACGTTGCCGGCTCACAACCGCGCCAGTTGCGCTTAACTCACTAGCCTTTGATCTTGCGCAGCACCCACAGCATAACCGCGGCAAAGCCGATGCCGTCCAGCGCGCTGCCAAACAGGAGCAGCGGGCCTGCCAGGCCCAACCAGGGTCCCAGGTATTGGTAGACAAACATGGTCCAGATCACGGCTACCAGGGTCCCGACGCCTATGTCCACGGCGACGCCGTAGGGTGGTTCGCTGTTCAGCGCCCTGGGTAGCAGCCAGCAGACGAGCACACTCCCCACAATGGCGATTAACAATGCAACAACCATCGTGTCATCCCCTTTGCTAATAACTGACCGACCAGTCAGTATGTTATAAATGTACCATAAATGGGACCGGGGAGTCAATAGCCCGCACCCAACGTCGGCAGCTGGTGGCAGATAAACCAGACAGATCGAGAACGTTCGCAGTTAGCAATCTGTCGCCCCCGAAAAGCTGAGCCAAATTGTGGCTGAACTGCGGGCCCGAATTTAGTTTAGAGCCGGCAGCCAGTTGTGTATTAAAGGGTTGGGAGTAACTGAACGGATAATGTGGTAGAGTTGATGCATGCGAACATTTGCCGCAAAAATTGATTGTTCTGACACGGCACCATAAACCCATGATAATTCGCTTGTTCATTCAGGCACTGTTCGCTTTCTGTTTGCTCGTTCTCACCGCCTGCGGGGGCACGGCCGTTCCCGAGCCCCAACCCACGGAGGAACCACCGGCCGTAGGCGAAGCGCCTGAGTCGCAGTTGCCTGAGCCCACAGCGACGGCCGAACCCGATCCCTCGCCCACGGCGGAGTCCACCGCCGCGCCAACACGCTCTCCGGCCGCAGCCACTTATTCGCTGCTATTCGAAATAACCAACAGCCCCGACAATCTGAAATCGCCTGGCGGTATCGCCGTTGACAGCGCCGGCAATCTCTTCGTCTGGGACGCCGGCAAGAGCCGCCTGCTCAAATTCGACAGCGCGGGCGGATTGCTGGAGGCTTGGGACAGCCAGGGCAGCGGCGATGGTGAATTCAACTCCCTCGGTTTCGGCGGCATCGCCATTGACGGCGACGACAATGTCTTTGTCGTCGACAACGGTAACTTCCGCATCCAGAAATTTGACAGCCGGGGCAGCTACGTTGCGCAGTGGGGAACACAGGGCACGGGCGACGGCCAATTCGAGCGCGCGATCGGCATCGCCGCCGGCCCGGACGGCAGCATCTATGTGACCGACGACGCCAATCCCTTTGTGCAGAAATTTGATAATGATGGCAATTTCATCAGCAGGTGGGGTGGGAAGGGCACGGGCGACGGCCAATTCTTGCACGCCACCGGCATAACGGCCGATGCCGCCGGCAATATTTACGTCGCCGAATACGAAGGCCGCCGCGTGCAGAAATTTGACGCTGATGGCGGCTTCCTGCTCTCCTGGCAGATTGGGGGAGATGTGCTGGGCACGCCGGAGGGTCTGGCCGTCGA
>JBJYWZ010000454.1:0-23501 GCA_046259725.1 Promineifilaceae bacterium (SeqCode) | reverse complement strand
TCGCCGGCAGCGATGCCAATTGGGGACGCATTCTCGCCGCGGCGGGGCGCGCCGGCGTGCCCTTTGAGCAGGAGAAGACGGCGCTCTGGGTTGGTGTGGCCGATGCCCAGGATCTGCAGCTCCTGGCAGGCGGTACGCCAACCGATTATCTTGAGAAAGATGCCGCGGCTATCTTCTCCGAACCTGAGTTCAAAATATGGTTCGAATTGGATCGAGGCGGTGGCAGGGCTACAGTATGGACGACCGACCTGACACATGACTATGTGTCGATCAACGCGGACTACCGTTCATGATTAAGGCGCGGCACATAGAAGAGGCATCTTTAAATGCCTGGCCGGCGTTGAATTCCCTGCTCTATGACGGCTGGCTGCTGCGCTTCGCCAATGGCTATACCAAGCGAGCCAATTCCGTGACGCCTCTCTGCGCAAGCGAATTAGCAGCCGGGACAAAGGTTGATGTCTGTGAAGCGCTGTACCGCGGTCAGGGGCTGCCGCCTATATTCCGGCTGCCGGTCTGTGCTGAGGTGCAGGAGCTTGATGCCCTGCTGGCAGAACGCGGCTACCGGCAGATCGATATCACCAGTGTGCAGGGACGGCCGCTTACCGGTGAGGACATCAGCATGGCCGCCGGGGTGGATGTGCTTGTTGGCGAGGAGGGGTTATCCCGCTGGCTGGATATTTTCCATGCAATCAACCCTGCACGGCGCGATGGTCAGACGCACAAAGCAATCCTGGGACGCGTGATCGGCCGTATTTGTCCCCTCGTGCTCCGGCATAGGAAAGAAATCACAGCCTGCGGCCTGGGCATCTTGCAAGGAGATTTGCTGGGCCTTTTTGATATCGTTACCAGGGAATCCATTCGCCGCCGCGGATACGGCCGTGCCGTAACAGAAAGTTTGCTGGCCTGGGGCCGGGGGCAGGGAGCAGCCTACGCCTATTTGCAGGTCATGGTAAACAATGAACCGGCGCAGCGACTGTATGCCGGCCTGGATTTTAGCGAGCAGTACCGCTACTGGTATCGCGTAGCCAGGGATTAAGAGGTAGCTGCAATCGGCAGCCTTTAGCCGATAGCGCTCGGAGGAGAAAGAACAATGGGCAAACTTTGGGGCGGACGGTTCTCTGCGGAAATCGACGATCTGGTATTTCGTTTCAACGCCAGCATCAGTTTTGATCAGCGGCTTTATGAACAGGACATCACGGGCAGCATTGCCTGGGCAAAAGGATTGGCCAGGGCCGGCATTTTGAGCGGCGAAGAAACGGCGGCCATCGTCGACGGCCTCGATGCGGTGCGCAAGGAATTCGACGAAGGAACGTTTGAATTCCAGCCGGATGATGAGGATATACACACGGCCGTTGAACGCCGGCTGACGGAACTGGTTGGTCCTGTTGGCGGCAAGCTGCATACGGGGCGTAGCCGCAACGACCAGATTGCGACTGATTTTCGCCTTTGGGTCATGAGCGCCTGCGAGCAAGTCGATGCCTGGATCAAGGAACTGCAGCAGGCTCTCATTGATTCGGCCGCTGGTAATCTCAATCTGCCCATGCCCGGCTATACACATTTGCAGCATGCTCAGCCCGTGACCTGGGGGCATTGGACGCTTTCATTCTTCTGGCCGCTGGTGCGCGACAGGCGGCGTTTTCAGGAAACGCGCGCGCGGTCGGCGGTGATGCCCCTCGGTTCGGGGGCGCTGGCGGGCACCACGTTTCCAATCGACCGCCAGTTCCTTGCCCGTGAGCTGGGCTTTGCGGAGATCAGCGCCAACAGCATCGATGGCGTGTCCGATCGCGACTTTGCAGCCGATTTTTGTTATGCCGCGACAGTGCTGGCACTGCACCTGAGCCGCCTATCAGAACAGTTGATCATTTTCAGCAGCGCTGAATTTAGTTTTGTGCACCTGCATGACGCGTACAGCACCGGATCAAGCATCATGCCGCAAAAGAAGAATCCGGACACGCTTGAGTTAACACGCGGAAAAAGCGGCCGTTTGATCGGCGATTTGACGGGACTGCTGGCGACATTAAAGAGCCTGCCTTCGACATATGACAAGGACCTGCAGGAGGACAAGGAGCCGGTTTTTGATGCCTTCGACACGCTTTCAATGATCCTGCCGGTTATGACTGGGCTGCTGCGTACGCTGGAGATCAACGGCTCAGGCATGGCGGAGCAGTTAGAGCCAGGGCTGCTGGCGACGGAGTTGGCCGATTACCTGGTCAAGAAAGGGCTCCCCTTCCGTCAGGCGCATGGCTATGTAGGCCAGTTGGTACGTACGGCCGAAGTGCAGGGTAAGCGGCTTACTGAATTAACTGCTGCGGAGGTCCAGGCGGTCAGCCCGCTGTTTGGTGAAGATATTGATCAGGTGCTGAACGTGGACTATGCGCTGGCGCAGCGTAATGCCACAGGAGGCACCTCACCCGATGCGCTGCACGAACAGTTGCAGGCGGCGCGCCGGCAGATTTAGCGCGTATTACAGGCCGTCGCTGGCGGGGCCTTCCGGTGGGCGGCGAGCGAGCAATGTGAGTTGGCGCACGAGCGGGTCAATTTCCGCCGGGGCATTCTGTTCGGAAAAGTAGACCGTATGCTTCGTTTCCTTATTGACAACGGTTAATTCAAACGTGAAGCGATCAGAGCCGCCGCCCAGGTCAGGATACGACGGTAAACTAAAGAAGTTAACCTCGTCCAGCATTTGCTCGATTGCGTCGGCTTCTTCGGCGGGAAGCGCCGTGGTATCCAGGTCTGCTGTCAGAGGAATCCCCATAAAGCCGCCGCTGCGTTTGAAGTAGATATGCATTACCACGTTCCTTTGTGAAAAACCGCTCAACGCCAACCAGTTGGGTAGGCTAGCTGATCTGCGGAAATGCCCGACTAATAGCGGCTAAAGAGCTGGCGCAGATAGTTGTTTCTGATAACGGAATTAAGGCAGCCGGGATTGTCCGAGCCGCCGCTGGAATTGTTTGGATTCCCGCCGCTGCCGCCATTTTCACCACCGCCGTCGCTGCCGCCATTCTCGCTGCCTACGGAACCAACGGACAAACCAACCTCATTCCAACCAACGCGCACTGCCTTTTGCTCAAGGCTGCCCTTGCCGTAAAGTTCGCCCGCTGCTTCATAAGTCAATTGGGCGGCCGCGCCAAAGTCGGATGTCGCATTCAGTTTTTCTGTGAGCGCCAGGTACCAGATCTGGCCCGCTTTTTCCCAGGCGTATCCGCCGATTTCCATTGCCATCACATAAAAAGCACGGTTGGTAATTCCTGAATTGATGTGCACGCCGCCGGCATCCTCGGTCGTTACCACATAATCGTCCATGTGGCCGGGCTGCGGATCTTTGCCCAATATGGGATCGTTATAGGCTGTGCCCGGCTCCTTCATGGAACGAATGGCAGTGCCGTTCACGTTTTCCGTAAGCAAGTTATGGCCGATCAACCAATCCGCCTCGTCAACATTCTGGTTCAGGAGACGCTGTTTTACCAGAATGCCGAAGACATCGGACACTGTCTCGTTAAGTGCGCCGGATTGTCCACTGTAAAGCAGTCCGGCTTCAAACTGGGTGACGCCATGGGTGAGTTCGTGTCCCATGATGTCCAATGAAATCGTAAAGCGATTGAAAAGTCGCTGATCAGGCGGCAGGTTTTCATCACCGTCGCCATATACCATTTGACGGCCGTTCCAGAAAGCATTGTCATAACCAAGACCGAAATGGACCGTAGAAGAAATGGGCATACCGCGATTGTCGATTGAGTTTCGGCCGTATACCTCTTTGAACAATTCGTATGTCGCGCCAGACCCCTCATACGCTTCATTGACTGATTTGTCGTCCGAAGGTGGGTCTCCCTCGCCCATCACAAGACGGCCAGGCAGCACGCTACCGTGTTCGGCATCATAGACCAGTCGCTCCATCACGGTAGATACCGCGAGATCGTCGGGTTCAAGTATGGTCATCGCGCCGGTGGTAGCGGCGCGGCTGACGCGAAACTGCCAGGAACTGGCAAGGTTTTGCCGTGCATGTGCCTGCTGCAGCGGTGTGCCGTTTTGAGCGATCTCAAGCAGCATAAACGGGGGTAAGAAACAATTATAAGGGCGGCGACTTCTGCACATCCAAGAACCTCCTCCTGAGCTTTTTGGCAGGTTTTCACTGATCTGTTTTAATTCCGCTACCGGGTTCGCCATTACTATTGTACTGGATATCCGCAATTCTTCGAATTTAGCGGGTAAAAAACGTTTTGGCTGGCTTTCAGCTTGACCCAAATTGGACCGCATCCTTTCCTGCTGATATGCTTAGGCTACTAAAATTTGGCGACAAATTTTCGATTCCAAAATGACACTGATGATTAATAAGACTGCCTATGCGGTGATGCTCTCTCACTGTCAGGCGCAATACCCACTAGAAGCATGTGGTTTATTAGGCGGGCGAGATGGCCAGGCCTCTATCGTAACCGCCGTGGAGAACATATTGCGCAGCCCGGTTGCCTACGAAATGGATCCGCGGCAGCAGATCGAATCGATGCTCTATATAGAAAACAACGGGTTTGATCTAATGGCCGCTTTCCATTCACATCCTCATGGCCCATCACAGCCATCGGCAACCGATCTGGCCCAGGCATACTACCCTGATTTGCTGCAAGTCATCATTTCACTCCGTGATCGCGCAGCGCCTATCGCGCGCGCCTTTCTTCTGACGCATGAAGAGTTTCAAGAGGTGAGCCTGCTGGTTGTGTAACCAGACGCCTTTTTGTGGGTTCTTATTGGTACAATTGTTGAGAGGAGAAAAAGCTTGCAAAACTTCTATTTACTTCTGGCCGGTCTGATTGGCTATTTCTGTGGGGCGATCCCTTTTGGCTATCTCTATGTCAAGGCTACAAAAGGGATCAACATTCTGGAAGTCGGCAGCGGCCGTACGGGAGGCACCAACTCCTATCGTGCCGCGGGCCTTGGAACAGGCGTCATTACCGCACTAAGCGACGTGTTGAAAGGATTTGGGGCGGTCTGGCTGGCGCGCACTTTCCTGGCGCCGCACTTGAGTAGTGATTGGTTCCCCTGGCTGACGGTGGTGGCCGGCGTGATGGCCGTTGTCGGCCACAATTGGTCGATTTTCCTGGGTTGGCGCGGCGGCGCTGGCACCGGTCCCAACGTGGGTTGGGCGTCGGCCGTCTGGTGGCCCATGTTTCCCATCAGCTGGCTCGTTATGTTCGTCTTCTTAATCGGGGTGGGTATGGCCTCTGTTGCTTCCCTGGCCATGGCCGCCGTCATCCCGGTAGCATTCATGATTCTTTATATTGCCGGCGTGCCCGGATACAGTGATTCCATCGCCTACATCGTCGGTGGTTTCGCCTCAGCCGGGGTTGTTGTTTGGGCGCTGCGGCCGAATATCAAACGATTACTGGCCGGGGAAGAGCGTCTTGTAGGTCCACGCGCGAAAGCGCTCGAACGAAAGCAGTAATCGCGGGTTTGTCTGCCCCCAATGGAAAGCTGCCAACTGTACCCGCGATAAAAGTTCGGTTCTGACCTGGCCGCGGAACGCTGGCAGCTTTATTGATCCTTTATTCAGCGGATTTGAACAGCCGCTCGTAATGCAGCAAACCAAGCGCATCTATGGTCACGTCGTCGACCTTGGACAGGGACAGAGCGCGCCGCGGTTCCTGTGTAATATCCAGCGTCGGTAGTTCCTCGGCCCATAACTGCTGAATCTCGTTCAGAACCACGGTCCGCGCTTCACCATCCAATTCTTCACGGTATGCCTTGATAAGGGCGTTCATTTTGTCGCTCTGGTAATTGGAGCAGATAACGCTGTCTGTTTCCTGGACGAAAAAGTCAATCCAACTGCTGGCATCGAGATAGTTCACTGGTCGTCCCGGAGTCGGCCAGCCAAGAAGGAAGGCAGGGTATCCACATTCGGCCACCTGAACCCGAAACTGTTCCCAGGGCGCTCCGTTGATCTCAACCTGGAACACGCCGGTTGCCTCGAGTTGGCTTTTAATAGCGTTGATATACTGTTCCTCGACATCGCTGTAACGGCCGTCGTTGACAAAGGAGATGGTAATCGCCAGCGGATTCTCGCGCGTGTAGCCCGCTTCCAGCATCAGCGATTCTACCTGCTGCAGATCCTGGCCAGGCAGCGTCGCCATTGCGCCGGGCACCTCGTCGGGCAGTGGGCTGAACAGCGGCCTGCGTCGATCGGGAAATACGCTGTCCACAATCGCCTGGCGGTCAAGCGCATAAGAAGCAGCCTGGCGTACCTTGATATTGTCCCAGGGAGGTTGGGACTGCTCAAACATGAGATAACTCTTGAAAGTGGACGGACCGAGCCAGGGAATGATATCCCCACTGCCGTCGCCGTCCACATCCTGGTTTTGAAGTTCCAGGAAATCGTTGAACGGCAGGCCGGTCCACGCCAGATCAATGGATTGGAACTCGAACAATGAGCGGCGCAGGCTGTCTACATCGCCATAGAAACGCACAGTGATGCTTTGTGATTCCGGCTGAGGATCGCCGGGCCAGTTGGGGTTGGCCTCAAGGCGTATGCGATCGCCGCCATCCCAACTGGAAATTGTATAAGGTCCTAAACCCCCGCAGGTGCTGGCAGGATCGGCCGTCTCAGCGTAGCAGTTGCTGCTTATGGGATAGAATGGCGGTGTGGCCAATATGCTTGGAAAATACGAGGTCGGCTCGTTCAGGACGAACTTGACGGTTGTATCGTCAATCACCTGCACCGCGTCCACATCGGCGAAGTTATCTTCGTTGGCATCTCTTAAAAACCCGTTAACCAGGAAATTGCCCAATCTGGAGGCGCGGATTACCGACCAGCGCACATCTTCGGCGGTCAGATTGGTGCCATCAGGGAACTGCAAATCAGGCTTCAAGCGGATCGTATATTCCAGTTTATCTTCGGAGATTGCCGGCGGGCCTTCCGCGAGCACCGGCTGCAGCTCATTGTCGGCGTCGAACATAAAGAGACCGCTCATCGTATTGCGCATGATTTCCCAATTGATGAAGTCGAGCTCAAGCGTAGCCGGATCCAGGTCTTGCAGCTGGCCGATGATGCCGATGAAAAGCTCTTCTTCCGGCGTACCGACGCGAGATTCTCCGGGATCGATGCTTTCGGCTCGCGCGTCGTCGAGTATCAGCCAGGAGATGGTGATATCTTCAAATGCCTGGCTCTCTTTCAAGCTGGCGATGGCCTCGTTGAGCCGGCCTAGAAGCTGTGTGTTGTCTTTATTGACGGCAATGCCATAAGATTTTTCACTGATCCAGGCGTCCCGTCCTTCGCCCCCGGCAATCTTTAGCTGCTCCGGAAAAGCGGCCGTAAAATACTCGGCGCTTTCGCTGTCAATAATGATTGCGCGCACTGTTTCATCGATCAACGCCTGCACAACCTGGTTGGGATTCTCGTAGTCGTTGAACAGGTCTGGTTCTTGAATGCCTAAAATATCCCTGGCAGTGACCTCGCCCTGGCTCCCGCCTTGCACGCCGATAACGGTGCCGGGCGGTAAATTACGTGGATCATTCAGCTGATCTTCATCGGCAAGCACCACCATGACCTGCCCGATCTCCAGGTAAGGGTCGGAGAAGGCGATTTCTTCCAGAGGTGCCTCGCTTACCAGCAGGGAGGACATGGCCGCATCGAAATCGCCGCTTCCATCTGCCGTCAACAACCCAAGAACACCCTGGGATGGCGTTACTACAAATTCATATTCAAATCCGGCGATACGGGCGATATTATCCATGACCTCTTTGTCGAATCCCTCGATTTCGCCAAACTGATCAAAATTGGTGAAGGGTGGCAATGGTGCATCGGTGGCGATGACCACGAAGTTGGGATCTCGGGTCGGAATGGCAGCCACGGTTGGCTCGATACTTATGGGTGTGGCTGTTGGGCTGACTGCCGGGCCGCCTAAATTCGTCTGACGGCATGCGGCTGATGCGACGATCGCCAGAAATGATAATAACCAGAGGGCTTTTGTTTGCGCAAAGAAAGATCTCATAATCCCTGTCCTTTCGCTCCCCTGCAGGGGTAGGAAAAAGTATAACAAGCCCGTAGGAGCGGGCAAGATAGGTTATGAGGTGCTTATGGAGTTTCGGTCTACAGTGATAGAGTCTTTCCCAGGCCATTGGCCAGGGCATTACTGATGGCGATGCTGGCCGCAGCCGCATCCTGGACGGCGACGCCGACTGATTTAAAGAAGGTGATCTGTGCTGAATCGCTGCGGCCCGGGTGGATACCCGCGACAATTTCGCCCAGCTCGGCGGCGATGTGTTCGGCCGTAATATCTCCGTTTTGCAGAGGGATGATCAAATCACCCGCCTCTTCTAACGCAGCCTCACGTGAATCGACGACGACCAGAGAACGCTTCACCGTAGGCGTGTCAATCTCCTGCATGGCCGGCGTAAAGGAACCGACAGCATTGATATGGACGCCGGGCTTTAGATAATGCGCATCAAGGACAGGCGTAGACGAAGTAGTTGCCGTACAGATAATGTCGGCATCCTGGACGGCGCTCTTGGCGTCCGCTGCGACTGTGATTGATCGTGGAATTGGTCCTCTGCCGGCCAGCTCACGCGCAAACTGTGCCGCCTGTTGGAGATTCAGGCTAAAAACACGCACCTCCTCGATGTCGCGCACGGTGCAGATGGCTTCCAACTGTGTGCGGGCCTGAACGCCGCTGCCAATAATGGCCGCGCGTCGTGCATCGGGCCGCGCCAACAAATCGGTTGCCGCACCGGATACCGCGCCGGTGCGGATGGCGGTCAAGCTGCCGCCTTCCAATAATGCAACCGGTTTGCCGGTGGCAGCATCGAGGGCGAGCACGAGCGCATGGATTGTGGGCAGCCCAAGCTGGTTGTTTTGCGGAAAGACGGAAACCACTTTGACGGCAAGATCCCCACTGTCGGCCAGGAAAGCAGGCATCACCAACGTCGCGTTGTCGGGACTTATTGGCAAATGTATGCGCACAGGCGCCAAAGCGCGGCCAGTTGACAACTGCGCAAAGGCGTATTTCATCCCGCCAATTGCTTCGGCCATAGGCAGCGCATCGACGACTTCTCTGGCGGATAGTACAAGAAGATCCATGTCAATAACCCCTTAATAAACAGACAGGTCCATTCAAAAGAATGGACCTGAAATTTTTTGCTGTAATCGAGCCCTCGTTAGTCGATACCCAGATAGACCTTCTGCACCATTTCGTTTTTGCGCAAAGCTTCGGCCGTTTCTTGAAGAACGATTTCCCCGGTTTGTAGAACATAGCCCCGGTTGGCGATTTGCAGGGCCATGTGCGCATTTTGCTCAACCAACAAGACGGTTGTGCCGTTCTTATTGATATCTTCAATGGTCGAAAATATCGCTTCCACAAGCACTGGCGCCAGCCCCATAGAGGGTTCATCCATCAAGAGCAGGCTCGGTCTGGACATCAGCGCTCGACCCGTGGCCAGCATCTGCTGTTCGCCGCCGCTCAATGTGCCTGCAACCTGCGTTTTTCGCTCTTCAAGGCGTGGGAAGAGTTCGTAAACTTGCCGAAGGTCCCGTTCTATACCGTCCTTGTCGTCACGATGATAAGCGCCCATCTCCAGGTTGTCCAGCACGGTCAACTTGGAAAAAACGCCGCGTCCTTCAGGTACCATGGCGATGCCTTTTGATACCAGCTCATGTGCTTTGTAAGCGCTCAAATCTTCGCCCTTGAGGCTGATCCTGCCCTCACGAAGTGGCATCAGGCCGCAGATTGCCCTCAGGGTCGTTGTTTTCCCGGCGCCGTTGCCGCCGATCAGGGAGACGATTTCTCCTTCATCGACGTAAATGGAAAGACCCTTGAGAGCATGAATATTGCCGTAGTAAGCATGAATGTCATTGACTTCAAGTAAAGCCATTAAACTATTTCCCCTTCCATTTCTCTCTCAGAAACCCGGTTCCTGCATACTTAAGCCGCTTGGAAATCCTCGTAGAAAGCCCGGTTTCTGGTTCATCCTGAAATTATAGATCAATCGTGCTGCTCGCGGCTGCACCGCGACCCAGGTATGCTTCAATAACGTCAGGATCGTTTTGAATCTCCTCAGGTTTTCCTTCAGCAATTTTTTTACCGTAGTCGAGGACAGTGATATTCTCCGATATGCCCATCACGACGCGCATGTCGTGCTCAATGAGCAGAATCGTGATCCCTGTTTGGTCGCGAAGCTGGCGGATAAACTCGGTGGTCTGTGCTGTCTCGCGCGGGTTCATGCCGGCGGTCGGCTCATCGAGCAGTAGTAAATCGGGATTCCCGGCCAGAGCCCTGGCGATTTCCAGGCGGCGCTGGTCGCCGTAAGGTAAGTTATCGGCCAGCGTATCCCCCAGGCCTGTCAGACCGACGAAATTCAGTAGTTCATTGGCGCGTGCCTGCGCCTCCTCTTCCTCCCTGCGGTTGCTCGGAGTGCGGAATAGGGAGGCGATCCACCCGCTGTGCAGCAAAGGCTCCATGCCCACGAGGATATTCTCGATCGTGGACATGTTACCGAATAAGCGGATATTCTGGTAGGTGCGTAATATACCTCTCTTGGCTATCTTGTCGGGTGAACGCCCTTTGATCGATGCCCCATTAAAGAAGATATCCCCTTCATCGATATTGTAAAAGCCGGAGACACAATTGAAAAAAGTTGTCTTACCAGCGCCGTTGGGCCCAATGATGCTGCAGATAGAGCTCTCTGGAATATCGACCGAGAAATCGTTGACGGCTACCAGGCCACCAAATCGTTTAACTACATGTTTTGCTTCGAGTAAAATTTGAGACATAACCATTACCCCACTAAAGGATGAATGTCTTCATGTTGCGGTCCTTCGCGTGCCGCTTCTTCTGCATCTGCGTGTAGTTCGCGTCTGGTAATCTGCGAGGGCCACAGCCCTTCGGGCCGTACGAGCATGGTCAGGATAAGCAGCGCACCGTAAAGCAGCAGCCGATATTCGGCAAACTCGCGCAGTAGTTCCGGCATACCGACAAGAACGAAAGCTCCGAGAACGACCCCGGGCAGACTGCCAATGCCGCCGACGATAACCAGGCAGAGTACATTGATTGATATTAACAAGTTGAAACTGTGCGGGAAGATCGAACTCAACCGTGATGCGAAGATGGCGCCGGCTAAACCTGAGAATGACGCGCCAATGGCAAAGGCCAGCAGCTTTGTGCTCACGAGGTTGATGCCCTGTGCCTCGGCCACGTCCTCATCTTCACGTAAAGCCATCCACCGCCGGCCCAGGCGCGCATCGCGCAGCCGGGAAGACACGAACCAGGCCAGGGCAATTCCGGCCAGGATGAGGTAGTAAAAGTGCTGTGGCTGTATGAAAACGAAGCTCAAGATTTCCGGTTTCCCAATTTTGAGGATGCCCTGGGCACCGCCAATGGCTCCCTTCAGCAAATCGGAAGCGGCCAGGACCCGAATGATTTCGCCAAAAGCCAGAGTAACAATGGCCAGATAATCGCCGCGCATACGAAGCACGGGAATGCCCAGGATGATGCCGGCTGTTGTCGCTGCCAGGACACTGATCGGCAGGGCCATCCAGAAATTCATTCCCGCAATGCCAAGCTCGCCAGTGGATGTTAACAGTCCCATCATATAGGCGCCGATGGCGAAGAAGGCCACATAGCCCAGATCCAATAAGCCGGCGAATCCAACAACAATGTTGAGCCCAAGCCCCATAATGATGAAGATGCCGACAACGTCCATCACCTCGGTCAGATAGAGACCGAGGATCCAGGGTGCTGCTAAAACAAGAACAGCGCTGGCGATAAGCGTGATGCGACGGTTGCGCTGTTTGTCTTCTTCAGTCAGGGATGCGCGTCGCCTGGCAAAACGCTGCTCACCACGCGCTTCCCACCAGATCGTAATCAGTACGGCGGCCACAAAAATGATGATGGCGATAAGCGGCTGGATGCCCTTTGTACCGAAGAATATACGGACGATCTGCCGTGGAAACGGTCTAAACACGTTGATTAAGACTTCCGAGAAGAGACCGACCAGCAGCGTGGCCATAACACCGTTAAACAATGGTTTTTCAACTTTCTCCGGCAGTATATGGAAGGCGGCACCCGCGAGTCCCAGCACAGCCATAACCGCTGCCAGTATCAGACTGCCGGCGTATGGACCCTGGCCAAATGTCAGGGCATTTATCAATGCCGGCGAAACGTTAACCAGGGAGTTGCGGATAGTTGGAAAGGCGACTGTAAGCAATATAAGGATGATGACGGGCACGGCCGTTAACAAGCCAGCGACGAACCCGTTCAAGAGAGCAGGACCGGCGTTTAGCTGTTCATTGTCTTTCGTTCTGACCGCAAGATAGCCAGCGATAATGGATGTGCTGTAAAGTAGCAGCTGGCCAAGGGTAAGGAAGCCGGTGATAATATCGCGTTCGTTAAATGTTTCCACCATGCCGATAGCACTGACGCTGGCGGCTATAAGCCCTGCAAGCAGGCCGTATCGAACAGCTCTGCCGATTGGTGACTGAGACATAGCCATCCTCCTTAAGCCTTTTCTTCAGAAAGAACTTCGCCAACAATACCCTGCGGCCGGAAAAGTAAAACCAGAATAAGCAGGGTGAAGGCAGTAACGTCCTTGAGTTGGTGGGCCCCTGGTACGTTGAGGCCTTCCAGAACCAGCGGCGGCGCAACGGCCTCTATGACACCCAGGAGTAAGCCGCCTACAGCGGCGCCGGGAATGCTGCCAATGCCGCCCAATACCGCGGCCGTAAATGCCTTGATTCCGGGGACAAAGCCCATGAAGAAGTGCACCTGGCGGAAGACCAATCCCCAGAGAACGGCCGCTATACCGGCCATCAGCGCGCCAATAGCAAAGGTCAATGTAATCGTGCGATCAACGTTGATGCCCATCAGGGCAGCCACGTCTTTATCCTCAGCAACTGCACGAATGGCTTTGCCTGTCTTGGTACGCATGATCAGCCCATACAGGAATAATAAACTGACAATGGCCACGGCCATCACAACCAGACGCGTCTTCAGAAAATCGAAGCCTAATATATCAACGCGACCCTCAAAAATTTCGGGCACTGGAAAAGGGATGATTGTTCCGCCAAACAGTCCGCGAAAAAAGTACTGCCAGAAGAACGAGGCGCCGATAGCCGTAATAAGCGGTACGAGGCGCGGCGCATTGCGTAACGGACGGTAAGCGATGCGCTCCGTGATCAGGGAAATCGCCATCGCCGTAACCATCGATAAAATCATGACTATGACCATGTAGAGTATCGGCTGATCGTTCATAAATCCGGCCGCCGCCAGGGGGGTGGCTAACAGCACCGTGGCAGTCATTCCCCCGGCCATGAAAAATTCACCATGAGCGAAGTTAATCATGAAGAGAATGCCATAAACCATGGTGTAACCCAGAGCAATCAGGGCGTAAAGGCTTCCTTGAGAAAGGCCTGACCCGATAAAATCAACCCAATCATCGATTGTGTAATCGACGCCATATCCCCTGACTATTTTATTGAAGATACCAACAACAACGAGAAGAATGATGAACGCCCTGAAAATCCATAAAACGAGCCCGATATAATCAATATCTTTCAAGCGTTGCGACATGGTGCTGCTCCGTCAACAAATTATTTTGATGATCTGTACACCGGCCATGTTGAAGTCGCCGATGTTAGCATTCAGGCTCCGGCAAGAGGTCACCGGAGCCTGTTTCTATTTACTAATTTCGGCCAGGATTATTTACCTGCCCGGTGACGAAAAACTAAACGACTAGGGCCAGACGGTTACAAATTCGCCGTTCTGAACCTGACTTACCGCGATCTTCGGATCGGCGCAGTCGCCATGTTCATCGCAAGTGATGGTTCCGGTGACACCCTCCATACCTTCGGTCGCTGAGAGCGCGTCGCGCAGCGCCTGACGGCCGATAAGCAGCGTCCCGTCGCTGCCCTGCTGCGCAACTTCCTCAACCGCGTCGAGGATCATGTTGGTCGCGTCAAATGCATGGGCATGGAACGGTGCCGTCGGTTCGGTGCCGTACTTCTCAATATAGGCTGGCAGGAACTCTTCCTGGTAGAAACTGCCGGCGAAGTTGAGATCGGGACCGGAGACATACATGCCTTCCGATGTGCCGACCGTGTTATTAAGAAAGTCAGGCGATTGGATACCATCGGCGCCTGAAAGAATGACGCCTTCAAGACCGGGAATCGTCTTTGCCGTATTGGTCAGCAGAGACCCCAGGGGGATAAATACCGGGTAGTAGATGAATTCCGGTCCTGCGGCAGCGACAGTCGTCAACAGCGGCTCGACGTTTGTGGCATCGGCCGCTTCGGCTTCAAAGGCCACAATTTCGCCACCGAGCCCTTCAAATGCATCGGCGAACACGCTCGCCAGACCCTCAGTGTAGGGGTCGCCATCATGAATGGCGGCGGCTTTGGTGACGCCCAGCTCATTGTAAGCAAACTCGGCCATTGCGCGGCCCTGGATCTCATCGTTGTGCGCCGTGCGATAGTAGCCGGGCTGCCATGCCTGATCGGGATCAGTCAGGGCAGGTGATGTATTAGAGGGCGAAACCATGGCGAAGCCGGCATCGGAAACGATCTTGGCCGCCGGGACGCCGGCGCCGGAACAGCTCGTGCCGATCATGGCCACGATTTGTGGATCAGAAACGATCTTTGTTGCCGATGTCTGCCCGCCTTCGGCGTTGCAGCCATCATCTTCGGGCTGCAGCTCTACCTCATGGCCCAGCACGTCCCCACGGAAATCCAACGCCAATTCAACGCCCCACTGAGAGTCGGTTCCCAATTGGGTGTTAGGCCCGGAAATAACCAGCGATGAAGCTAATTTGATTGGTTCATCAGGGGCGATTTCGATACAACCGATCTCGTCGGTACATTCCAGTGTTTCGCCGCCGCAGGCAACCAATACCATACCTGCCGTTAGCAGCACCAATAACAGTAACGCTTTAAATTTCATTTTTACCTTCTCCTCAAATTTGTGGTTACACTAACAATACGAATAGGCAATGAAAGATTTGGGGGATCCCCAGGGCGGGTCGGGTCTTCTGTACAGGGATACTCACCTCCTTTTCCTTAAACCGAAATATTCGTGATGATGTATGTGTTCCAGTTGCAGAAGTGGTAGCTACAGCGGATAGTGGGTTAGCTTCAAGATTCTATTAAATAATCGCTTCTTGTCAACCTGAGGGACGTTTTCCAGCCGGAAAGCCCGATCCAGAGGAACTAAAAGAGAAAAAGCCGGCTCTACTACAATTGACATAGACCTCAAGCTTCTTCTACCTCCTCACCCAGCGATGCAACCTTCTTATCAAACGCGGCCTGCAAGGACTTATAGTCTTCCTTCGGCATTGGCGGTAATTTGTCCTTTTCCTGGCGCAAGAAGCCTTTGAGTTTGCTGGCATGCATGGCCGGGATGCGCGAATCTTTTACGTCGAGAACCTCGATGTCTTTTGCGGTGAAAACAATGATCGGCGCCATGGGCACTTCGTCAATATCAGGGGCGTTCTGGCGAATGTAGTTGGCCATCGAACTGAGAAGCTTCTCCGCTTCTTTGGTCGGATTACCAAGCCCTTCCTGACCGAAATATTTACGCAGACCCACCCCTTTTTGCGTCCAACTGTCCCCTTCAGCGTAAATCTCTCCCTTCTGATATTTGGAGTGTAGGATGACTACCCCGGTAGGCAGAAGCAGCACGTGTGGTGCGGGGAGGGCGAAGTGATAGAGACGGCCGTCCCGGGCCACATGTTTCAATGCATCATCCAGCACCTGGTCGGCGCGCGGCTCGCGCACATAACGGTTCTGCAGGTAGAGCCCAACCTGTGAAAGACCATAACCGACAGCCAGCGCAAGAAGCTGGAATATGATGGCGTTTTCATTACCTACAAAAATGAGCACGAGGCCGCCCAGCAGGATGATGATGCTGATAAGACTGACATATTGCCCAATTTTGGCCATTCGTGCGACGCGATCATCGTCTCGTAAGATAACCATTGATTAATTCTCTTCCTTATAAATTTGCATAGGCCAGCATATCAAAGCTGTTTGACGGACTCAGCACAAAGAATCTTCCAGGTTTCTTTGTCTTATGGATTTCCGCTCTTCATGTGAAATTATCTTCGTGCATAAGCAACATGGGAGCAAATTTCTATAAACTGCCGTTTTCTGTTTGCCGATCTGTTTCGGGTCCGGAAGGACCACGGCCGTTTGGATAATGCGCCAGGACCAGGCAGGCGTTCTGCCCACCTAAGCCAAACGAATTCGAAAGTGCCGTACGCATCGTGAGCGGTCGCGGAGCGTTTGGTACATAATCAAGATCACATTCGGGGTCCGGGGTTTCATAATTCCATGTCGGGGGAACTGTTTGTTCAGTAAGCGCGTAGGCGCAGAAAATTGCCTCCAGTGCGCCGGTTCCTCCCATGGCATGGCCGAGGACAGATTTGCTGCTGCTGACCGGGATGTTGTAAGCTCGTTCGCCGAAGAGTGTCTTGATAGCCAGGGTTTCGCTGGCATCATTGACGACGGTTCCCGGTCCGTGGGCGTTGATATAGTCGATGTCTTCTGTATCCAGGCCGGCGTCTTCAATGGCCCAGCGCATGGCGCGAACCTTACCTGCTGCGTCGGGATCGGGTGTTGCCACGTGGAACGAGTCAGATGAGGAAGCATGCCCGACCACTTCGGCATAGATGCGTGCGCCGCGTTCCAGGGCCAGGTCCATTCGCTCCAGAATAAAAATGCCCGCGCCTTCACTGACCACAAAGCCGTCACGCGTCTTATCAAAAGGACGGACGGCATGTTCCGGGTCGTCGTTGTGCGATGTTGTCAGCACACGCATTCGCGCGAATCCCGCTATGGCGGCGAAATGAATCAATCCTTCTACGCCGCCGGCAACAACTGTGTCGGCCGATCCGCGCCGGATCAATTCGGCCGCTTCTCCAATCGATTGTGTGCCTGTGGCACAGGCAGCCACGACGGTATTAATGGGACCCAGTGATCCAGATAGTAAGCTGACATGATGGCTGGGCATATTGGCCAGGAACCCGGTCATGGCGAATGGGCTTACCCGGCTGTATCCTTTTGTCCGGTAGACGGTCACCTGCTCTTCGGCAACTTCAAAACCACCTACCCCTGTACCCACCAACACGCCCGCGCGCTCGGGATTGGGCAGTGCTTCAGGCAGCCCGGCATCAGCAATCGCCATTTGCGCCGCGGCGACTGCCAGCTGCGAAGCGCGAGACATTCGCCGCGCTTCTTTGAAATTCATGTAATCGCCCGGATCGAAGTCCTTAACTTCGCCGGCAATGGTCACCGGTAGTCCGGATGGATCGAACTGTGTGATCGGTCCGATGCCCGATCTCCCTTCCAATAAGCTTTGCCAGCTCTCTTGTGCCGTGTGTCCCAGGGGGCTGATCGCGCCAATCCCGGTGATTACGACGCGTGGACGGCCTCGACTATCTTGATAATTTTCCATAAATATCTTACCTGTGAAAGCTGCCAGCTGTTTTCTTTTTCCTTTAGCGCAAGGTAGGCATTTTATTCTGTGCGGTAAAGTGGCTGCTTTTTGATTACTAAACTACTCAGGCTGCTCCTGTCTGCTGCACGCCGTCGGCAATAGCTTCGACGACATTGTTTTGGGTGATCATTCGCGCCTGGCCAATCGCGTTCTTGATAGCAATATCATTGGAACGGCCGTGTCCGATGATGACCGGGCCGTTGACGCCGAGCAGCGGCGCGCCCCCGACCTCGTGAGGATCCAGATGGGCTCTTACCTGGCTGAATACGCTCCGCGACAGTAGCCCGCCAACCGCGGCAACGGGACTACTCTTCATATAAGTACGGATCAGTTCGGCCATATAGCTGGAAACAGCCTCGGCCGTTTTCATCAGAATATTGCCCGTAAAGCCGTCTGTCACAGCCACGTCGGCAGCCCCATACATAAATTCTTTCGGTTCAATATTACCGATGAAATTTAACTCGCTGCCAGCCAGGAGGGCTGCGGCTTCTTTGATAAGAGAATTGCCCTTTCCCTCTTCCTCCCCGTTGGAGATCAGAGCCACGCGCGGGTTGGCGATACCTAAGACGCGCTCCACATAGATGCTGCCCATGATACCAAACTGCAGGAGATACTCCGGTTTGCAATCGGCGTTTGCGCCGTTATCAATAAGAAAAGGCCGTTCAGGTGTGGGGAAATTCACGCCCAGCGCGGGTCGCTTGACGCCGGGAATACGGCCGAGGCCGACATTGCGCAGCATAGCGATGCCCAGTGCGGCGCCTGTGTTGCCGGCTGTGACGAACGCGTCGGCCGCGCCACTCTTGACCAGGTTGATGCCTACATGCATGGAAGAATCCGGTTTCTCACGCACTACAAGAGAGGGTATGTCTTCCATCCCGATTGCCTGGCCGGTATGCACAATTTCCAGTGCCAGCCCTTCCGTATCATGTCCGGCTAGCTCAGAGCGGATTAGCTGCTCATCGCCAACCAGAACAAT
Organism: Promineifilaceae bacterium (SeqCode); assembly: GCA_046259725.1. Classification (GTDB taxonomy): domain Bacteria; phylum Chloroflexota; class Anaerolineae; order Promineifilales; family Promineifilaceae; genus JAACFF01. The sequence continues at coordinate 5,063 of JBJYWZ010000454.1, read as the reverse complement.
TGTGTCTCCAAATTCACGAGCAGCCAGAACGGAACCGGCGACATCCGGCCCCGGATTATTATCACTGCCCATGGCATCAACTACGATACGCATATCCAAAAAAACTGACCTGATCTAACCTGCTTGTTGTCCTGAAATATCGTCCAGCGCGCTGCGTTGGTTGACTGTATACGTCCCACCAAACAAGGGTACGTTACATGTAGCATAAGGTAATCGCTGATTCTATCGGTGCACCTATGCCATGTCAAACATGGACCGGCCAACATATTGCGGCTTAAAGTCCGTTGTGTTACCATAACTTATTCATTATATATAGCGTTCATCAGCAGGTTTCATAGCGAATTTGTCTCAATAATAATGTTCGAAATTCTTCATTTCTGTCGCGACTTTTCTCGATATACAGCGCCATAAGTAAAATGACATGAGTGATGAGAGCGCTGTCGAGTCCGCGGTTATTATCGATTCCTATACGCGGTCTGCCATAATCTAAAAGTGGCGCAGGTGGTGACTGAGACCTGGAGCTGAACGCGCTTTGTTAATTACGCGCTTCCTGAGTGGGGCGGGTATCTGGGTCTTATCATGCATTTGAGCACTGAATCATTGTTTAGGATTCTGGGAGCAATCCTGGGAGCAATATTATTTGGATTTTTGGGCGATAGCCTGGCCACCCACTATAACCTTTCTCTTCGTATCATCCCGTTCGCTGCTGGTGCGTTGGGAGGTATCTTCGGATTCGTTGCGGCGCCATATTTGACTATCAAGCCAATGAAGGCGCTGCGCAGCAATCTGGCTGTAATGCCCGCTGAGCGGCTGGTCGCGCTAATCGCCGGTATCCTGTTGGGTCTTATAGCTGCAGCGCTATTTTCAATTCCTCTTTCCCATCTACCATCTCCTTTTCGTGAAATTTTACCTCTGCTTTCCGCGCTGGCGCTTTGCTATGTAGGGGTGACGATACTCATGATGCGTCACAGGGACCTGCAGGGCATTATGCGCAGTTTGCGGGTAACCGGGGAGAAGGCGCAGCCAGACCAAAAAGAGGAAGATGTTGTCTTGCTGGATACCAGTGTCGTCATCGACGGCCGTATTACCGACATCGCCAAAAGTGGTTTTATACGCTCCACTTTGCTCGTGCCCGGATTTATTCTTTCAGAGCTGCAGCACATCGCGGACAGTTCAGACAGTTTGCGCCGCAACCGGGGCCGGCGCGGTCTGGAGGTCTTGAGCATTCTGCAAAATGAAACATCAATTCCCGTGCGTATCACCGATATGGATGTTTCTGAAGTGCGTGATGCCGACGGTAAACTGGTTTCACTGGCGCGGCACCTGCTCTGCCCGATCATGACGAACGACTATAACCTAAACCGCGTGGCCGAACTCCAAGGCGTCACTGTTTTGAATATCAATGATCTGGCCAACGCGGTTAAGGCGCTGTATCTGCCTGGCGAAGAGTTGCAGGTCAAGATCATCCAGGAAGGGAAGGAATACGGCCAGGGTGTTGGCTACCTGGAGGATGGAACGATGGTTGTCATAGAAGACGGCCGTTCCTATATCAACAACACGCAAAATGTGACCGTGACGAAGGTTTTGCAAACCACCGCCGGCCGAATGATCTTCGCCCGTATTTAAACTCAGTGGATTCTTTTGCCGCTGAATTAACCTTTTCGGACTATTTGAACCATGACTATTCAAGTTTATAACGTATTAAGCAGGAAGAAAGAACCCTTCGTGCCCATCACAGAAGGGAAAGTAAATATGTATGTTTGTGGGCCGACGGTCTATGACGATTCCCATATCGGGCATGCCAAGACCTATATCAGCTTCGATGTCATTGCCCGCTATCTACGTTTTAGCGGTTATGACGTGCTCTATGTGCAAAACATCACTGACGTAGGCCATATGCTAGACACTGGAGAAGATCGCGTTTTGCGCCGGGCGCGCCAATTGTCGGCAAAACCTATGCAGGTCGTCGAAACATATACACGGGGCTATTTCGAGGATATGGATGCCCTGAACGTGCTTCGCCCTGACATCAGCCCGCGGGCAAGCGGCCATGTTCCAGAGCAGATCGCCATGGTGCAATCCCTGATCGAGAAAGGGCATGCCTACGTTGTCGATGGCTCTGTTTATTTTGACGTGACATCCTTCCCGGAATATGGCAAATTGAGCGGCCGTCGCCTGGAGGAACAGGAAGAAGGCACGCGCGAAGCCGTACGCACGGAGAAGCGTCATCCGGCCGATTTTGCTCTCTGGAAAAAGGCTGAACCCGAGCATATTCTGCGCTGGCCGAGTCCTTGGGGTGAAGGATTTCCCGGTTGGCACGTAGAATGTTCGGCCATGTCTGCCAAATACCTTGGCGACACGTTTGACATTCATGGCGGCGGCATTGACAATATTTTCCCGCATAACGAATGTGAGATAGCGCAGAGTGAAGCCGCACACGGCGTACCGTTTGCTCGCTATTGGCTGTTGGCCGGCACATTGACCCTCGATGGCGTAAAAATGAGCAAAAGCCTGGGCAACACGCTTACCCTGAAAGAGGCGCTTACCCGCTGGCGCCCCGAAGCAATTCGTACATTCATCCTTTCCAGCCATTACAGTAATCCGATCGACTTCTCTGATGAAGCGCTTGACGCGGCTTACAAGGGCTGGTCGCGCATTTGGGGCGCTGTAAACCTCGTGCGCGAGCAGCTTAAGAAAGCAGCGGACGGCCCTGCGGCCGAGGGCGTACAGACGCTTGTCTCCCAGACGCGGGCTTCTTTTATCGAACGGATGGATGATGATTTTAATGCGCCTGCGGCACTCGCGGTTCTGCAAGATTATACGCGCAAGGTGAATTCCCTTGTGAACGAATCGACGCCTCTATCGCGTGATTCATTAAAGATCCTCGACCAGACATTTGGTGAACTCGGTGGAGATGTGCTGGGCATTATTCCCGATCAACTACATCAACAAGGCGACTCGTCACGCGAAGAGGGACTGATGGGGCTTTTGCTCGCTTTACGCGCCGATGCCAGAAAACGCAAAGACTGGCAAGAGGCCGATCTGATTCGTCAGGAATTGGCAAAGTTAGGCATTACAGTGGAGGATCGGCCCGACGGCACAATCTGGAAAGTGGGATGAACATGCCGGTGGCCGTAGCGATTTGCGGTTATCATGGGTAGTAGACATCCAAAACGCGGTCGACTCTGAGGACAAAGGAAGCAGTCATGAGCAAATACTGGTACGCTTTACGTGTAAAACCGCATAAAGAGAAATCCGTCTATCAACGCCTTGAAGAAGCGGATATCGAAGGATTCCTGCCAACGGTTCAGGTGCAGCCTACCAACCCACGCGCCGCCAAGATCAAACCCTACTTTCCCGGTTACCTATTTGTTCATGCTGACCTCGACGAAACGGGAATCAACAAATTCAGATGGCTTCGCGGGACAATCGGGCTGGTCGAATTTGGCGGTATACCCGCGGTCGTGCCCCCTAATTTTATCACTGATTTGCAGCAGCTTATGGCGCAGATCAAAAAAGAAGGTGGCCTGGCTAAGTTTGAATTTGAGCATGGGGACAGCGTGCGCATCATCGAAGGGCCCTTCGAAGGGTACGAGGCGATGTTTGATATGCATCTGCCGGGATCTGACCGGGCACAGGTGCTGCTTGCCTTTTTGAGTCAGGCGCCGCAGCCGCTGCACCTGGATACTGCGGCGATTAAGAAAATCAAGAAGTAAGGTGCAGCAGATGCCAGCCAAAGATAGGCTGCTAAATGGGATAGCTGAACGTGATTTGAAGGTGGTTGTTTTAGGGATAGGCTACGTTGGCCTTCCCCTGGCCGTTGCATTTGCCGAAGCCGGTTTTCGCGCCTGTGGTGTGGATATCTCGTCCGAACGAGTTGACTCGATTAATCGTGGACAAAGTTATATTGAAGACATCCCAACATTGGCCATTAAGAAACTGGTTGAGCAGGGTCGCTTGTGGGCCAGCACCGATTTTGCCGAGATAGTTGATGCTGACGCGATTATCATCTGTGTACCCACACCGCTGCGTAAGACAAAAGACCCTGATATAACCTACATTATTGATGCTGCAGATAAAATCGCGGAATATGGCTGTAAAGGAAAGCTGGTTATCCTGGAGTCTACCACCTATCCAGGCACAACTGAAGAAGTCGTGATGCCGCGCCTCAGCAGTAGTAATCATGTCGGCCAGGATTATTTTCTTGCCTTCTCTCCGGAGCGCATTGATCCGGGACGATCAGATTTTGTTCTGGCAAATACGCCAAAAGTTGTGGGCGGTGTCACAGACGATTGTCTCGAAGTGGCTGTTGCCCTGTACGACACGATTGTCGAAGAAACAAAGCCTGTTTCGAGCACCCGCGCCGCGGAGATGGTCAAACTGCTGGAAAACACATTCCGCGCCGTGAATATCGGCCTCGTTAACGAAGTTGCATTGATTTGTGACAAGCTGGATCTGGATGTATGGGAAGTGGTAGGAGCGGCGGCGACAAAGCCTTACGGTTTTATGCCTTTCTACCCGGGCCCCGGATTGGGGGGGCATTGCATCCCCATTGATCCCCATTATTTAAGCTGGAAGCTGCGTGGGCTGAATTACACAGCGCGCTTTATTGAATTAGCCTCGGCAATCAACGGCTGGATGCCACAGTATGTCACCAACAAAGTGGCCGGCGCGCTCAACCAACATGCCAAGCCGCTTAAAGGCAGCAAGATCGTTATTTTGGGCGTGGCATACAAGCCCAATGTGAGTGATATACGTGAAAGCCCGGCTCTTGACGTGATTCACCTGCTGAATAAGCAGGGCGCAGAGATATTTTTTCACGATCCATTCGTAATAGATCTGGAAGATGCGGAAGTGCCGGCTCAAGCGGTCGAACTGACAGCAGAGAACCTTAATAACGCCGACTGCGTAGTTGTCATAACGAATCACGATGGGTATGATTGGCGATGGGTTACCGACCAGTCTCGTCTGATTGTGGACACAAGAAACGCGCTGCACGGATTGGACAATGAGCATATAGTGCGGTTGTGACTGCTCATCAGATCAGCAATATCGGGGTCATG
>JBJYWZ010000453.1:0-1531 GCA_046259725.1 Promineifilaceae bacterium (SeqCode) | reverse complement strand
GGTTCTTCAGCCGGTTCTTCAACGGTTGGCTCTTCTACAGGCTCTTCTTCGGGAGCCTGACTGCAGGAAACTAGAACCAGGCCAAAAACCAGTATCATGCTGATTCCCAGTATCAGTTTCCAAATCACGCCAGACCTGGCGTTCTTCTTCATTCTCTTGCTTTTCATTTTATCCTCCATGAAAAACGTGGGCATGCTCTACAACAATATAGACTTGACACATCTGTGGCGGGAGCATAGAGGGCGTTTTTATAGCTGGCGTCGTTCGACGCCTCAATTCAACTCCTCTTTAACCTGACTCCACATGTTTATTCTCCCAATCAATCACCTCCTTTATACATTTTAGGCTGGATTCTAAATGTCGAGCCTGTTACCTTCGGTCACCATTAACATTGTCGTATGAGACGACTCAAGGTTCTTTCTTGACGGCCGTACTGGCGCGAACAACAAGGCTGGGTTCAATCACAACTTCACTGTCAACGGCCGTTTCCTCGTCAATCGTGTCAAGCAGCATCAACGTCGCGCACCTGCCGATATCTTCACGTGGCACCCGGCATGTCGTCAGTGCAGGGGAGACAATTTCGGCCAGCATGATGTCATCAAACCCAGCGATCGCCACGTCTGCGGGAACTTCCAGTCCCAGCTCGGCGCATCCTCTTAACGCCCCCAGGGCGACCAGATCATTGTGGCAGAATAGCGCAGTCAGCTCCGGATGTTCCTCAAGAAATGACCTGGCGGCCTGTTCGCCGCACATCACGGTCGGTTTGCAGTGCCTCACCCAGAGTGGATCAGGTTCAATCTCCGCCTCAGCCAGGGCTCTTCGATAACCATCCAACCGGCGAGCGCCGCTGTATGAATTAGACGGCCCGGTGAGAAGGCCAACGGCCGAGTGCCCGATCTGCAGCAGGTGCCGGGTCACAAGGTAGCCGCCTAGTTCATCGTCAACCAGGACAGCCGGAAACTGTTTCCCTTCGATGCGCCGGTTAACCAGAACAACGGCGTTAAATCGTGAAAGTGCTTCGCGCAGGGGCTCGTCTTCTTCGCGGAAACCACAGACGATCACGCCGTCAACATATCTCTCCTCAAGCATGTGCAGCGCATCAATCTCTCGCGAGACATCCTCGCTTGTGCTGCTCAAGAGAATACCGTAGCCGCGCTCCGAAGCTATTTGCTCGGCTCCGCGGGCAATGACGGAGAAGAATGGGTTGGAGATGTCTGGGACAACGAGGCCGATGGTTGCCGTACGCGCTGTGGCCAGGCTCCTGGCGATGTGGCTCGGTCTGTAGCCGGTTTCGTCGATGACTTTCTGGACGCGCTCCCGCGTCGTATCGCTCACTTCAGGCCGGTTATTGATGACGCGTGATACTGTCTGGTAGGAAACCCCAGCCAAATCAGCTACATCATCAATGGTCACACGTCGCCGGCTCATTGATACGAAAATAAATGGGAAATTGTCAAAAATCCGTAAAATGTGAGCGCTCACAAAACCGTCGCTGGTAGGATACTTTACATTCAATTCCTTGTCAATATGT
>JBJYWZ010000452.1:0-3296 GCA_046259725.1 Promineifilaceae bacterium (SeqCode) | reverse complement strand
GAATCCCTCGATTTCTGGCAGAATCGCCTGTCTGAACATGGCGTCATCCCCGGCGAGCAGCAGAAACGCTTTGGGTCCGAGGTGTTGCCCTTCCAGGACCCTGACGGCATGATCGTGGAACTGATCGTCGACGAAGTTCCGGCGGATATCCAATTATGGGAAAAAGGTCCCGTGCCCAGCGAACATGCCCTGCACGGCTTTCATGGCGCCACGCTGTGGGTCGGCGACGCCAAGGCCACTGCCGATCTGCTCACCGGTTCAATGGGCTACACCCTGAGCGGACAGGAAGGGAACCGCTACCGCTTCCAGGCCGCGGGCGATGGACGGGGCCGCACGCTCGATTTGCTGGAACGGCCCGGAGAGTTATACGGCCGTCTGGGTGCGGGATCGGTGCACCACATTGCCTTCCGCACAAAGAACGACGAAGAGCAGCTGGCATACCAGAGCGCCCTACGCGCGGAGGGTTACAATGTGACGCCGGTGCAGGACCGGCAATATTTCCACTCCATCTATTACCGTGTACCCAGTGGTGTGCTGTTTGAAATCGCCACCGACACTCCGGGTTTTCTCATCGACGAAACAGTCGAGGAACTGGGGACGGGTCTCAGGCTTCCTCCCTGGCTGGAGTCTAATCGCGAGCGGATCAGCCGGAAATTACCCCCTGTGGAAACAAAGCCGGTTTATTCTGCGGATCAGGCCCAGGAGGAAAAGTAAATGAGCGAACAGAACATGGCAGCAGATCCGCACCAGGGCCAGGAGGTTCTGACAGCGGGCAAGTCATTTGCCACGGCGCAAGGCGCGATGATTCTCATACACGGCCGTGGCGCATCGGCCTATGACATCATGGAGCTGGGATTACTCCTGGGCAGCGATGAGCTTGCGCTGCTCGCCCCCCAGGCGGCCAATTATACCTGGTATCCTTATAGTTTCCTGGCTCCTATCGCCGATAATGAACCTTATCTCAGTTCCGCGCTGGCAGCCGTCGCCGGCCTGGTCGAGCGGGTTGAAACGGCGGGCATCCCTACGGAGAAGATCATTCTGGCCGGTTTCTCGCAGGGCGCCTGTCTCGCTTCTGAGTTTGCCGCGCGCAACGCGCGGCGCTATGGCGGGCTGCTCCTCTTCAGCGGCGGGCTCATCGGTCCACCAGGCACGCCGCGCGATTATGCCGGGTCATTTAGCGGCACGCCGGTGTTCATTGGCTGCAGCGATATCGATGCCCATATCCCACTCGTCCGCGTGCAGGAAACGACAGAGACGCTCACCGCACTCGGCGCTGATGTCAACGAAAAGATCTACCCGGGCATGGGGCACACGATAATCCAGGATGAGATGGAGCAGGCGAAGAAGATAGTTGATCAGATGCTGCAGGAATCAGGCTAAATGGGGAGTGCGGAATGCGGAATCACCTGTGACTCTGATCTGCCACTTTGCAACCTTGCCGCTCTATAACTTTATCCATACGGAGATAACTCATGAAGAAAATTCAAACCCAGGGCATCCACCATATCACGCTTATCGGCGCTGACCGCCAGACATCGATTGATTTCTGGGAGGGGGTTCTGGGCATGCCCTTCGTTTTCGAGCAGCCCAACCTGGACGTGCCGTCACAAAATCATCTCTACTTCGATCCCGGCGACGGCCGTTTGATCACCATATTCACCAATGAAAATTGGCGGCCCGATCCCACGCCAAATCCCGAGGGCATCGGCAACCTGCATCATATCGCCTTCAACGTCTCCCGTGCCACCTTTATGCGAGCCGCGAAACGTCTGAGCGAACGAGGCATCAGTCATTCAGGCGAAGTAGACCGCGGCTTTATGGACTCCCTTTATTTTCGCGATCCGCTGGGCCAGCTGTATGAACTATCCAGCTACAAATTTGACCCGCCGCCCGGTTCCAGCCATGCCGAAGTGCTTCTTGAAGCGCACAAACTGCGCAGCGAGCGCGGCGATTACAATATCGCCGAAGAGCACCTGGCCGACGCCATCGAGCTGATCATGGAACGCAGTATGGGCTCACTCTCGGAAGACCGCAGCGCCAAAAATCCCTATGGTGGCCCAGGCTGAAGTAGTGAGCGGCTGACGCTGTAGTCAATCATTCCCCAGTCCGAACTCCGCGTTGGACACTCAAAGGTTCTCAATCTCTACCGGCTCAATCTCATCGGCCGTTTCGAAACCAAAGATCCGGCCGTAGAAATAGAGTTCCCCTTCAAGCGTACGCTTGATATTCTTCGCCTGGCGGAAGCCGTGCAGCTCACCGGGATATGCCAGATAGGCTACGGGAATCCCTCTGGCCTTCACCGCCTCAAACATCATTTCCGCCTGATTGGCCAGAACTATAGGGTCATCCAATCCCTGGAAGAGAATTAAGGGGCAGTTGATCTGGTCCGCGAAGTGAATAGGCGAGCGATCATGATAAAGCTGCTTGGACTGCGGATAGGGTCCGATCATGCTGTGATCGTAGCGCGATTCAAACTTGTGGGTGTCTTTCATCAACACCTCGATATCGCTCACGCCAAAGTAACTGGCGCCGGCGTCGAATTCGTCGTGAAAAGCCAGGGCGCAAAGCGTGGTATAGCCGCCCGCGCTGCCACCATGAACAGCCAGGCGATCCCCATCAACCAATCCCTGCTGCGCCAGGTAGCGCGCGCCATTGATGCAGTCCTCTACATCGACAATGCCCCACTGGCCGTTCAGGCGCCGGCGGTAGGCACGGCCGTAGCCCGTACTGCCCCCATAATTCACATCCAGCAGGGCGAAGCCGCGGCTGGTCCAATACTGCTTATTTACATTAAGGACATTGATTGTGGCACTGGTCGGCCCGCCGTGGCTCTCAACGATCAGGGGCGGCAGTTCCCCCTCGGGCCCCTGGTATTCGCCGTTGGTAGGCGGGTATAAAAAGGCGTAGGCCGTTAACCCGCCGGTCGTGGGAAACTCGATCGCCTGCGGCCGTGACAGGTACGCCTCATCTATCTCAAGGCTGCTGGAACGACGCAGGATAACCGGCTCCAGGGTGCTTCCGGGCTGGTCAACCTGAGATAAATCAAGGCGAACAACGGAATTCGCCAGATCGGGCGCTCCGGCAATGAAGTAAGCATGACTGCCGGAGACGTTCAATGCAGACACAAAAGTGAACGGCAGATCCAAGGGAGTCAGTTGGCCCTGCTGGGTATCCAGAAGTGCCAGCCCGCTGATGCCATTTTGCTCGACCCTGCAGAGGATTGAATCAGCGCCGGCAAAGGCATAGGTCCGCATGCCAAACACCCACTGCGGCCGTCCAAATTCGGCCTCCATCGG
>JBJYWZ010000451.1:0-3381 GCA_046259725.1 Promineifilaceae bacterium (SeqCode) | reverse complement strand
TATCTCGCCCTCGGCGGCGCGGCCATTGTCGCCTTCAATCCCATGTTCCTCTATATGGCCGGGGCGATCAATAATGACGTCATCGCCGCCCTCGCCGGTGCGGCCATTACTTTGGCTTCCGTGCGCCTTCTGCGCGATGAAACGGGCCTGAGTTGGCGCTGGGGTCTTATCTTCGGCCTGCTCTACGGCCTGGCTCTGATGAGTAAATTTAACCTGGCGGCGATCATCGTTACTGTCGAGCTGGCTGTCACCTGGGTCGCCTGGCGTAAGAAGCAGTGGCGGCAGTGGCTTGTTGTTAACGCGCTCCTTGTGCTGGTCGCCTTATTGATCGCCGGCTGGTGGTTTGTGCGCAACCAGATGCTCTACGGAGAGCCGACGGGCATCGAGCGTCTCACCGAGCTCTGGGGGGTGCGCGATCCCGCCGACAGCCTGCAGCTGGCCATCATCGAGCTGCCCTATGTCTGGACAAGCCTCTGGGGCCGGTTCGGCTATGGCCAGATACCGCTGCCAGGCATTTTTTACAGCCTGCTGGGTGTTGTGGCGCTGGTTTCGCTGGTTGGACTCTTTATCCCCTTGCTGCGGCGCGATAAAGATGAGATGTCCGCATACGGTCCCTATCTCCTGATCCTGTCGGCCAATGTCGTCATCTTCTTTGCCGTGATCTTTAATTATTTGCTCGTCAGTCCCGCCGGACCGATGGGGCGTTTCTTCTTTCCGGCGCTGCCCTCGCTTGCGCTGCTGATGATCTATGGTCTGAGCCGCTGGCTGGCCTTCCTACCCGCCCCCGACGCTGGCGGAAACGCCCGGCGGGGCATGATCCTCTCCGGCATAGTCGCCGGCGGGCTGCTGCTCATGGCCCTGATCGCGCTCTTTGGCTACCTGGCTCCCGCCTACGCCCGCCCTCCCGATTATCATCAGGCGGATCTGACCAACATAAGCGGCGCTTCGTTCGGCGGCCTGGTCACCTTACAGGGCTATGACATCGCCCAGGATTCCGTCAGGCCCGGTGAAGAAGTGGACGTGACGCTTTATTGGGAAGTCACTGCCGAACCGCCTGGTGATTACCTGCTGTTTGTGCACCTGATCGACGAGCAGGGCCTGATGGTTGCCCAGCGCGATACGCACCCCGGCCTCGGCCGTTTCCCGGCCAGCCAGTGGCAGACCGGCGACCGCTTCCAGGATACCGTCGCCGTTGACGTGCCTGAAGTCGCCTATACGCCGGCGGAAGTTACGATCAGCGTCGGCTTCTACGCGCCGTTGGAAGGGTATCGTCTGGGCGTCAATGCGTCAGACGGCATGCCGGTGGGGGACGCATTGACGTTGGGCACAGTGTCAATCGTCCCCGATGCCGCTGCGCAGGGGATTCCCAATCCGCAGTGGCAGAATTTTGACAACGACCTGGCCCTCATTGGCTACGAATACGATCAACGCCAGTTGGCGCCGGGCCAATCACTTGGTGTTACGCTCTACTGGCAGACCCTGGCCGAAACAATGCCCGATTACGAGGTTCAGTTGCGACTGCTTGATGAAAGTGGCTGGATTATGGAGACGCTGCAGGAACGGCCGCTTGCCGGCGCGTCGTCAACCGCCGATTGGGCGCCTGGAGATATCGTCGTCGACCGGCACGAAATAGAAATCAATCCGGCGACGGCGCCGGGCGTCTACCGCGTGCAGTTGGCCCTGCAGCGCGTGGAAGACAACAAACGACCAGTGCTGGTCGATGAAGACGGCCGCTGGCTGAGCGATAAACTCCCCCTGGCGGAACTGCGTGTAGTTCCTTAAAAGTTCTGTAAAGGCTGCCAAGCTTTTAAGGATCGTTGATTGACATGCCGCTTTGATGTTGTATACTCTTTTCATGGAGGCACTGGCTTCATATTCTTACAATCTTAGGTCCGGGTGACGCACGCAATTTCGCGTGCGTTTTTGGTATATGCTGCCCGCCCGGCACCAACTAGCGAGGAGCGATATTTTATGGACTATGGCATGATTGGTAAGATTGAAAAGTCGAAATTTTATGCTGAAGAACGCGAGCGTATTCAGTTTGAATCCCTGAATGTAACCCTCCGTGGCGATAATGATGCCGTTCACCACGTTTCTTACAATAATGGCATCTGGAATTGTGACTGTTCGTTCTTTGCCTCGCGCGGGGTATGCAGCCACACGATGGCCCTGGAAAGGGTCCTGGTCGATATGGTCGAGATCGGCTGAGAAAGCTGCCTGAAAAACCAAATATAATGCATCTTAACGCGCCCGGCTAAAGAGCCGGGCGCGTTTTTGTTATAATCCGTTACGCTGACGATGGTTGCCAGTCGCACATGCTTTACCTGCGCGCACTAAGAAGGTCGCGTTCAAAAAAGAGGAGATAATGCAGTTCATAAAAGCAGTTCAAGATTACGCAGGTTCCAGAGAGGAAAAGTTCTTCAAGACAACGCTTTTTCAGAGCGATGTCCTGCTGCTGGGCCTTAACTGCCTTGAGCCGGGGCAGGTTCAGAAGGCACACGAACATGCCAATCAGGACAAGTTCTATTACGTTGTCGAAGGCCAGGGGCAGTTCGTGCTGGGGGAGGACGTGCGCACGGCCGTCTCGGGAGACGTTGTTTGGGCCCCGGCCGGCGTTGTTCACGGCGTCAGCAACGAGTCCGATTCCCGCCTGACCTTACTTGTCGGCATCGCTCCGTCCCCATAAGGAGCCGCGCGTGATAACCATTGGCGGGGTCGAATTCGACCTGAAACTCACCTTCCTCATCATCTACAGCACCGTCGTGCCCATGATCGACTATTACGATCATCGCATTACGGGAACCAAGGCTTACGATCGCTTTCTGATCTACTTCATCATTCCCATGCTGATCATCCTCTTCATCTTCCATGATTCGCCCAGGGAATATGGTTTCCAGCTCGGCGACTGGCGCAGGGGATTGGTGTGGGTCGTAGTTGGCTGCCTGGGCATGGCCATCATTCTCTGGTTCGTGGCGCGCACGCCGGGCATGGAGAAGTATTATGCGTCGCGCGCTCCTGACGGCACCGGCCGGATCATTTTTCTTAACGGCGTCGATCTCTTCGGCTGGGAATTTATCTGGCGCGGCGTGATGCTCTTTACCTATGCGCGCTACTTCGGCCCCGGCCCGGCGATATTTCTACAGGCGGTGCCCTTCGCCTTTATGCACCTGGGCAAGCCGGAGATCGAAACGCTGAGCACATTATTCGGCGGCGCTATGTTCGGCTTCATCGCCTGGCAGTCGCAGTCCTTTGTTTATCCCTGGTTGATCCACTGGTTTATTGCCAGCTTTACCATGTTCATCGCCACAGGGCGATTCTAATAAAAACCTGCGAGGTCTCTTGTGTCCGAGTTTGCGAAATGAATTTGACAAAGACCTCGCA
>JBJYWZ010000450.1:0-1542 GCA_046259725.1 Promineifilaceae bacterium (SeqCode) | reverse complement strand
GTTCATTTGGCCGCAGCCTGCGTTTCCCGACTAACGTCGACGCAGACGCCATCGAGGCCACTTACGAAAACGGCGTCCTGACCCTGATCGTACCCAAGATCGAGGAAGAGCAGCCGAAGCGTATTGAAGTAAAAGTTGCTTAAGTCAAGCTTCGCATACAAAAACTTTCGAGGTCTTTGAATTAATTTGTCTTGTTACAAGTTAGCTTACAGTCTTCGAAGGTTTATACGGAAAGAGCGCTGGCATTTTCACCGGCGCTTTTCTATTTCTGTATTTCGATATCCACACCCTTCAGACAGGACATCCACAGGTAGAGCATGTCTGCCGGGCTGGGAATGGCGGTCGGCTGCGCCGTGGGTGTGACCTTGGGCACAGGTGAGGCTGTTGGCTCCAGTGTCGGTGTAGCTGTCGCCGTAGGGGGCGGCGCCAATGTCGGCGTAGCGCTGGGCTCTATTGTCGCGGTGGCCAAGGGCGTCTCCGTGGCCGAGACGGTTGTTTCCAGGGCGACAAAAGAAACGGCCATTTTCGCCGCCGCGCGCCGTGTGTTATCGCCCAGGAAAAGCAGCCCGGGCGATTCATAAACATCAGGAAAGCCTTCAAAAGCCGTGTAGTCTCGCAGCGGCCCAGTGAGAATTGGCTGGCCGTCCGCTGAGAGGGTGTAGCTGCTGTCCTGGACAGCTAATTGGTAAGTAACCAGATCGGCCGTTGTGTCTACAGCAGCCCCTTCGGCATGAGTAAAGAGCGCCTCGCCGGTTCCCCCCTCCTGAACCCAAACTTCATTTTCCCAAAAACCCAACTCCACACCCAGTAGGTCATCGCTTAAAAGGATGATGCTGAAGCCGGCGCGGTTTGGTCCGCGATGCTCTTCCTGGCCAAGCTGAATGGCGAACTGGAGGGTGAATCCCTCATGGCGATCCAGAGCGATCTCGTTGCGGTTGAAATAGCCCGCCTGCTCGCCGATATCGCCCGTTGTGTCCAGGACCGTTACGCCTGCGGCATCGAGCTGGCTGGCCATTGATCCATAAGATAAAAATCTGAATTCCTGCTCGTCGGGCGTGCCGCCCAAAAGGCCGTCATAGAGCACGATAGTCTGCGTGGAAGTGCCGGGTTGAAACGCAGCCGGAAGGAGCATCGCGGGCAGCACGACGCATAGATAGAGCGCGAATGTATACGGCCGGCGCCACATTGGCTATGACGTCAGCCGGCAGTCCCCGTATTCCGGCGATTGCGGTACAAATCGGGGTCGACCGCTTCAGCCATGCGTTCAACCTGCAAACGGCCGCCCAAGAAATCGTTAATGCGCCGTGCTTCCTTTTCTGGATCAGCCAGGATGTCGCTGTAATGTTCGTACAGCACCTGTATGTTGGGCTGTTCGCGCAGCCAGCTTTCCACCTGGCTGACGTGTTTTTCAAACAAAGCCGCCATCTGCGCATCATCTACTTTGTCGGGGTCTTCGCCGCGTCGAACAAGCATTTTGCGCTGCGAAGCAAGGATTTCCTGCATATTGCGCCTGACGTATATAATCTTGTACTGGTATTCGGG
>JBJYWZ010000449.1:0-3158 GCA_046259725.1 Promineifilaceae bacterium (SeqCode) | reverse complement strand
ATGCCGGCCTGGACCTGCTGTGGGTCTCCATTGATGGCGCGAGACCGGAGAGTTACGCCGATGTCCGCCTCGGTGCCGAGCTGCCGGTGGTGATTGAAAACTTAAAGCGTTTTCGCCACCTGCGCAGACCGGCCCACCGCCCGGTTCCGCAGATCGGCATCGCCTTCGTGGCCATGAAGCGCAATATCGCCGACCTGCCGGAGCTCTTGCAGCTTGGAAAGAGTCTGGGTGTAATGCATTTCCATGTCAGTAATCTGCTGGCCCATTCTCCCGAAATGTACGAGGAAATTCTTTACGAGAAGGCGATGAAGGATATCACTTTTCTGCCTTCACCATGGCTGCGCCGCCTCACACTGCCAAAATGGGATTTCAACGAATATACCAGCGAACCATTCATCAAGGCCATGAACAGCGGCTACAACGTTAAATTAGCCGGGAATAATCTGGGTATAACGAACGATGTGTGTACGTTCATCGAAGACGGTTCCATGATCGTCGGTTGGGATGGCTCCGTCAGCCCCTGTCCGCCACTGCTGCACACGCATATTGGTATGTTGAACGGCTACGAGCGGGTTTCGCACAGCCATATCATCGGCAATGTGCGCGATCGCGGCCTGCTGGACCTGTGGCTGGATCCGGAATACGTCGCCTATCGCGAGCGCGTACACGGCTATGAATTCGCTCCATGCACACCCTGCGGCGGCTGTGAACTGTCACGGGAGAACCTCACAGACTGTTTTGAGGTTGTGGCTCCCGCGTGCGGAAGCTGCCTCTGGGCGCAGGGCGTCATACAATGCCCGTAATTGTTCGGCAGCTTAATTAAGACAAACAAAAAGGCGCGGCAGATTCGGCCGCGCCTTTTGCTTTATGCTGTCTAACCAGTTTCAGAAGCTAGAGGATAGCTTCGTCAATCCCCAATTCGCGCAGTTTTTCCATTGGCACAACGCCATTGTCCCAGCCGCGCGCTGAGTAGTAGTCACCCAACATGAGGTCCAACTCGCAGACCTCGCCTAATGAACCAGGCATTGTTGATGCTTCTTGAGTGAATCGCGACGGTAAGGTGTCGCTCCCTTCGGCGTGGCCAGCCAGGTTGTTGTAATAACGCTCCAGATTGTAGATGCGCTCACCCGCTTTCAAGCCATCATCGATCGAAAAATCGATGCCGCAGAAGGCTGAATACTGTTGCGTATATTCTGCCATACCCATGGCAAAAGCGCTGAATTTGCAGAGGTCCAGGCTGTCTGAGAATGCATGGATATCCTGGAACACCTTGGCCAGCTCGCCCTTACCTTCCCAAGTCAGCGGATCGACACTTAACGATCCAAAGGGCATCACGTTCAACTCTGCCGCTGCCAAATAAGCGCGCAGGTGGCATGCGCCGCGGTTGCTGGTTGCGTATCCGATGCCCATGCCCTTCATACCGCGCGGATCGTAAGCTGGGATCGACATACCCTTGACGCTGTTGCTCAGTTCCGGATGGCCGTACTTCGCAGCGAATCGCGCCGGACCTTCGGCAAGAGCGTCACCAATGCCTTCGCGATTGGCGATCATGGGCACGAGTTCAACCATTCTCTCCCAGTCACCCCAGGCCAATATCGGTTCACCATTCAGGTATCCATTCTCCGACAATTCCATATAGGTTGAGAAGAGATTGCCTAACTCAATCGTGTCCAGGCCGTAATGATTGCACTGGTCGATGAGCTTGGTTACGGCATTGATATTATGGTGGCCGGAATTGGCGCCAAGCGCCCAGGCTGACTCGTATTCAACACTCTCCATGCGAATGCCCTTGTAGGGATCTTCGCTCAGTTCGACCTCTTTCTTGCAGGCAACCGGACAGGCATGGCACGTCGGATGGCTGACCAGAATAGTATCATAGACATGCTCACCGCTCAGGTTTTCGCACCCGTCACCATAAGCAGTCACCTTGCCGTTATAAGACGGTAAGGCGCCAATGGTGTTTGTGATGTTCATGAGCACGTTGGTGCCATAGAGCGACAGACCACCTTTGTTGGGGCTGGTAATGTTGGCCTCGTCCATGATGACGGCCAGCGCACGCGAGTGAGCCTTCTTCCAATCATCTTTATCTGCCGGTTTAGGCATGGCCTTCTTGGCGTTGATGACGATCGCTTTGAGGTTCTTGCTGCCTCCAACTGCACCCGTGCCGCCGCGGCCGCTGGCGCGATCATCTTCGTTGACCCAGCAGGCAAAGCGTGAGAGGTTTTCACCTCCCTGGCCAATGGCAATCACCGAAAGGTCTTTTTCACCAAACTTGTCCTGGTAATGTCTGATCGTCTGGTGAATATCCTTGCCCCATACATCAGATGCATCGCGCAGTTCGACGCCTTCACCGTCGATATAGATATATGTCGGGTTCTCCGCCTTACCGGTAATGACCAGTCCGTCATAGCCGGACCAGCGCAGGCGCGCCGCGGACCAGCCACCATGATGGCTGTCGCAGACCGTGTTCGTCAGCGGCGACTTCGTGACGACGGCCATGCGCCCGCTCATATTGGCCGGAGTCCCGGTGAGAGGGCCGTTCATGAAGCAAATCATGTTCTCCGGGGAGAGGGGATCTACTTGCGGACCATTTTCAAAAACATAGCGCACACCCAGACCGCGGGCGCCAATGTAAAGACGCGCCCATTCTTCCGGGATTTCCTTGATTTCCACCGAACCGGCAGATAAATCAATGTGCACCATCTGATTTGCAAAACCACCAATTTCCATCTGTTTTCTCCTAACAAAAATCAAAAGATTTTGACTATAAACAAGTTGGCGTTTCCAAATTCGCTTGATGCTTATTATGTTGTTTGCTTTAGATAGACGTCACCTCCTCAAAGAGCCGGGATGTAGTTATCACCGCCCCGGTGGGAAAATACTGATTACATCCTGGGGATTTACCCTTTTCTCGAAGCCGCTCTCGAAACCGGCGTTACGGCCGTTCAGTAGAAATCGCCAGCCTCCCGGCGTTGGTACATAGGTTTGATAAACCTCAACCCACAGCGATTCCTCCTTCTCGTGCGAATGCCAGACTGGTCGCAAGGCTTCTGCTCGCAGTTCGGGGGCGTAGTTGAACAACTTGCGCAGCGCCGATTCCAATGTCTCGCCTTCGCTTGCCGATCCCTTGATAGTGCGCCACCCCGCCAGCTGGCGCA
>JBJYWZ010000448.1:0-3140 GCA_046259725.1 Promineifilaceae bacterium (SeqCode) | reverse complement strand
TCTCCGGCTTGACAGGCCGGCGTGTTAACCACTACACCACGCCCCCATTTCTTAATGGACGAAAATCTTATCAGATGTCACACTTAGTGTCAATCTTTCTCACGCCCTTTTCCGCTGAGAATAGCCATCGTTCGCCCTCGATCCGCCGGCTGGCCCAATACCTCATCCGCCTTAGCCATCGCCTCCTCGGCCGTTATCCCATTCTTCCAGGAAAACGGCCGTTCCGCTGCCAAATCGTCCAATTCCCGCCACAACGTAAACACATTACCGCGCGTGCTGTACGGCCTCGAATAGGCAGGATTCGTCGGGCCATAAATGACCAATGTGCGGCAGCCTGTCGCCGCCGCGATCTGGCTTGTGCCCGTATCATTACCCACGAACAAATCGGCCACTTCACACATCGCCGCCATTTCACCCAGGCTCATACGCCCGGCGTAATTAATCACCCTGCCGGCCATCATGCCCGCGATATCTGCCGCCAATTCCTTCTCTTCCGCCGTTCCCACGAGCACGATCTTCGCCTTATGTGCCTGCATCAAGTGATTGCCCAGCACAACAAATCGTCCCTCCGGCCAGCGCACGTCCGGGTTCGAGCGCCGCGGATTAACGCCCCCGCCGGGATGCATGATCACCAGCGGTACGTCGCCCAGCCAGCCCACTTCTCCAATCAGCCGCTGCGTCACAACCGTTCGCTCTTCATCCGCCGGTGCATATTCCATATTCATCTTACCGCTGATATGCCACGGCACTCCCACCGCCTCGGCCAACAGCAGGGCACGTGTGCCCTTATCCTCGATATTCGCGGGTGGCGTCACGGGAATCGTGTGCGCAAAGCCCTTTCCTTGGATATTAAGGCCGACGCGCTGGGGGATGCCCGCCTGCCAGGCGATATAGCTGACCAGCGCTGACTGGGTGGGAATGAAGGCCGTATCATAATGATCACTCCGCAGCCGCAGTACAAGCTGGCCGATCTGCCGCCAGCTTCGCCGTCTTATGTCCATCTCCCCGATCGAGATAATCTCCGACACCCGTGGGTTGCTGGCAATCGCCGGCCTGGCCCAGTCAGCCACGACCCAATCAAAACGCGCATCCGGAAAAGCTTCACTCAACGCCGCAAGCAGCGGCGTCACCAGCATCACCTGGCTCAAACAGCAGGTCTGCAGGATAAGCGCCTTGTGCGGCGGGTGAAACGTGCCCCGCCGCGATAGGGCGAAAGGAATTCCAGCCAGCCTTGCCGCGGCCGTCGTCAGGACATTCTCACGTGGCATCGTCCAGATTCTATTGTCTAAGTTCCCCTCCCGCCAGCACGCTCAAAATTGCTTACTCCCCATTCAACACCCTGCCGCTCTGCCACTTTGCCACCCTGCTCAATTCCCCGCCGTAATCAGCTCCCGTATCTCTTCAAAGGTTACTTCGCCAATGCCCGACACGTCCAATATTGCCTCTATGTCGGCAAAGCCGCCATGCTCTTCACGGTAATCGATGATCTTCTGCGCCGTGACCGGCCCGATGCCCGGCAGCGTATCCAGCTCATTCAGATCGGCCGAATTAATGTCGACCAGCAGCAGTCCGCCGGCACCGGCGCGTGCTGGAATCGTAGGCTGCGTGATAATCTGCTGCGGAATTTCCGTACTTTCGATCATTTCCGGCACGTAAATTTGCATACCGTCGACAAGGGGCAGTGCCAGGTTAATCACGGCTGTATTCGCGCCGTCGCTGAAACCACCCGCCGCTTCAATCACCTGTTTTACACGGCTGTCCGGCGGCAAGATATAAACATCCGGAGCATTAACCGCGCCATTGACAAACACCTGGATCGGCTGCGGTGTTGAAGTTGGCCCCGGCATGGTCGTTGCCTCGGTCGTTGCCGTCGGCACCGCCGTATTAATAATTACTGGCTCAGACCGTGATGCCTCGCGCAGCTCCATCACCCCGACTCCAATCAAGACCCCAACGATAACCAATCCAGCAGCCAATATCCCCCTGATCGCCACAACTACATCTCCCTATCCAATCACTCTATACCGAATACTGACATCACCCTTTCACAACTGCCACCGGAACAATACGCGCTACCTTCCTGGCAATACCCGCTCCGTGCACCACCTCGATCACCCTGTCTACGTCCTTATAGGCCACGGGCGCCTCTTCAGCCAGACCGCGTATGCTGCCTGCGCGCACACGAATCCCCTGCTCTTCCAGTTCGTTGCGCAAAGTTGCCCCGTGCACCGTTTTTTTGGCCCTCGTGCGGCTCATCGTGCGTCCCGCCCCATGGCACGTTGACCCAAAACTCTGCGCCATCGATCCTTCCGTGCCTACCAGCACCCAGCTCGCCGTGCCCATCGATCCCGGCACCAGGACCGGCTGGCCGATGTCGCGGTAGCGGTCAGGCAGCACGGCCGAACCCGGGCCGAAAGCGCGCGTTGCTCCCTTACGATGCACGCACACTTCCACCATCCGCCTGCCTATCTGGTGCGTCTCGATTTTGGCCATGTTGTGCGCGATATCATAAATCTGGTATACGTGGTGATTCTTCACCTTCCCGGCCAGCGCCCATTCGAAACTTTCGCGGATCAGGTGTGTCAACACCTGGCGGTTGACAAAAGCGTAATTGGCCGCTGCGCTCATGGCCGCCAGGTAATCCTGCCCTTCCGGGCTGCTCAACGGCGCGCAGACCAGCTCCCGGTCCGGCAGTTCAATGCCGTAGCGATGCACCACCGGCTGGAACTGTTTTACATAGTCGCTGCAAATCTGGTGCCCGAATCCGCGCGACCCGCAGTGGATCTGCACCACGATCTGGCCGGGGAAAAGCCCCATGCGATCCGCCGCTTCTTCATAGAAGATTTGCTCAACCACATCAACTTCGATGAAATGATTGCCCGCCCCCAGCGTGCCCACCTGGTCCAGGCCGCGTTGAAAAGCCCGGTCGCTCACCTTGTTCGCGTCCGCTCCGGCGATACGGCCGTTCTCTTCCGTATGCGCCAGGTCCATCTCCGTCGCATACCCATTCTTCAGCGCCCACTGGCCTCCTTGTTCGACCAGGCGAATTAATTCGTTTCTCTTGAGCTTGATCTTCCCGCCCCGACCAACGCCATGAGGGCAGTTGCGCTGCAGCTCCGTCGCCAGCTCATCCAGATATG
>JBJYWZ010000447.1:0-3639 GCA_046259725.1 Promineifilaceae bacterium (SeqCode) | reverse complement strand
TCGGCTACCGCGAAGTGCAGGAGCTGCAGTCGGCGATTGGCGAACAGCTCGTGGCAGATGACATCATCGATGAAATTGAACTCACCATGACCGTCATCCTGGTCACGGAACTCGATCCGCTCATTCCGCCCACGCCCACACCAGGCCCCTCACCCACACCGGAACCGACGCCGCTCGTGGAAGATAGCGAGTCATAGCGTTCGCCTATTGACTAACGGCCGTTCCTTATGCTAGACTGTACGCGGCTTGCTGAAGCCGCCTGATACCAGAGAAGTCCGCACCGCGGGCGCTGCCGCCGGCTGAATCCGGCGTGAAGGAGATCGTATGATGCAAAATAAGAAATCGGAACTTGCCATCAACGTCGCACAGCGCCGCGTGAGTGCACCCACCGCCTGATTGAACACCCTTTCGTTCTTAATTGAATAAGGATTGTTAAACGGCCGTAGGTGTCCCGCACCTGCGCGTTTGTTTTTAGCAGCCTGAACGCTGCGGCTGTTTCACGTTAACAGGTCGCTGCCGCCAGGGTACGCGGCTCGCTGTGCCCATGATACCAACAACCATAAAACTGCAATATAAGGAGATTGAGATGACTGCTGAAGAAAGAAAAGAAATGAGCACCGGTATATGGAAACGAATGAATCAATCTGGGGCAACCCGACCAAAAAACAAACTTAAACCTGAGAAGGATCATGAACAGTACCTACGACGATATTGACCGTTATGAGAGTTATGAAGAGCAGTTTAACCCGCTGCGCTGTGACCGCAAGGAGCGCCGCAAAAAACGGCCGCTGAAGCAGCCAAAAGATAGGAAGGCGCATGAGGAACTGATCAGCGAGGCGGCTGAAACAATCGGCCTCGAAGGCGGCTTTAATCCAACCTATACACCGGCCCAGCATGAAGCGTTGTGGCTGATGGAATCGCTGGCAGAGTTCTACCAGCAGGAGCTGATCAGTGACGTGGAGGCGCTGGTCAAAGGCGGCAAGGAAGCCAATGTCTACCGCTGCGCCGCCCACCCGGCCACGGGCGAAACATGGCTGGCCGTCAAAGTCTACCGCCCGCGCATGTTCCGCAATCTGCGCAACGACCACCGCTACCGGCTGGGCCGCACGATGCTCACGCCGGACGGCCGTCCCGTCAAGGCGCGCGACGAACGCGTCAAGAGGGCCATCGAGGGCAAATCGGCCTTCGGCAAGCAGGTCGCGCATACCTCCTGGCTGATGCACGAGTTCACCACGCTCGAACTCCTATACGAAGCAGGCGCGGCCGTTCCCCGCCCCATCGCCGCCGGCGACAACGCCATCCTCATGGGTTATGTGGGCGATGGAAACCTGGCGGCCCCGGCATTGAATGAAGTGAATCTCCCGCAAGAGGATGTGCGTCCCTTGCTGCAGAAGGTGATACAGAACATCAGCCTGATGCTGGCTTACGGCCGTGTGCACGGCGACCTCTCCGCCTACAACATTCTGTACTGGGAGGGCGAGGTGACGCTGATAGACTTCCCACAGGTGGTGAACAGCAAGGTCGATGGGTACACGCGCCATCCCTTCGGCAGCGCCGTCAATCCGGACGCCTATGACATCCTGCAACGGGATGTCGTTCGCGTCTGCGATTACTTCAAGAGCCAGGGCGCGCGGGTGGATGGGCAGCGGCTGGCGGACGAGCTCTGGCGCCGTTACGTGCATGATGACCCGGAAGCCCGTCTGGCCGATGCCTCACGCTGGGAGGTGGAATGAAATTATAAGGGCGGGCCGCATGTAGAGGCGCAGCGCGCAGCGCCTCTACATGCGGCCTAATGATCAATCCAGCGAATCGACGGCCGTCTTGATGCGACCCAGCGCTTCGGCGAGGAGTGAGCGGGGGCAGGCGATGTTTACGCGTTCAAAATCGGCGCCTTCCGCTCCGAAAATCTCTCCGGGGTTCAACCACACCTTCGCCTCTTCCATCAGGAAGGCCGTCCGTGCGGCCGGATCGAGGCCCAGGGCGCTGAAATCGATCCAGGCCAGGTAGGTGCCTTCCAGCGGCGTCAGCGCCAGTTGGGGCAGGTGCTCGGCGAGATAGGTGCGCAGGAAGTTGTAGTTTCCCTCGATATAAGACAGGACCTCGGCCAGCCACTCCTCTCCGGAACGGTAGGCTGTCTCCGCGGCCACCAATCCAAATATATTGGGGCCGAGATGGCCGAGGCTGTTGAACTTGTCCTGGAACTGTTTCCGCTGATCTTCGTTCCGGGCGATGATGTTGGACAGCCGCAAACCGGCCAGGTTAAAGGTCTTGCTGGGCGCGGTGCAGATGATGCTGTTGGCGGCGAACGCCTCGTCGACCGTCGCGAACGAGGTAAAGCTATGGCCGGACAAAACGAGATCGGCGTGGATTTCATCGGAAATGACGAGTACATCGTTGGCCTGGCAAATCTCGCCGAAGCGCCGCAGCTCCTCGGCCGTCCAGACACGGCCGACCGGGTTATGCGGGCTGCAGAGGACGGCCAGCTTGACGGCGGGATCAGCCGTTTTCTCAGCCAGGTCGTCAAAGTCCATTTCATAACGGCCGTTCAGGCGCTTCAGCGGATTGCGCACCACCACACGGCCGTTATCTTCAATGGCCGAGTAGAAAGGATGGTAGACGGGCGGCTGGATCAGGATTTTGTCGCCCGGCCCGGTAAAGGCCTGGATGAGAATATAAAGCGCGGTAACCACGCCTGGCGTGATGGTGATCCAGTCACGATCGACGTGCCAGCCATAGCGCCGCGCCATCCACTCCTCGACGGCTTCAAAATAGTCGTCATCGGCCACGCAGTAGCCGAACACGCCGTGAGACGCCCGCTCTTCGAGGGCCTTAATCACCTGCGGTGGGCTCTTGAAGTCCATGTCGGCTACCCACAGCGGCAGCAGGCGATCGTCGCCATATTTGGCGTGGGCGCGGTCCGACGGCACCATCTGGTCTTCAATTTTTTCAAATTCCCATTTCAGACACTGTGTCTCAAAACGGTCGATCTCTTCATCAAAGCTGTATGTCATGTTGGCTGCAAATCCTCTAATTCAATAGCTCGCTAAAGCAGGTATATTGTAGTCATCCTGGAACAGAATCAAAATCATGACGCAGGCGGCCGACATCAGGTATCCAAAATCCCAAATCGCCTACTTGCGCGGGACGAAGATGATCACATCCCCATCGCCGGTAATGAGCTGAAGGCCATCTTCGGAGAGGATAAATTGATCGACCTGGTGCAAATAATCGAGGAAGAGTTCTTCCTGCTCCATGACGCCCTGCGGCTGTGAGCAGGCCATCTCCGTCACCCCACCTCCTTCGAGGATCATGCGCAGCCCGTCCGTGCGGTAGGTGTAGAAATATGTGTTGCAGCCGGTGGAGCCGCTCAATTCGCCGTCCATAAATCCGGCCGTTATTTCAGCACCTGCGAGTGGCTTGCTCTGCGCCAGCGAGGTCATGGTCCAGGTCGTGCCCTCCAGCGCCGATCCCGGCAGGGAAGTCCCGCTGCCCGGAACGGCGGCAGGTCCGCCCCCGCAGGCGGCAAGGAGGAGAAGAAGGAAAGTAAAGAGTACGGCCGTTTGCTTGATTCGTTTTTTCATACGCTGCTCCGCATTACTGATATCCGGCACCGGTCAGGCGATGCTTATTTGTCGAACA
>JBJYWZ010000446.1:0-2026 GCA_046259725.1 Promineifilaceae bacterium (SeqCode) | reverse complement strand
ACCAGTTTCAATACAATGCCGATGAGAATCACTACGTTTGCCCACAAGGCCAGATTTTGAAACTGCACGCCCGCCGCAGAAGTGAGCAGGTCATCTCTTACAGGGCTGATGCCCAGATTTGCAACGACTGTCCAGTCAAGCAGGAATGTACTAGCAGTAAGAGTGGGCGCCACATATTTCGCTCATTCCATCAGGATTATATTGAGCGTGTGAAGGGCTATCACTATACTGATGAATATCAGAAATCCATGCGCAAGCGAGGTGTATGGGTAGAGCCTCTGTTTGGCGAGGCGAAGCAATTCCACCAGTTGACACGGTTTCGATTAAGGCGCTTGAAGAAGGTCAATATTGAAGGTTTGATGGTAGCGGCGGGGCAAAATGTAAAGAGATTGCTCAAATATCAGGCAGAAAATCTTTTTGACGTCCTAAATTCGGTTGTTTCGATAGACATTTGTGCTTCTTTTGTCGATCCAGCTAAGATTGTAATTGGCTTTCGCGAAGGGTTTTTCAACAGGCTGAATCATCACACGCAGTAACCTGGCCTAGAACGAATACTCCCACCAGGCCTCGTCTTGCGCCGCCATTACCCCCTTCCCCACAACCACGCCCTAGACGGCCGAACACCCCAAGGAGTATAATCTCCAAACAAACCCACGGAGGAGGCTCTTTATGCTTCGCAGGCCGTCACCTTTACTCCTTGCCCTATTCTTAATAGCCCTGCTGCCCCTATCGGCCGTCTCGCGCACCCTTGGCCAGACACCCCAACTCACCATCAACGAAATCCTGCCCGGCAACGCCGCTGCCAATCTCGACCCCGATTTTTACGAATACGCCTCCTGGATCGAAATCTACAACAACGGCGCTTCGGCCGTCGACTTGCAAGACTATTCCCTCTCTTATATGGATTACGGCGCGGAGGCGGCCGTTATTTGGAAAGTTCCCAATACGCTCTCCATTCCCGCCCAGGGCCACGTCCTTTTCTGGGCTGACGAGACGGATAAGCGCGGCACGCACACCAGCTTCGAACTCGATCTGCGCGGCAGCGAGATCGCGCTCCTGGACCCCGCCGGTAATGTCCTCGATTCCGTTAGTTATGACATGCGCGACGGCAAAGATCTCCTGCCCGACATCTCCTACGGCCGTCAGCCGGACGGCGGCGGTGACTGGCTCTATTTCGACCAACCCACGCCCGCCGCCGCCAACACAACCCCCGGCTTTGCCGCCCCCACCCTCGCCGGCGCGCCAACCTTCTCCCCGCCCGGCGGCTTCTATACCGGCGAGCAGATCGTTACCCTCTCCACTTCCGAAAGCACGGCCGTCATCCGCTACACCACCGACGGCTCCATTCCCACCCCTTCCTCTCCCCTCTACACCGACCCCCTGACCCTATCCGGCCCAACCGTGATCCGCGCCCGCGTCTTCGCCCCCGGCAAGCTGGCCGGCCGGACCGCTTCCCACACCTACCTGATCGACTTCAGCACCACCCTGCCCGTCATTTCCCTGGCCACCAAACCGGCCCATCTCTTTGACGACACGATTGGCATCTATGTCGAGGGAACCAACGGCGTCACCGGAAACTGCAGTGATGTTCCCGTAAATTGGAACCGGTCCTGGGAGCGCCCCGTCAGCATGGAGATGTTTGAAACCGACGGCCGTCGCGTCGTCGCTCAGGATGCCGGCCTGGAGATCTTTGGCGGATGCTCGCGCACTTTTCCGCGCAAGTCCCTGGAGATCAAGGCCCGGCGCACCTACGGGGACAAAGACATCGATTATCAGGCCCTGCCCGACAAGCCCATCGACTCCTATAAACGCCTAGTTCTGCGCAACTCGGGCAATGACAACTACGCCACCCAATTCCGCGACGCCTTGCAGCAGTATTTGGTCAAGGACATGATGGACATCGATTACCAGGCCTACCGGCCGGTGGTTGTTTTCCTCAACGGCGCTTATTGGGGCCTTTACAATTTACGTGACAAGGCCGACGAGGCTTTTGTCGAGCAAAACTACGATCTCGATGCCGACAGCG
>JBJYWZ010000445.1:0-3503 GCA_046259725.1 Promineifilaceae bacterium (SeqCode) | reverse complement strand
GTGATTCCGCTGGACGATATTGAAGACGGCGACTGGTACGCGCAGCGCGGGCCGGTGGCTATCGACGGCCGGGAAGCGCTGTTTATCGAATTAATCGAAGAGCTGTCGAGTCAACGGCCGTTGACCGGCCAGGCGTATAACCGCACCATGCGCAAATACGTGGGCGAAGGACTGCCCTGGTTGAATAAGGGGCAGCTTCTCGGGGTCTACGAAGAACTGTGCGCGGCGGGAGCGCTGACCTTTGATCCGGAAATGCGCACGACCCTGCAGATGAAGCCGACGCGCTCGCAGGCCGGCGTGACCGTGGTCACCGTGCTCACCAAGCCTTACCCCTGCCCCGGCAAGTGCATTTTCTGCCCCACGGACGTGCGCATGCCTAAAAGCTACCTGCATGACGAGCCCGGCGCGCAGCGCGCGGAGCGACACGGTTTTGATCCTTACACGCAGACGCGGGCGCGCATCCGCGCCCTGGAACAGATCGGCCACCCGGCGGAAAAGATCGAGCTGTTGATCCTGGGCGGCACCTGGTCGAGCTACACGCGCAGCTACCAGGAATGGTTCGTCAAGCGCTGCTTCGACGCCATGAACGAGGCGTACGCGGAAACGCTGGCCGAAGCTCAGGCGATTAACGAGAAGGGGAACCGGCGCAACGTGGGGCTGGTGGTGGAAACACGGCAGGACCGCATTAACGAAGAAGAACTGCGCTGGCTGCGCTCGCTGGGCGTGACGAAGGTGCAGGTGGGTATTCAGAGCCTGGACGATCATATCCTGGCGATCAACAATCGCGGGCACGATGTGCAGGCAACGCGCGACGCGTTTCGCCTGCTGCGGCTGGCGGGCTTCAAGATTCACGGCCACTGGATGGCTAATCTATTGGGAGCAACGCCGGAGAGCGACATCGAGGATTACGGCAGGTTGTGGAGCGATCCGGCCATCCGACCTGACGAGCTAAAAATTTACCCCTGCATTCTGGTAGAGAACGCGGAGCTGTATGAGTATTGGCAGCGCGGCGAGTACAGGCCATACAGCGAGGACGAGGTGCGCGACGTGCTCATATCCTGCATGGTACAGACGCCGCGCTGGGTGCGCCTGAACCGTGTGATCCGCGATTTTCCGACGACGCATGTGGTGGCCGGCAACAAGAAAGCCAATATGCGCCAGATCGCGCAGAACAAAATGAAAGCGGAAGGGCTGCCGCTGCGCGATATTCGCTACCGCGAGATCCGGCGGCAGCGTGTCGGCCGTGAAGACCTGCGCCTGCGCGTGGACAGCTACGAGACCGAGGGCACGCAGGAGCACTTCTTGAGCTTTGAAACGGCCGATGAACGTATCGCCGGATTTCTGAGGCTGTCCTTTCCCGACCGCGGACGGCCGCATCCATTTCCCGAGCTTGAAGACCACGCCATGATCCGCGAAGTCCATGTTTACGGGCCGGCGCTGGACCTGGGTGAAGAGAGCCGCGGGGAAGCGCAGCATATTGGATTGGGCACGGAATTGATCGAAGAGGCCAAACGGATGGCGCGTGAAGCGGGATACGGCAGCCTTGCCGTTATCAGCGCCATTGGCACCCGCCGATACTATGCGAAGCTTGGTTTTGAGTTGGACGGGCTGTACATGACGACCGCTCTGGCGTAATTTGGCTGGAAGCTCCCCTTTTATTCAAACTTCAGATGCAATAAATCACCTGTCTATAAAAATGGAACGCGGACAATGCCAGATTCATCTTGTCGAATGGATGAGAAGTGTGATGTAAGTATCCATGTTGTCCATTCGTCAAAGATGCTTCGTCCGCGTTCCATCCCTTCTCCACCGGCAGAGGCCACATCACTGGAGACAGACTTCGTTGTAATCAACCAGGGTCTCAGTAGTCGTGCCAATCGTCATTTCTGCGGGCATTGCCCACATACATGGCGATACCGATGAATCCCAAAAACAGCCCCACGACGGATGAAAAATAAGCGACGAAGTTCGTTGCAAAGGTCGACTCCAGAACGCCGATCATAGTCAGGAAAGGCACCACTGCGCCGACTATCAGCAGGAGCAAGGCAAAAAGAATAAGCTTGCGCGGCACGGCGTTCATGTCATGGGGTGAATTTCTTCATCATACAACCAGCAAAGCACACTGTGGTTGTCCTCGGTGATAAACATCGGCGGCCGGTGCACGTCACACAATCCTTTCATCATCTTTTTACATCGCGGGTTAAAGCGGCAGCCCTCAGGGGGAGTAACCAGGCTTGGCGGCTCGCCAGGCGGCACATCGCGGAGGACCAGGGCATTTTGTGCATCCGGATCGGCCGATGCTTCCATCAGCGCCAACGTATAAGGATGCTGGGCATTATCCAGCAGCTTCTCCATCTCGGCGATTTCCACAATCTCGCCGGCATACATGACGAAGATATACTCCGAGAAATAACGCACCGTCGACAGATCGTGGGTGATATAGATGACGGCCAGGTTGTGAGACTCCTGCAGCCCGCGAAGCAGCTTGAGGATCTCCACACGAACCGAGGCATCCAGCATGGAAACGGGTTCGTCGGCCACAAGGAGCTGAGGCTCCAGGATCATGGCCCGGGCAATAACAACCCGCTGCTGCTGGCCGCCGCTCAACATATGCGGGTATTTTGGCAGCACTTCTTCGACAGGCGTCAGTTTCACCTCGGTCAAGACCTTGCGGATGCGCTCCATGCGCTCTGTTTTATCCTTGATGCCGTTGATAATCAGCGGTTCCTCCAGAACTCTTTGGATGGTCATAAACGGCGGTAACGCCCCAAAGGGGTCCTGCTGGACATAGCCGATCTTGGAACGATATGTGCGCAGATCGTCGCCCTCCGTTTCGGTCAGGGCCATGCGATCAAAAATAATGTCCCCCTTAGTCGGGCGGTTCAGTCCGATGATGGTCTTCATCAAACTGGACTTGCCGCAGCCGCTCTCGCCGACGCAGGCCATGGCATCACCTTGCTTGAGATCAAAGGAGACGCCATCGACTGCCTTGACGAAACCCGCATGGCCAAAGCCAAAACGCTTCAATTCATACCAGACATGCAGGTCTTGAATGGAAAGCAGGACATTGTTTGAGGTCGTACCTGGTCGCAGGGAAGTTTGTAATTCAGCCATTGATATTCTCCGCTGTTTGGGCATGCAGCCAACACCGCACCTGGCGATCGCCTAGTTTGAACATGGGTGGCTCTTCGTCACACATCTCAAAGCGATCCGCACAGCGCCCGGCGAAGCGGCAGCCTTTTGGTGGATTGAGAAGACTGGGCGGTTGGCCCGTAATAAACTCCGGCTCAACTTCGGCCCGCAAACGGGGGACGCT
This sequence comes from Promineifilaceae bacterium (SeqCode), assembly GCA_046259725.1. Classification (GTDB taxonomy): domain Bacteria; phylum Chloroflexota; class Anaerolineae; order Promineifilales; family Promineifilaceae; genus JAACFF01. The sequence goes on along the minus strand of JBJYWZ010000445.1, from coordinate 187 downwards.
GGCCATCAACTTTCGCGAATAGGGATGCAGTGGTTCAACGAAGAATCGAAATGCATCGCTGACTTCCACAATCTGGCCGGCATACATCACGGCCACGCTGTCCGCCAGCTCGCTGGATGTGGCGATGTCGTGCGTGATCAGGATAAAACTTGTCTCCATCTGGCTCTTGACCCGTTTCATCAGATTC
>JBJYWZ010000444.1:0-4061 GCA_046259725.1 Promineifilaceae bacterium (SeqCode) | reverse complement strand
GCCAACATCTGCGGCAACAGCCGCTCGTCATGCTGCAGGTCGGCGTCCATCACCGCGACAAAGGGCGCGGTGGACGCCAGCATACCTTCGATGCAGGCGGACGATAAGCCGCGCCGACCGATACGGTGCACAAGCCGGACGCGGCTGTCCGCCGCCGCGACATCCCGCACCGACATCGGTGTCCCGTCTGGAGAATCATCATCGACAAAAATCACTTCCCAGCTGACGTCAGACAAGCATTCCGAAAGCCTTCGTGTCACCGCTTCGATGTTCTCGCGTTCGCTGAACGTTGGCACAATCACGGAAAGTTCCGGAGACCCGTCGAGAACCATCACGGACACTGCCTCTTTGCCTGCGGACGACGATAGTGGAACAGCGTGGAGGTGCCGCTCATTGGGAAAAAGTCATGCCAATGCCAACCATTTCCAGACTCAACTTCTCTGGTTGATCCTCAAGATCTCCTAAGTATTTATAAACTGTTAGCACCTTGTCGGTGTTTGCGTAGTTGGCGTTTGTCCTCACCTTTTTTACCTCGGCGAATACAGCAGGGTCAGCAAGCACGCTGTTCAGTAATCGCATCGATTTCAGATCGGTCCAGAAATCCTCCTGCGATACGACGTAGCGAATGCGAAAGCGTCTGAAATAATCTACTAGCGTAGCACGGTCGACATCTACCACGTCTACCCCGCGCTCCCTCTCAATGGAGAGTCTGAGCAGCAATTTGTCAGCGCGAATGACGCCTAAGTCTGGCCGCGCAAGAACCCGAACATCGAAAATAAATGTCCCGTCGCGATAACCATTAAACAGGACGTAGCTATTGGGTGGCGCGTGCTCGACCACAAATTCTGCAAGCTCACGATATCCGGACACAAAGGGGACGGCCACCTTATCCATCGACCAAGCGACGGTGCCGAAACCAAGAGCCAAAGCAAGGCCAGCACCGAAGAACTCGGCGCGTCGTGAATCCAAAAGCGACGCGAACTTCCAGACCGCCAACATACCAAAAATCGTGAGCGGCCAAAGAGCCATCAGGTCGTGCCGGGGCTCACGGACCATAATCGCGGAGAAAAAGGCATAGCCGCTGACGAGCCAAACAAGCAGAAACCGAAACCCGACGCGCTCGATACGCCAAGAACGACTCAGTCCGGCACCGCTCAAGTATGTCGCAGCCAGAAGAACCATCGGCCAGCCTAGCTGACTTGGCAAGATTGATCCGTAATAGCTCCAGGCCTCGATCGACAGGCGGGAGGCATCCTGCCGGGCGCTGCCGAGCGCGGACGCGGTATTGACGGAGCCAAATGCCAAGTGCAGCAGCACCAAAGGGATCATCGCGGTGGAGAAGACTGCAAACACGGTAAGCAGGTGGCGGTCGAGAAAAATACGAGGCCCCCTGGCTTGCACGATCAGGGCGACCATAGGAACGACCGCGAACACCGCAGTTTGCTTAGTGTAAAGGGCGCAGGCATAGCTTGCCGCGGTCAAATACGCATAGCCGGCGCGCTCGGTCTTCACGTACTGGAACAAGGCCACGAGGGACCAGACGAGCCATGCATAGGCGGGAATGTCCAACATCACCTGTCTGGCCCAGAGTGCGACCTCCGGTGCCGCGCCCAGCGCAAGTGCGGCGCCGAGCGCGTACGACACGGGTAGCCAGCGCCTCGCCAGCACGAAGACCCCGGACATCAGCAGAAAATGGAACACCGCGACTACGGTCTGGGCGGTGCCATGGGAAATGCCGATTATCCAATAGGCGACCGCCAGGATCGCGGAAAAAAGCGGTGGATAGAAAAAGATCGAGAGTGCGGGATACTGCAGGTACCAGTGCTCCGCCCATGCGCGCGGATCCTGGAGCGGCAGCGCCTTGGCCGCGTCAAGCACGAAGATGCCGTTCAATGCATGTCGTGGCGCATCCGACCATGCGAAATCGCCGGCCGCCGGCGCTGTTGTCCATAGCGCGTGGCACGCCAGCACGAGAACCACGACAGCGGTAGCGTCTGCGCACCAGCGGCAACGGTCCACACGTTGAAAAACCCAGGCGAACCAGAGGGCTTTCATTTGCGTGTCTTCCACAGCACTGCCCGGCTGTCCAAGTCCACCCATCCACTATAGTAACCACGGACCGATCCGTACGGACGGGCCAGGCGGGAGACGGCGTAGTCGGGGAGTAGGGATGAAACCCCGGTGTCGCGTAAGAGTGATCCCAGCCATTTGGTGCTCGAGACATGCTCGTAGACTGGCGCCCAATATCCCTGTGTCACGCCGACGATAATCGCCGACCACTCCGCTGCAGTGCGCGGGCGAGTCGGATTCAGGAAGTAGATCGCGCCTGGGATTGGCGGCCCAATGCCGGGTTCATGCAGGTCGGGTCTGGTCGCGACCAGGAACGAGGCCATGTCTGCTGTCGTACTGTCAGTAATGACGGGGCCGGGCGACGACAGCATTAGCTCGATCAGTCGCCGCTCGTTGTACAGTCCCAAACCGCGCCGCGCATCCATGAAGAGGAAGTCCGAGGTTAATAGCGCGGCCATTACAACGATCGCGATCCGGGGATGCCCGCGAAGCCACAGCGCGACCACTGCAGAGGCGACGACGATTCCAGCCGCGTAGGCCGTGAACACGAAATAGCGCGGTAGCGGTCGAAGAAAGAGTAGATAGAGCGACGCGATCACAGACCCGGCGGCTAGGACCAGAATCAGGCCCACGACGATACGGACTTGTCGTGATTCCCTGGAAGCGGCGAAGAGATAGATGGCAGACGGAACTGCAAGCCAAAATATCAGCCCGAAGTAGGGCTCGGTAAAGAATTGGATGTAGGGGTCTATCCAGTTGTTGATGTGGAGGAGCGTGACCGGCGTTTGCGCCCCAATCTTGGTCCAGTCGAAATGGTGTGCTAGCTTGCCGAAAAAGGTTCTGATTGCCGCCAGCGTGTCTGCAAAGCTGGCATTGGGCCCCGCTGCCGCGGTTGCCACAATTGCTTGGGCGGCAGGCCCCTCTCCGTCGGCGCGTGTGATTGTGCCGTGGTTGAGATCGATGAAAAGCCGGTAGAACGGGTTGCCCGTTGCCAACTCGTAAAAGGTCATTTCCGACAACAGGACACAGCCCGCGCCGATCAGGAGCCACACATAATGTCGCCGCGGGATGGGTCGGCCCAGGAGAAACAGGGCAAACAGTCCAAGGCCAAAGCCCAAGGCCGACTCCCTGGTTAGCCAGGCGAATCCGAGGGCGACGCCGGAGACCATTAATGGCAGCCGATAACGGTGCGGGTTTAGGCTGACGTATGCGACGCACCAGAAGGACAGGACTAGATAGAATGCCTCGGCGATCGCCACGCGCGGCGTTGTCGCCCAAGCGGCAAGCAGCGGTATGCTTGCGACCACGATGACTGACACATACGCACGCGCAGTTCCGAGCAGGCGTTGCGCAAAGACGTAGGTGACGATGAGCAGCGCAAGATAGAACAGGACCGGGACCAAGACCAGCGCCGGCTCGTTATAACCGAACAGCTTGACCGCAGCGGCCAGAGGCAGAACGAAGCCCAATCGCAGCTCCCAGTGGGTCTGTCCGACATAGGGCGGCGACGTGGCCCACATTTTGGCAGCTCGGACATAATGTGCATCATCCCAGCCCCACCCCTGGTATCCGATCCAGGCCGCGGTTAGAGAGGCCGTCACGAGGGCGATAATCAGGATTACGTAAACAACTCGTTGGGACGAAATAATCATTAGGACCGGGATTGGGTGAGAGCCTTGTTGAAGTGTGTAGATCAATTCCAACTTTATCAGGGTACATTTCGAATTCGGTCCCTAGCGGGACGGCCTTCGAAAAAGTGAATCCCGCCATTACACGGGCGGCATATATCGCGGGGTAGAGGCACTCGGGTCTTCCGACACAGAGTGGTTCTGACGGATCTGTGCACGAGAGTCCAACCTAAGGGCTGAAGTCGTTCGCTCATTTCATAGGCTTTGGTACCAGCGGCGCACGAATGCAGCAACCGGTTGTTCACGGCCACGGGCCCGAGCCCCAACATTTAACTGTTTCTGACTTAACGCTACTGAAGGTTT
>JBJYWZ010000443.1:0-3242 GCA_046259725.1 Promineifilaceae bacterium (SeqCode) | reverse complement strand
GCCGGCGCTCCACCATATCGCCAATTCATGCATAGAATGATCCTACCCGCAAAGTGGCAGAGCGGCCGGGTGGCTTGAGCCCGTCTTCGCAAAAAGCCGTTGAACCCGGCCGATTTGTCTATTGACAGGTTGCAATCAACTTATGATAATATGCTAATGCTCAAACGTATGATGTTCTTTATGCTACTGATTTTTCTTTTGCTCACCGGCTGCTCGGCGGCGAATGAGGAGCCGGGGCCGGCTGATACGGCAGCGGCCGTTTCGCCAACCGCGGAAGCGGAAGCCACAGGTCAGCCTTCGCCTGAGCCCACGGAGACGGAGTTGCCGCCCACGGCGACAGAGATTCCCCCCACGCCGCTGCCCACGGAAACGGCCGTTCCCGCTGAGGTAGCAACTGTCTCCGATGTGCTGTACGCGACGGCCGTCGATCCCGACGCTGCCGACGAGCTCATGGATGTCTATTATTTGCCCGGCGCGGATGCGGGCAAACCGGTCGTTATTTACGCCCACGGCGATAATCAAAGTAAGGGATCGGGGCGCATTTTCGGCCGTCTGATGGCCAAGGAAGGGTACGTCGTGCTGGTCATTGACTGGCGCGACGACGTCACCAGCAACAGGGATCCGGCCTACCTGCGTGAAGCCATGGAAGACAGCCTGTGTGCGCTGCGCGCCGCCGCCGAACAAGGAGCCCTGTACGGCGCGGACCCGCAGCGCGTGATCTGGAGCGGATTTTCGTCCGGTGCCTGGATCGGCTCCATGATTTCTATCGGCGAGGGCGACGTTGAGTCCATTATGGATGCCTACGCCGCGGAGAACGACGGGCCCGCGCAGCGCGTGGCCTGTACGGCTGTTTCGCCGCCGGCGCAGATCACGGCCTTCATCCCCAGCAGCGGCGCCTATCCCGGCGACTACTGGCTGGGCAACGGCGTCAACCCGGAGTGGACGGAATTATTTGCCCCACTGCGCGAGTACAGCGCGCTGGGCCACAATCCCGATCTGCAGGTGCGTATGATCCATGGCGCGCAAGACTTTTCCTACGACACGCGCTTCAGGGATGCCGAAACGTTCGCCGCGGCGCTGCGGGACGCCGGCTATGACATCGAGCTCCTGCCGCAACAAGGCAGCCACGAGTCGTTCCAGCAGGCGATCATCGACGCCGTAAAATCCCTGGAAGAGTCTTAGGCGGTTTCAGCGAGGGCGTGGTGAAAATAGCCTTCTTCGGCGACAGCCTGACCGAGGGCCGGCCAGGCGCGTCCTACTTCGCGCTCCTGCCCGCGCTGCTGCCCGGCGATGAGCTGTTCAATTACGGCCGCGGCGGGGATGCTGTGGGCGATGCTGTTGAGCGTATGAACGCCCTGCCGCCGAACGCGCAGTTTGATCTGGCCTTCCTATGGATCGGCACCAACGATGTGCTGATGAAGCTTTCCCCTTCCTTTTCGATGCTCAGGCTGCTGCGCGGCCAGGAGCGAGTGAGAGGCCTTGAAGGGTTTAAAACGTCTTACCGCGCCGCCCTGGATGTGCTGCGGACCCGATCCGCCTGTGTGGTCACGGTTTCCCCCTGGTTCGTGGGCGAGGATGTGAGCAACAGCTGGAATCTCGAACTGGATGCGCTTTCGGCCGTTGTGGCGGCCCTGTCGGCGCAGTTTGCGGATGTGCGTTTCCTGGACTTGAGAACGCTCTTTCGCAAGAGGCTGGCCGCTGAAGCGGTAACTGACTATTATCCGGCCGGCCTCATGGGCATTGGCCGTGACCTGTGGACTTTGAGCGGCCGGGAGCAGATGGATCGCGCCGCCGCGGCGCGCGGCCTGCACTATACGATCGACGGCACGCACCTGAACGGCCGTGGCGCGGAGATCGTCGCCGCGCACTTCGCCGCCGCCGTTCAGGATGCCAGAACGGGCGGCGGGAGGGCGAGTTCCTATTGACGCCCGTGCTATAATAGGAAGTAGTCAAACAGCTTACTAACACCATAGGGGGTCGTTATGAGTAGCGTTAAACGAGGCGCTGCTGTCATGGTAGCGCTGTTTGCAGCCATTCCGATTTTTCTTATCGTTTCGCTGGTCACCTGGGAGCTTCTGCTCATCGTCAACAACGGATTCCCGCTCGATACGGGCCAGATATTCCTGGCGCTTTTCAGTGGGTTCTCCTTCGGGCTGGCGGCGTTTTCATTTGTCTATGCCACCAGGCTGGTCGAGGAGTAACAGTTGATTGTCCCGGAAACACCCAATTTCCGGGATAATAGGCGTCTTTGGCTGCCGGACTACCAGGCGTACGCTTCCGGGGCCCTGCCGCCGGGACCGGGCCAGATCTCGTCCAGCCTTTGCAGCGCCGACTCGTCCAGTTCGATTTCCAGGGCGCGGGTGCTGCCCGTGAGCTGATCCATCGTGCGCGGGCCGATAATGGGCGCCGTGACTGCGGGCTGTTTGAGCAGCCAGGCCAGGGCGACGTCGGCCGGGTGCTCGCCCATGTCGGAGCAGAAGGCTTCCCACTCCATGAGCTGCGGGCGGTGCTTTTCCAGCGACTCCTGCACGTGCTCCGCCGCGCGCCGGCCCCCGTCTGTTTTCTTCAAGATGCCCGCCAACAACCCGCCGGCGAGCGGGCTCCAGGGAATGAGACCCAGGCCGTATTGGCGGCAGGCGGGAATCACTTCCAGCTCAATCATGCGCGCGTTGAGATTGTAGAGGCTCTGCTCGGAGACCAGCCCCAAAAAATGGCGCGATCTGGCGATCTCGTTGGCCTGGGCGATATGCCAGCCGGCGAAATTGCTGCTGCCCACGTAGAGCACTTTGCCTTCCTGCACAAGCTGTTCCATCGCCTGCCAGATCTCCTCCCAGGGCGTATCGCGGTGGATGTGGTGCATCTGGTAGAGGTCGATGGTGTCAGTTTGCAGGCGGCGCAGGCTGTCTTCGCAGGCGCGCTTGATGTGCAGCGCGGAAAGGCCGGACTCGTTGGGCCAATCGCCCATGCTCCCGTAGACTTTCGTGGCCAGCACGACCTTCTCGCGCCGCCCGCCGCCCTGGGCGAACCAGCGGCCGATGATGTTCTCCGTCACGCCTTCCCCTTTTTTCCAGCCATACACGTTGGCCGTGTCAAAGAAGTTGATGCCCATTTCCAGGGCCTGATCCATGATGGCGTAGCTGTCCGGTTCCGTCGTGTGCGGACCGAAATTCATCGTGCCCAAACAGAGCGGGCTGACTTTGAGGCCCGTACGGCCGAGATAACGATACTGCATGGTTATGCTC
>JBJYWZ010000442.1:0-2978 GCA_046259725.1 Promineifilaceae bacterium (SeqCode) | reverse complement strand
TCTCATAGGCTTGCGCCAGACTCCTGAGACGAAATCTCACATGAGATCGGTATAATCGCATCTTGATACTACTCACTTCGGCACAGCGCCCGCTGGTTCAATAGTGCCACAAGGGATCGATCTTGTCCGGTCGACCGCCATCATCGCCCGCGCCCAGCGACCCGGCACACAAGTCAAGCACCGAGGCCTTCCGGCACGTCGAACGAAACGGTCGAGTGCTTTGCATAGAACCAAACTTCCACCTCGCAATCACTCCGCGACCATCACACCGACCGACGTTTGGTACTGAAGACGGTCCGGCGGTTCCTTAACCTCTCCGTTGAATCTGAACAGCAGCAACTGGCTTTCCTCGGCGCTCCCACCCACGGGGACCGCATCGATATGCTCGAAGTCATCGCCCGCCAGGACTGCATAAAAATTGCGTATTACCTCCGCATCGGTCCAGATCTCGGGAACCGAGACGATGTAACGGATGCCTAGCCGCTGCAGCAGGGCACGGATCTCCGACTGACTAAGGTCTCTTGGATTCAGTCCTTGCTCTGGCATGATCTTGATGTTGAGAAACAATTTATCCGCCCGTACGACAACTAAGTCTTTATCCGGAATCCGGCTACGGACGTTGAAGATGAAGGAACCGTCGCGATTTCCCAGGAACAGCACGCGCGAACCGTCTGGCACTCGTGTACCCACCAGTTCAGCCATCTCTGCGTAGCCCGAGACCCAAGGTGCTCTCGCAGCCCAGAGCGCGACCGGAAACACCAAAACTCCGCAGAGAAACAAGAGCCTGCGCACTCGCCCATCCCTGACGGCCCCGGACAGCAGCAATCCGCCCAATATCGCAGCCGCGGGCGCCAGCAGGACCGCATGACGGGTCTCTTTGAGGTCAATCGTCGTGAGCAACGCATAGCCCGCGAAAAACCAGAGCGTCATCGCGACAACGCCCCGCCGCGCCGCCGGCCAGCGTCCGCACCAGAGCGTGACGAGACCGCCCCCTACGATCGCCAATATCGACGGAATGCCGACGATCTGGTGTAGACGAATACCGTACCAGAACAGCCCCTCCAACCCAAACCGGTCAATATCGACATCCGATCTGTCCACCACTGTAGAAACGTTGAACCCGCCGAACTTCCATTGGATGATCAGAAGCGGGATGAGTAGGAGGGCCGCGATGGCCAAGATCATCAGATCGGATCGACGTCGAAACGGAGATCCGCGAGTAATGGCCATCACGTACAAGGCCATGGGGAGCAGCACGATCACCGCCGTTTGCTTGGTGTAAACCGCGCAAAGCGCCGCCCCTGCAGCAAGCGCAAGATCGCTGGTCTTTCTGCGGTCGACATAAACTGCCAGGAAGTACACGCTCCACGTCGTGAAAGCCAACATCGGCACTTCGAGCATAACCTGTTGCGACCAGACAAGCACCGCTGGCGCGCAACTTACGAGCAACATGCTGAAGATCCCTGCCCACTGGTCTAAGTAGTGTTTGCCGATAGCATACACACCCCACAGCAAGAACAGCAGAAAACCGACGACGGTGCCCACCGCGACAGCGTGACTAACGCCGAACACCGAGAATGTTAGGGCCAGAATGACGTGGAACAGCGGCGGATAAAACAAGACCGTTAGAGCTGGATATTGCAGGTAATAGCTCTCCGCCCAACCAACTGGATCGCCGAACGGACGTTCGTGTAGTAAGTCCACAAAGAACGCGCCATTCAGGGCGTTTCGAGGCGCCTCGCTCCACTCGAAGTACCCGCTTTTCGGCGCTATCCAAAATACCGCTGCAGCAATTAGAATCGACCATAGCACCAAGACGATTTTATTTCCTGAAACATGGCGCTTTGTCGTCACAACACCCCCCGTATCTCGCTGTCTCATATCGAAATCCGCCACAGTTCTATTTGGTGAGATTCAATCTAGGCACAACTGGATAAATACAAGTAAGCGAATTAAGTAAGCGCGGGACAAAAAGGTCGCCTCAAACTAGCGCTAAAGCGAAGACATTTAAAGAACCCATACATCATTTGTATACCTCCTACAGGCACAAACTCCGTTTTCGTCATGTGGATTATTGGAGTTCTTCTATAGCTATCTGTTTTTGTTTATACTTGTGAGTCCCCTCCGAAAACTCACTTCTGCATAACCGAGGCGAACAACATGAGACCGCGTTGCGGGACGAGCGACTCACCGCGCGGTATCATGCATTTCCACAATTTGGGGGTAGGGTATGTCGGCTTACGGGCGGGCTCTAAGGGCAAGTGTAAGGAGCAGAGGGGATGGCCTGTGGTTTTCGGGGCCAAACCTGCTTAATCAGGCGATCGCCTCGGCCTGCTTGGCCTGAAAGCCGGCAATGCGTCGCATGTTGATCCAGGCCGCGCGGCAGGTTGCCCAGAGCTGAACATGAAACTTGCCCCGGTACTTCAGCTGCTTCCCATTGGTGTGGTAGCAGAGCTGAAAGATGGTTGCCTCGACATTGCAGCGCCGGTTGAACAGCTCCCGGGGCAGGTTTTGCGTTCGCCTGCGGCAGGCGGCTGCCTCGATGTCTTTGGCCGTGATGTAGCGCCACTTGCCGTCCACGCGAAAGCGGTAACGTCCGGGCTTGTATTCTTCAGCCGGTTGCCGCTCAGCACTTTCCCGATCAATCACCACCACGCCGTCATCGGTTCGCTCGTAGTCGTAGCGCCCCGGCTTTCCCGGGAAGCCGGTGTAGTGGATGTCCTTCTCCTGCTCCTTGGCATACGCTTCGTTCTCTTCGCTGTAGTACGCCCCGTCGGCGGAGATTTCCTGCGCCGGACCGCCCAGAACCGCTTCGCTGTTTGCAACCGCGTCTTTCACATAGCTGTTGTCGGCGGTGGTCGCCGGCTCGACTTGCACGTCGACGATCAGGTTGAGCTGTTCCTCGCAGGTCTCGGTCACGTTGACGCTGTAACCACGTACCGTCTGGTCCTTCTTCTTGCGATAGGCGGCCTCCTCGT
>JBJYWZ010000441.1:2895-4129 GCA_046259725.1 Promineifilaceae bacterium (SeqCode) | reverse complement strand
ATTTCCCGCGCGACATTTCGCCCCTGGCCAAGGCCAAGCCGGACGATCCGCTGCACGTTGAGCGCTTTGAATATTTCATTGGCGGCCTGGAAATGGGCAACGCCTTCACGGAATTAAACGATCCGTTGGAGCAGCGCAAGCGCTTCGAGGACCTGCAGCGCATGTATGCCGCGGGCGATGACGAGATCAATCCCATCGATGAAGATTACATCCGCGCCATGGCCTACGGCATGCCGCCCAACGGCGGCTTCGGCACCGGCGTCGACCGCCTGGCCATGCTCCTGACCGATAAGCATTCCATTCGCGACGTGCTGCTCTACCCGCATTTGCGCGAGAAAGAGCAGGAGTAATGGTTAATTGGTGAATTTTTAGCGTAAGAAAAAAAGAGGCCGCCGGATTACACGGCAGCCTCTTTTTTGATAGTTGCTCAGAAAGTTGCCAACTTCTTCCACTCGGACTTTACCAAAGCTGGCCGCTTTTTGGCTTAGTACCCTTCAATCTTAAAGTAATCGTACTTCGCTTCCGCGTTTGGTTCATCTTCCGTGCGCACGATAACGCCGAAGTACAGGTTGTCGATATACTTCGTATCCTTGGCACTGCCGACCGGCTCGTCGTTGGCCGCTATCTTGATCTTGCCATCCGAATCAACATTGACATCCCATTCGATGAAGCCGTTTTCATCGACAAGCTTGCTGCTGAGCCGCGTCCATTCAATCAAATCGGGACCTGAATTGTTATTGTTTGAATCGTGGCTGTCAATGCGCTTCAGCTTGAATTCCATCTTATCCTTATCGAGACCTGAATCATAGAAGAAACGGATGCGTAATTCGTAGTAATGCGTGAAGCAGGTGCTGAAATCCGTCGCCGGGCAGGGACCGCCGGTGTAGTTGCCGCCGAAGATGATGCCGTACTGGTCGCCCGTATTACGATCGCTGCGCAGCTTGACCGTCGTCTCAATGTTGTAGGGCGGTTCGGGACCGGCCACCAGCGGCGAAGCGATGACGTAGTGCGAGTCCTTGGTGTTCACCAGCAGATTCAGGAAACCCTGACGGCCGTCATCGGAACCGCCATCATGGCTCAAATCATAGGAGGTACCATCCGTCCAGCGGCGCGCTTCCCAACCGTCGATATTGTTGGTGAAGTTCTTGTCATAATCGCCCGAGGGGGGCGGCGTGGCCGTCGGCGTCACGGGTATGGGCGTCGGCGTGAAGCCATAGGAGATCACGGGCAGGTA
>JBJYWZ010000441.1:0-2795 GCA_046259725.1 Promineifilaceae bacterium (SeqCode) | reverse complement strand
TCGCCGCCGCTGGCTTCGTAAAGCAGGTCAAGATTGATCAGGGCGTCGTCCGCGTTGGAGAGGTCAAACGGCCCGGCGACGAGCCAGGACTGCACGCCGCTGGGATAGGACCTGTTGAGGGGATCGAGCGTGCTGCCGGTCGTACCGCCGCCAATGGCCCAGGCCACGGATTTGGATGCCGGATCGAGAGAGTTAGGGACATCGCGCGTGCCCCACTTATAGCCCGCGCCGCTGAAGTCAAGATTGACATCCCATTTCTGTTCCCAGCTTGCCGCCTCAAATGTCTCGGCGAAGATTGGCCGCCACTCAGGTCCGAGCGCATCCAGATTGACGGGCGCCACTTCCATGGTCATCGCGCCAGGCGCGTCGGCCACTAATGTCCCCTCAAATGGGGCCTTTTCCGGTTCCTGCTGCGCGCCGGCTATGGACATAAATCCCGCGAGCAGCAGGATGATGATCACCAGGCTGCCCGACGCTGCCAGCAAGGCAATGCGGCTGCGATCGCGTGTTTGTGCTTTCATACTTATACACTCCTTTTGTTAAGACAGGTGGAAGAGGGGCAAAGTGGCAAAGGGGCAAGGTGGCAAAGTGATTGTTTGAAGCGGCTACCCCAACTTTTTTGACCCTGCATCTTGCATCCTGCATCCTGCATCCTGCAACTCACTTCCATTGTAGAATATACGGCCGTTCCGTCAATTGGTCGCCTTCTCACCGTTGGTTAATCGCGGATCAGCCGTTGGCTTATTGTGTGCGATCCCGCGGAGCCGGCCGCCTCATCCAGGCCGCGCAGCAGCGCCAGCACCCAGGAGACCACATTGTCAATTGTCTGCGGCGAAATGGCGTCCAGGTCGTCATCCATGCGGTGCCAGACGGCCGTTTTTCCCGTTTCCGCCAGCACCGTGTTCAGCGTCACGCTGGGATAGCCTGCGCGCTGCGTGACGACCGACTCGCCGTAGGCGTGGGCTTCCTTGCGAAACGCGGGCTGCCAGGTGCTCTCGGCCGCTGCGCATGCTTCCTCGATCAGCCAGGGATCGTAATCGATGCGCCGGAACATCCCTTCCTTGATCACCACGCCGGGAATGCCCTGGCCGACCATTTCCAGGTCAATGAACTGCGCGCCCTGGATCGCCGGGCTGTATTCTTTCAAGAACTCGCGCACGCCGTAGGCGCCCACTTCTTCGCAGCCGGAAAAGAGGAACCACAGGTCCGTATTAACCAGGGGCCCATCGCGCAGTTCCCGCGCTACCTGCAGGGCCGTGCCCACGGCGGCGGCATTGTCGTTGGCTCCCGGCGAATAAGGCGTGCGCTCGACCGCGGCACAGACGAGGGCCATCAAAAGATGCAGCAGCGCGAAGGGTAACGACGCCCACCAGAGCCACACCTCGCCGCTGATCGACAGGGCGAGATAGAGCAGAATATTGATAACCGTGCCGGTCTCGGCGAAGAAAATCATGAAACCGAACCAGTGCTGCCGCTTGCGCGAGCGGTGAAAATAGGGGGTTCTGTGCGTGTCCAGATGGGCAACAAGCACGATCCGCTCCAGGGGTTCGCCCTCCGATGGCAAACGGCCGATCACGTTGCGGCTGTTCACCTGCGGCAGCAGGCGGCGCAGGATCGTGTCCTGCAGCAGGCTCTCACGGATGGTCAGCCACATCGAAAGGGCCAGCAGGAACGCGGCCAGCAGGCTGCTCGCTGGGAGAAAGAGTGGCGCCAGCAGGGTTGCCAAAACCGCCAGGCCGAGCATCACGGCAAATGGCCGCCAGGCCGAGGCAGCGCTGCGAAACGGTTGTTCCTCGTAGGCGATATTCAGGCCGTCGAGAACTGACCTGACGTACCCGGCGGCTTCCTCCTCTTCGGCCGTACCCGAACCGCGCGCCCCGATGCTGTCCACCAGGTAAGTTACATCTTCCCAGGATCTATTTTCTGTGTTGGAGGCCATATGCGTCCCGGATTTTTGTCTGGCGATCTCGTTCTTAACAATCTTGCTGCCCTGTCGTTTCAGGGCCAGGACGCGGACGAGAAGGGGAAACAGCTTGAGATATCGGCTTTGATCAGCTTCATCCTTGTTCATCCGCGTGAGTTATTTCTATGGGCAATTGTAGCGCGATTTGCCCAGAACGCGGTTCGATTTTACAAATCGAACAACAACTACCGGACTTCGTTTATGCCCATTATATTATAAATGTTCCGGCAGCCGGCGGTCTGGATGCCCGCATGACAGATCGATAACTATTGCCCGCGTGCGCCGGCTGGGGTAGAAAAGAACCTCTATGAATCCTACCACCACTGCCCTGCTGGCGGCCGTTAGCTGCGCGGGACTTGTCATTCTGGCCATCGCCGCCTGGTACTATCTCTACCGCAGGCCGCGTGACCGGAACGCGCCGCACCGCCTGGGCCGGGAGATGAATTTGCAGCTGCTAAACGAAAGCGGCGAAAAAGAGCCTGCCTGGTATGGTGGGCGCCGCCGGGATCATGATTTCGCCCTGACCTACGCCAATTTACGCTACGGCAATTACGGTCCGGCGCGCTCGCGCACGGTGGAGGAGGTCGTTCTCTCCCTGCGCCTGGCCGTCGCACTCAACGTCGCCCGAGAGCAGGATATCATCGCCTACTTCCATCACGGCCGTTCCTACAGACCGGGCGAACTGCCCGAAGATTTCGCCGACGGCTTCGACCGGCGCAATACCGGGCGGCTCAGCGAAGAATCACGCCAGGCGCTGCTCCATTTCGCGCAGAACTTCGGCGGCCTGCGCCTGCGCGACCGCGCCACGGCGCCGCCGGACCTCTTCGCCGCG
>JBJYWZ010000440.1:0-5464 GCA_046259725.1 Promineifilaceae bacterium (SeqCode) | reverse complement strand
TCCTGTACCTGATTACCTGCCGGTTGAACATGAATATTCAGATAAGGAGCAGCCAATGAAAGGCAGCAGCGAGAACGATATCGTCATTCTAAGCGCGGTGCGCACGCCGACCGGTCGTTTTATGAGTGGTTTGAGCAGCCTGAGTGCCCCTGATTTGGGCGCCCTCGCGGTTGAGGCGGCGCTGAAGCGATCGGGCGTCAATTACAGCTCCGTTTATGAGGTAATTATGGGCATGGTCATCGGCGCGGGCGCGGGGCAGGCCCCGGCGCGCCAGGCGGCGCTGCGCGGCGGTCTGCCGGATACGGTCGGAGCCACGGCGGTTAACAAAGTCTGCGGCTCCGGCTTAAAGGCTGTCATGCTCGCCGCCAATGCCATCATCGCCGGGGAAGCCGATGTCTTCGTCGCCGGCGGTATGGAGAGCATGTCCAACGCCCCCTATCTGCTTCCTAAGGCGCGGCAGGGGCTGCGTTATGGCCCGGCAGTATTGGAAGATTCGATCCTCCACGACGGCCTGTGGTGTTCCTTTCAAGATTGGGTCATGGGCAGCGGGGCCGAGTTTATCGCCCGGCAGTTCGAGATCAGCCGCGAAGAAATGGACGCCTATGCCTTGCAGAGTCACGAAAAAGCGGCCGCTGCTACCGCCGCCGGCGCCTTCGATAAGGAGATTGTGCCCGTTGAGGTCAGGGGAAAAAGAGGTGAGATCAGGCGGATAACGGCCGACGAGACCATTCGCGCGGCTTATAATAACGGCGCTTATGAACTGCAAACATCTTTAGAAACGCTGGCGGGCCTGCCGCCGGCGTTTGCCGAAGACGGCCGTGTTACCGCCGGAAACGCGCCCGGACTCAACGACGGCGCGGCGGCGCTGGTTGTGACCAGCCGCGCGGCGGCGCAGGGGCAGGGACTGCAGCCAATGGCGCGTATCGTTGGCTATACGCTTGCCGCCGTCGATCCGCAGTGGATATTTGCCGCACCTGCGCGCGCCATTCCGGCGCTGCTGGCCAGACTTGGCTGGGGCCTCGACGACGTCGATCTGATTGAGCTGAACGAGGCATTCGCCGCGCAGGTGCTGGCCAACGGTGTGGATATGCAGCGCCAGAGGTTCAATTGGGATTGGCAGAAGGTCAACGTCAACGGCGGAGCGGTCGCCCTTGGCCATCCCATTGGCGCCAGCGGCGCGCGTGTTCTGGTCACCCTCATTCATGCCCTGCGTCAGCGCGGGCTTTCCAGGGGCATCGCCGCCCTCTGCCTAGGCGGCGGTGAGGCGGTGGCCATGGCCGTGGAGGTTGAATAGAGACTCAATCTGGCCACACGCTGGCTGTGCCGGCCAGCAATCGGCTACGGAGCAAATGCTGTAAGCGGCAGCCAGGATTCGTGCGCTTCAGCGACGACGGCGAGCGTTATTTTCTGATTATGGATGATGTCGCCGGAGACGGCGCGAAGCGTGACGGCCGTAGTGCCGGGCAGGGCATCGTGAGCGGTCAGGACGACCACAGCCTGCTTGCCGGGAGTTATCTCTGATGGATTCACCTGCCCCGTTACGCCAGCCGGTAGCCCCTTGATAGAAAGTGTAACTTCGTTCGCGTAACCCTCAATGGAGACAGCGCCCACGGCGATGGTGCGGCTGCCGCCCGGCGTGATGAACCAGGTCGCAGGACCTGTCGACAGGCGAAAGTCGGGCCGTGGAGAAATGCGCCACAATGTCTTGTCCTGCCACTGGCCGGCTTCTTCGATCAGCCACACATGATTGTTCTGATCCACCTCAATGTAGCCGCCGTAGGAGGGGCTTTTATAGGCTTGTTGCGTACCGCCGTCCCAACGCCCCAATTCTCCGCTGTAATGCCAAAACCAGATCGCGCCGTCCGCGGTATTGCGCCACAGCTTATTGCGGCGCGTTGTGGAGCGCACCAGGTCGTAATTGTTGAGCACGATTTCCGGCACGGAACGCCAATACTGCTTTCCGCCCGCCTCGATCACCAGGGCTCCGCCATCCATCGCAGCGAACAAAACGCCGTTGTCGGCCGGCACCAGCTCTTCGGTCGCCTCGCTGCTCAGCTGCTGCCAGCCGCCATCGTCGTAGAGGTAGACGCCGGTCGAATCCCCATACCACAGCTTTCCGTCGCGCGCGGCGACGCTGGCGTCCGCTCCGATCTCGCTGACCTCATAAGTGGTCCACACATCATCACTGAAATCGGTTGGCGTGCCGCGGTCGTCGAGGCGCCAGATGCCGGGGTTAGGTGAGCCGTCACTGATGTAGGGATCGTAGACGAACCACGTATGCACGTCATCTTCGACATAGATGTCATAGATGAAGACGCCGTCTCGAGGTGGGACATAGTCAACGGCCGTTCCATTGACGTAGCGCCTTGGACCGTGGCCAAACTGAAAGCGAACGGCGTCCTCAATCCAGGCAAGCCACAAATCGCCGTTGGCCGCGATTTCCATTTCCACGGAATCGATATTGCCCAACACAATCTGACCGCTGTCGTCGCGCAGGGTGCCCGTGCCATTGTCATCCAGTATCTGCAGCACGCCGTTATAGCGGCCGCTGTGCAGCCAGGTCGTGCCCTCCCCGTCGACGATCAGGCGCGTGACGTTGTTCAGGTAGGGAACGTCCTCGAACTTCTGCACACTTCCGTCAGCTTTCTGCAGCCAGTTGGCGCCTGTGATCCACAGCCCCTCATCTGTTGCGGTCATGTCTGATAGGCCGGAAATAACGCCGCCGACATAGCGGTCGAGCGTAAAGCTGCCGGGTTCATCGGGCAGGCGGCCGTATGCATTACCGCCGCGCGAATAAGGATAGCTTACATCCCCGCCCGCCCAGACGACATCATTTTTATCAATTGCCAGGTCGGTCAGGCCTGCGCTGACGCAGCCATTGCAGCTCAATTCATAGCTGGTCCACTGCGCGCCATCCCACTCCAGGACTCCATAGCTGTCTCTGATGCTGCCAATTGCCCAGACGTGTTCCCCGCTGTCGACCCGCAGTTCCTGCGGCGAGGACCTGCTCGCCTCAGGTGAGCGGTCCACCCACTTCTGGCCGTCGAAGACACTGTAGCCGGCCCAGACATCATCCCCGGCGGCCGTCCACAGGTCGCCGTTGTTGATGGTCTGCTTGATGTTGTTATAAGCGAGAGAAACGGCCGTTTCGCGGTTAGGATATTTGCTCCAGATGCCGTCAGGGGATAGGCGGTTGACCGCCGCCTGATCCGTGTAGCCGACCCAGATGTCACCGTCGGCCGTCACGGCGATGCCGCTGACCTCGCTGCCTGCCAGAGGGGAATTGTCGCGGTTGAAGTGCGTCCACTTACCCGCGGCATCCAACTTGCTTAAGCCGCCGTCTCCTCCGAACCAGCGGTTGCCGGCAAGGTCCACCGCGCCGCAGGTGACGTGGCTGTGCGGCAGGCCGTCGGCCGCAGCATAGCGCCGGTAGCCGCCTGATGCCTTGTTAACCTGTACCAGCCCATTGCCTGTGCCGATCCAGAGAAAATTGCCGTCGTCGATCAGAGTGTAATGTGCGGCGTCCCACGAGGTCCAGATGAAGTCCCCATCTAAACTAGTGTCCGCCCCATAATTCGCGCTGCGCGCCGCAAGGAGCTGCGTTGTCATGGAACAAAAGAAAACGATACTCAATAAAATGATTACCGGCCTGCCCTTCATGGTTCCACCTCCCCGGGCACGGCAAGAGGATGCTCCGCAGAATGGCTCCTATCGCCCTGCCAAGCTAAACCAACTATAGGAACAGTATAGCATGGATTTCCAGGGTACAATCAGGAACTACCCTCGTCGTTATCCCGGAAACTTTTCTATTTTGTCACCTGGAAGGACGGGCCAAATCGTTTCCGGGATAAGTTCACTAAGGATAAATCAACGTCCCGGGCGACTGCAAGTACAGCTTGTAGCCCTGACCTGGCTGCATGTCGCCAACCTGGTTCACATTGAAGGCCGGCCAATAGACATCGCCGCCACCGTTCTTGGCCAGGACAAGCTGCCCGCTGATCGAGGCCAACGCCTGGTCAATGGCCATCGGTGTATCAGACAGGAAAGCGATCATCGACCAGCCAGCCGGCAGGCTTATCGCTGTTTGCGCCCGGTTGACTGCCTGCCCGGTGATCGTCAGCGTCGCCGGTGCGTTCATGTAAATCTTGTAGCCCTGGCGCACGTCCCAGTCGCCGATTGTGTTGGATCCGAATTCGGGCCAATAAATGTTTCCATTAATGTCCTTTATCAGCACCATGTTCGCTTGAATTCCCGCCAGCAGCGTCTCCAGCGCCGGATCGCTCGGGTTGACATAACTGGAGATCATGTTCCAGCCGGTGGATAACGGAATATCAAGCGCAGCCGGCTGTGCAACATCCACCACCAGGGCGAACGGCTGCGGGCCAATGGGGACGTTGGCGCCGCTGACCTCTACCGTCCATGTCCCGGCCGTGGGATTCTGCACATAGACGTTTTCGATATTGTTCAGAGAATCGGCCGTTCCCCCAGTTTGTGACCAGCCGCCGTTGAAGACATTGCCTTTATAGACCGGCGAACCACCCGGACCTGTGACAACGAGGTTGAGGTTATTGACGAGATTGACGGACGCGGACATGCTTGACGGATAATCCGACCAGGCCAGGGTCACTTTCAGCGGTTGGCCGCCGGCGACATCAAATTGGTATTGTTTGCTGCTGCCCCCGCTGACGCCGCTCGCTTCATCTACAAATTGGCGATTGCCGTCTGTCGCCGCGGCCAGATCGACCCGTCCCCAGCCTTCGTGCATATTGGGGATGGGATAATCATTGTCGTTGGCTCCATCGTTATTCTCATCCAGCAGGTCGACGGCCGAATTGATCAGCGTCGCCTTTACCAGGGCCGCGCTGGCACTGTGGCTGTGCGCCTTCTGGTAATAATCACGCACGACGGCGGCGCCGCCCGCGACCAGCGGATTGGACATAGAGGTGCCGCCCATATATTTATAGGTCTCGCTGTATGGGTAGCCCCAGCCGTCATACTGGGGCAGCCCGTTCTGTGGATTGAAGGGGTCGCCATATTCCTGCTGGTACAGCGCGCTGTAACCGGAGAGCACCCAGGTGCCGGGAGCGACGACATCGGGCTTGATACGGCCGTCATCTGTGGGGCCGCGGCTCGAAAACCCCGCCATTTGATGCTCGTTGCCGGCGCTGGGATCGTCTTTCAGCGGATTGGCAGGGAACTTGCTGGGCCAGCTCTGGTAGTATGTGCCGATGACATTAGAACCGCTGCACGGTATGCCGCTGGCGCCGGTATCGCAGGGATAATTGTCAGAACGCGCATTTTCGCTGGCGCCGACCGTGAGTACATTCTTCGACGTGCCAGGCGCGCCCATAGAATCCAGATCGACAATGCCGTTGCTGTTGCCGTCTCGCCCGGCATTTCCGGCTGACGTAGTCACCAGCATCTGCGGATGGTTCCACATGAACTCATCGACATCGGCGCTGTC